>JAYKIK010000190.1:0-17807 GCA_035284725.1 Synechococcus sp.
ATTGAAGTCAGCCCTGAGCGCAGCAAACTGAAAGCTCTATTGTCGATCTTTGGTCGAGATACGCCAGTAGAACTTGAATTTAATCAAGTGGAAAAACAGAGCTAGCAATGGCAAAAAAAGTTGTTACGGTAATTAAATTGGCTTTGCCTGCGGGCAAGGCAAACCCTGCACCTCCTGTTGGTCCGGCCCTGGGTCAACACGGTGTAAACATCATGGCTTTCTGTAAGGAGTACAACGCTAAGACTTCTGATCAGGCTGGCATGATTATTCCGGTAGAAATTTCGGTATATGAAGACCGCAGTTTCACGTTTATCCTGAAGACACCTCCTGCCTCTGTGCTTATTCGTAAAGCGGCGGGGGTTGAGCGGGGTTCTGCTCAGCCTAACAAACAGAAGGCTGGTTCCATCACCCGGGTGCAACTCCAAGAAATCGCCCAAACAAAAATGCCTGATTTGAACGCGAATGATATCGAAGCAGCAATGAAAATTGTTGAAGGTACCGCGCGGAACATGGGCGTCACAGTCACGGATTAATAAATCCTGCGATTTTTATAGACGATTCGGACTGTATCTAACGTTTTAAATTTTTATGTTTGGGGAGAGGCGTGACGTCTCGTGATTAACCCAAGGAGTAAACATGGCAAAGAAATTATCGCGTCGACTGCGTGAAGCGCTTGAGAAAGTCGAAGATAGAGCGTATGAACCTTTGGAAGCAATGAAGCTTTTAAAGGAAACGGCAACTGCTAAGTTTGATGAAACGGCAGAAGCTCACATCCGCCTTGGGATTGACCCGAAGTACACTGATCAACAGTTGCGGACGACTGTTGGCTTCCCGAAAGGGACCGGTCAATCTGTCCGGGTGGCGGTTATCACTAGTGGTGAACAGGTAAAGGTTGCCCAGGAATCTGGTGCCGATCTCGTTGGTTCTGAGGATCTCATCGAAGATATCCAGAAGGGCATGATGGATTTTGAAGTCTTGATTGCAACGCCGGATATGATGCCGAAGATTGCCCGTTTGGGTCGTCAACTGGGGCCTCGCGGTTTGATGCCTTCGCCTAAGGGTGGCACTGTAACCACTGATGTAGCAGCGGCGATCGCCGAATTCAAAGCCGGGAAACAAGAGTTCCGGGCAGACCGGGCGGGGATTGTCCACGTTCTTTTTGGTAAATCCTCTTTCACTGCGGAAGATCTTCTGGTAAACTTAAAGGCTCTTCAGGAAACCATCGACCGGAACCGTCCCTCTGGGGCAAAAGGTCGCTACTGGCGGAGCATTTATGTTTCTGCTTCCATGGGGCCTTCTATCCAGGTGGATATTAACGCTCTCCGGGATCTTTCCATCGAAGACAAAGCCTAAGAAAATTTTCTAGGCAAGACAAAAAAATAAGTTTGTACCTATGCCAGAGACAGCAGGGGCGATCGCTTAAATAGCCTGCCGAGGTAACGCGCTACAAGACCAAACAAGTTTTTCCAAAATTTATTGGAAGAAAAGCGTGGCCCTGGCATTACCGCTGGGGCTTATTTTTTGTCCCTACTTTAATTGACCTTTCCCCAAAAAGGAGGTGAGAACAGAATGGGAAAATCGCTCGCAGATAAGCAAGAATTGGTTGCTGAAATCAAGGATTTGCTGAAGGATGCACAACTAACTTTTGTGATTGATTACAAAGGCTTGACCGTGGCGGAAATTACCGACCTCCGGAATCGCCTGCGTCCTGCCGGGGCATCTTGCAAAATTGCCAAGAACACCCTGATGCGCATTGCTGTTGAAGGTGATGACACTTGGCAGCCGATGCAATCTTTCTTAAAAGAGTCTTCTGCATTTTTGATTGCTGGAGAAGATGTTGCATCCGCCGTTAAAGCTTATAAGGAATTCCGCAAAGCGACGAAGAAAACAGAACTTCGTGGCGGCGTAATGGAAGGCCAAGCCTTAACCAGCGACCAAGTCGAAGCCCTCGGCGATCTGCCGACTAAAGAGCAACTTTACGGTCAGATTGCAGGTGCGATCAACGCAATTACAGCGAAGATTGCCATCGGCATCAACGAAGTACCGGGCTCTTTGGCCAGAGGTATCAAAGCTGTTTCCGAAAAAGAAGCAGCCTAGGCCCTCCCGTCGTAATTATTTACGGCCTAACTATTTCGTTAATTTAAACGTAATTTTTATTCACTAAGGAGATAGATTAAATGTCTGCTGTTACTGATGAAATCTTGGAAAAGCTAAAATCTTTGACCCTGCTTGAAGCCGCTGAACTGGTTAAGCAAATCGAAGATACCTTTGGTGTAAGTGCTGCTGCTCCTGTTGGTGGGATGGTTATGGCGGCTCCCGGCGCTGCCGCTGCTGAGGAAGTTGAAGAGAAGACTGAATTTGACGTTATTCTCGAAGAAGTTCCCGCTGACAAGAAAATCGCCGTCCTCAAGGTCGTTCGTGGCATCACTGGCCTCGGTCTGAAGGAAGCGAAAGAAATGGTTGAATCTGCACCCAAGCCCATCAAAGAAGGCACTGGTAAAGAAGATGCTGAAGCCGTTAAGAAGCAACTCGAAGAAGCTGGTGCAAAAGCAAGCATCAAGTAATTGGAATTAGTTGCGATTGGTCAATAGCTAATCAGTTATCGGTCAAAAGCTATCTTCTGGGGGTGAACAGGTAAACTGCTCACCTTTTTTTGTTTAATTGTGCGGTGGCTGAGCAAAAATCTAAATAACAATTCCCCATAGAAAACTACAGGGAAAAATGACAGATTTATAGGCTACTGTTTGACTCTCAGAATCTACAATTGGGGCCGACGTTGGTGCCATTCCGTTGCTTGTTCATAGACGTGGGCGACTTGAAGCAATAAGTCTTCCTGGAGCACATTCCCAATGAGTTGCATGCCGATGGGTAGTCCTTGGGCATCAAAGCCACAGGGCATACTGAGGGCGGGCAAACCAGCTAGATTGACTGGAATGGTCATTAAATCTGACAGGTACATGCTGAGGGGATCATCGGTCTTTTCCCCAGCTTTAAAGGCAGTGGTGGGGGAAGTGGGGCAAATGAGCAGGTCAACTTTCGCAAAAGCTTGGTCGAAATCTTCTTTAATCAAAGTTCGTACTTTTTGGGCCTTCAGGTAGTAAGCATCGTAGTAACCGGCCGATAGGGTATAGGTTCCCAACATAATCCGCCGTTTTACCTCGGGGCCAAAGCCTGCTGCCCGGGTCTGGGTATACATATCGATCAGGTTATCGGCATTGGCGTTGCGGGTGCCATACTTCACAGCGTCGTAACGGGCCAAGTTCGCAGAGGCTTCGGAAGGGGCAATGATGTAGTAGGCGGGCAGCCCATACCGGAAGCGAGGACAGGAAATGGTTTCGACTTCGGCCCCAAGTTCTTGGAGTTTGGCGATCGCCTTTCGTACTGTTTCGGCCACTTCTGGATCAAGACCTTCCCCAAAGGTTTCTTGGATGATGCCAATTTTCAGGGGTTTGTCCTTGGGAAGCTCAGCTTGAAGTAACTGGCTGTATGGGGGGATTTCTACATCTAGGCTGGTGGAATCTTTGGGGTCATGGCCGGCGATCGCCGCCAACAGAATGGCTGTATCTTCCACCGTCCGCGCAAAGGGGCCAATTTGATCTAGAGAAGAAGCATAGGCCACCAGACCAAAGCGAGATACCAGCCCATAGGTGGGCTTGAGACCGACAACCCCACAGAGGGCCGCCGGTTGACGAATGGAGCCCCCTGTATCGGAACCCAGGGCGATGGGCGCTTCATCCGCTGCTACTGCTGCCGCAGACCCTCCGGAAGACCCCCCCGGGACTCGGGTTACATCCCAGGGATTCCCCGTAACTTGGTAACCAGAATTTTCTGTAGAGCTACCCATGGCAAACTCATCTAAATTAGTCTTGCCGACCATAATTGCCCCCGCATCCCGGAGCTTCTGGGTAACTGTTGCTTCATAGGTAGGAACAAAACCTTCGAGGATTTTAGAAGCGCAAGTTGTTTGAATACCTTTGGTACAGAGATTATCTTTAATGGCGATGGGAATACCTTCGAGGAGACCAATGGGTTCCCCCGCCGCAATTTTTGCATCTACCAGTGCCGCCTGGGCAAGGGCTTGCTCTTTTGTTAACGTCAAGAATGCCTTAACCTGGGGTTCCACCGCTGCGATACGGGTGAACGTCTCGGTCATGATTTCGACAGCAGAACGTTCCTTGGTGATGAGTTGTTGGTGTAGCGTGCGGATGGCTGACATTACTTAAATATATTCTCTGAAATACCCCAATCAGTTTATCCAGTTGCCTTCCTCCCTGACAATCATCTTTCCAAATAATTTTTTGGGGCGATCGCCTCGTAAGGGAACCACCATCCGATACAATGAACTCCAGCTTATGTTAATTTGATAAGTCTGTATTTTAGTCAGCACAACAAAATGCTAAATTGATGAGCGCTCATATTTCTTCACCAAAGTATGGGAACCGCTCAGGTAATTTTTTAGGAATCATTCATCAATGAACCAGGAAATTTTTGACAAGATTAAGAATATTATCGTTGATCAGCTGGATGTCGATGCTGACTCCGTAACCCCCGAATCAAACTTCATCAGTGACCTCGACGCCGACTCCCTCGATACCGTTGAGCTCGTCATGGCCTTCGAAGAAGAATTTGATATCGATATTCCCGATGATATCGCTGAAAAGATCACTACGGTGGGCGAAGCAGTTAACATCATCTCCGAAAAAACAGGCCAAAACTAAATCCAGTTGGTCAAATCAGTTCAACTTCAATTTGTAGAGCTGCGAACTTCCCAAAGTTATCGCGGCTTTCTCGCTAGCTTTTAATCGTTGCTTCCTTCGGATGCACAAGCCTTTTCGCACTGCAACAACACTCAAATCAGCCATGGCAAACTCATCCCCGTATCGCGTTGTAATCACCGGTTTAGGTGCGATCACCCCGATTGGCAATACCTTAGAGGAATATTGGGAAGGACTGATGACCGGTCGTAATGGGATTGGCCCCGTCACCGCATTTGACGCCTCCCAACACGCCTGTCGCATTGCCGGCGAGGTAAAAGGCTTTGATCCCCTCGATTTCATCCCCAAGAAAGAAGCAAAACGGATGGACCGGTTCTCTCAGTTTGCCGTGGCCGCTAGTAAACAGGCCCTCGCTGATGCTGGCTTAGAAATCACTCCGGACAATGCCCCAGATATTGGTGTGATGATTGGCACCGGTGTCGGTGGGATTAAGGTCATGGAAGACCAGCAGGAAATTTATCTGGAAAAAGGCCCCAGCCGTTGTAGTCCCTTCATGATTCCAATGATGATCGCCAACATGGCGGCAGGACTTACGGCCATTCATACCGGGGCCCAGGGGCCGAATAGCTGTACGGTCACAGCCTGTGCAGCGGGTTCCAATGCGGTGGGAGAAGCATTCCGCCTAGTACAGCAGGGTTATGCCAAGGCGATGATCTCCGGTGGAACCGAAGCGGCAATTACCCCCCTGAGCTTTGCGGGGTTTGCTTCGGCCCGGGCTTTGTCTACTCGCAATGATGATCCGCTCCACGCTTGCCGTCCCTTTGATAAGGATCGCGATGGTTTTGTCATGGGCGAAGGGGCGGGGATTTTAATCCTGGAGGAATTGGAGCATGCCCTGGCCCGGGGCGCAAAAATCTACGGGGAAATCATTGGATACGCTATGACCTGTGATGCTTACCATATGACAGCACCCACTCCAGATGGTGCTGGGGCAACCCGGGCAATTGAATTGGCCCTAAAAGATGCGGGCTTAGCGCCCAACCAGGTGAGCTATGTCAACGCCCACGGCACTAGTACCCCCGCCAATGACATCACTGAAACCAGAGCTATTAAGAAAGCCCTCGGTGATCAGGCTTACAAAATTCTGGTCAGTTCCACCAAATCGATGACAGGTCACCTTTTGGGTGGTTCTGGGGGCATTGAGGCGGTGGCTACGGTGATGGCGATCGCCAATGATCGCGTTCCACCAACAATCAACTTAGAAACTCCCGAAGAAGGTTGCGATCTCGACTATGTTCCCAACGAGAGCCGCGCCCACCTGGTAGAAGTTGCCCTTTCCAATTCCTTCGGTTTCGGGGGCCACAACGTCACCCTTGCCTTTAAGAAATATCGCCCTGAATAAATGTTAGCGATTTGACAGAATCATTCTTGCCCAGGGATCCTAACAGTGGGATGATGGGGGGGATTTTGAGGAGAGCCATTCGCCCTGCTCAATGGTCTGATAACTATCTATAGTTTTCCTTTATTTGTCGTTTACTGTCAGAAACTTTCACTATGACCGTTGCAACCCAATCCGTAGATCAGCTCTGTATCAATGCAATTCGCTTCCTGGCGATTGATGGCGTCGAGAAAGCAAAGTCTGGTCACCCCGGTTTACCGATGGGCGCTGCTCCCATGGCCTACACCCTCTGGGATAAGTTCATGCGGTTTAACCCCAAAAACCCCAAGTGGATTAACCGCGATCGCTTCGTCCTATCGGCAGGTCACGGTTCCATGCTGCAGTACGCTCTGATGTACTTGGCTGGTTTTGATAGTGTCACCATTGAAGATATCAAACAGTTCCGTCAGTGGAAATCTAACACCCCCGGTCACCCTGAAAACTTTGTGACCCCCGGTGTGGAAGTTACGACTGGTCCCCTCGGTCAGGGGATTGCCAATGCTGTTGGTTTAGCTCTCGCTGAAGCCCACCTGGCCGGTCGCTTCAACAAGCCTGACGCGACCTTATTCGACCACTACACCTATGTGATCATGGGTGACGGTTGCAACATGGAAGGGATCTCTGGGGAAGCAGCTTCCATCGCCGGCCACTGGGGTCTTGGTAAACTCATCGCTCTCTACGACGACAACCACATCTCCATTGATGGCTCTACGGATATCGCTTTCACAGAAGATGTCTGTAAGCGTTATGAGTCCTACGGTTGGCATGTGCTCCATGTGGAAGATGGCAACAACGACATCGAGGCGATCGCCAAAGCCATCGCAGCAGCCAAGGCAGTAACCGACAAACCCTCTTTAATTAAAGTCACCACCACCATTGGTTATGGTTCCCCCAACAAAGCTGACACCGCCGGTGTACACGGGGCTGCCCTTGGTGCCGATGAAATTGAATTGACCCGTAAGGCCCTCGATTGGAACTATGGCCCCTTTGAAGTGCCAGAGGAAGCCCTCAACCACTTCCGCAAAGCCGTTGAGCGTGGTGCCAGTGACGAAGCTGAGTGGAACCAAATTTGGGCCACTTACAAAACCAAGTACGCTGATGAAACTGCTGAATTAGAGCGCATTCTCTCCGGTAAGCCCCCCGCTAACTGGGATGGATGTCTCCCCACCGCAACCCCCGATGTTAAAGGTTTAGCAACCCGGAAGCATTCTGAAATTACCCTGAATGCGATCGCCCCGGTACTGCCTGAATTAATTGGTGGTTCCGCCGATTTAACCCATTCCAACCTCACGGAAATCCATGTTTCCGGCGATTTCCAAAAAGGTGCCTACGAAAACCGGAACGTCCACTTCGGGGTCCGGGAACATGCCATGGGCGCGATTTGTAACGGGATTGCCCTCCACGGCACTGGTTTAATTCCCTACGGTGCGACTTTCCTCGTGTTCTCTGACTACATGCGGAATGCGATTCGTCTATCTGCCCTGTCTGAAATCCGCGCAATCTGGGTGATGACCCATGATTCCATTGCCCTTGGGGAAGACGGCCCGACCCACCAACCCATTGAGCACGTGGCTTCCCTCCGGGCGATGCCGAACCTCTACGTTTACCGTCCGGCCGATACCAACGAAACCTCTGCCGCTTACAAAGTTGCCGTAGAAAGCGAGAAAACACCGACACTGCTAGCCCTGACTCGCCAAGGTCTGCCTAACCTCGAAGGTAGCTCTATCGCCAATGCTGAAAAGGGTGGCTATATCCTCTCCGATAGTGATGGCACCCCTGACATTATCTTGATCGGTACTGGTAGTGAAGTAAAGCTTTGCGTTGAAGCAGCCAAAGAACTCCGAACCACTGGCAAGAAAGTCCGTGTGGTTTCCATGCCCTGCGTCGAACGTTTTGAAGAGCAGGATGCCGCTTACCAAGAGTCTGTACTCCCCAAATCCGTCACCAAGCGGGTTGCGGTAGAAGCCGGCCACACCATGAGCTGGTACAAGTATGTCGGCTTTGATGGTGCAGTTATTGGGATTGACACCTATGGCGCTTCCGCTCCTGGCGATGTTGTCATGGAGAAATTTGGCTTCACCGTCGAAAACGTTGTGAACACCGCAAAAGCAGTTCTGGGCTAAGTTGTGACCCGGTTGTAATCTGACAGTTTGTCCTTTGGAAGGGGTGGAGTAAAAACTCTACCTCTTTTTTATAGTGTTTTCGTTGACGTTAGAATATGACGGTTAAGTTGCACTCATCAAACAAAAGGGGCGTTCGCCAATGGTAGCGACAGTTGTACAGACATTTCCACTGGCACAACAACGGCAATTTTTTGCAACGGGGCAAACCAAATCTTTTGAGTTTCGGCGGGCACAACTCCTGAAGCTCCGGGAAAGCATCCTGAAATATCAAGATGAGGCGATCGCCGCTTTAGGGCAGGATTTACGCAAACCGGAATTTGAAGCGCGGTTTGAGATGATTGCCCTGGTCAATGAAATTGATTATGCCCTGAAACACCTCAAGACCTGGCTCAAACCGAAAAAAGCAACGTTAAGTCTGATCCAGTTACCCGGTAAAGCATATCAACTGCCGGAACCTCTGGGGGTCGTGCTGATCATTGGCCCGTGGAATTTTCCCTTTTCCCTTGCTTTACAACCCCTTGTAGGGGCGATCGCCGCGGGCAATTGCGCCATTGTTAAACCCTCTGAATTAGCCCCAGCCACATCCCAAGTGACAGCCAAGGTAATCCGCGCCACCTTCCCAGAAAACTACCTTGCGGCGATCGAAGGGGGCATCGAAACGAGTCAAGCTTTACTTGCCGAAAAATTTGACCACATCTTTTTTACCGGGGGCACTGCCGTAGGCAAAATTGTGATGGCCGCCGCCGCTAAGCATTTAACCCCTGTCACCCTCGAACTCGGGGGCAAAAGTCCCTGTATTGTTGATCAAAACATTGATCTAAAAGAAACAGCTAAACGGATTATTTGGGGAAGATTCCTCAACGCTGGTCAAATTTGTATCGCGCCGGATTATCTGCTAGTGGCGGCTTCCATTCAAGAGAATCTATTGAAAGAAATGGCCGCCTGTATCCGCGAATTTTATGGTGATGATCCCCAAACTAGCCCTGATTACCCCCGTCTGATTAGCGATCGCCATTGGCAGCGCACCGCTGAACTGCTCAACCAAGGGGAAATTTATTACGGTGGTCATACGAATCGGGGCGATCGCTACATCGAACCAACCATCATCCTCAACCCTGATTTAACGGCCCCAATCATGCAGGAGGAAATTTTTGGGCCAATTTTACCTGTGCTGACCTATGACAATCTTGAAGAGGCGATCACTTTTATACAAAGCAGACCAAAGCCTCTCGCCCTGTATATCTTCAGCCGTTCTCGGGACTGCCGACAGCAAATTCTTACCCAAACCTCATCTGGGGGCGTGTGTATTAACGATACCGTGATGCATGTGGGTATTGATACTCTCCCCTTTGGTGGTGTGGGTGATAGCGGAATGGGAGCCTACCACGGCAAAGCCAGTTTCGATACCTTTACCCACTACAAGAGTGTTCTTCAAAAAGGGTTCCGTTTCGATCTTCAGTGGCGTTATGCCCCCTACGCGAAAAACTTACCCTTACTTAAACAACTTTTTCGCAGCAATTGACAACACTGATGTTGTGCTAGCTGGTACGCCACAGAATCCAGCCCGCCGCCCCAGCCCCGAGCACATTAGGAAACCAGGCCCCCATCATAGGGGTGATCGTCCCCCAGACGCCCATGGAACTCGAGATTACCGAAAGGAGGTAGTAGGCAAAGACAATGGCCACGGATAGCCCAACACTGGTGGCTTTACTCGAATTTTGAGGCCGGAGACCGATGGCCGCCCCAACCATCGCAAAGACAAAGGCAATGAAGGGGACAGCAAATTTCTCCTGCTTTTCCACCTGGAGGGTACGGATTCGCTTTTCGTTACGGCTTAACTTAAGACTCTCAAGGCAGATATCAATCACCTGGAGGGTCATTTCGCTCGTTTGTTGGCATTGGGTAGCTAAAACTAGAGGGGCATCGGAAAGTGCTAGGAAGCTGGTCTCAAATTTTTCGATGTCGCTAAAGGAACCATTGGCCCCGACTTGGTAGATACTTCCCTCACGCATTTGCCAGCCCTGCTGCTCCGTATCCCATTGGGCGCTGGTAGCGGTGATGATTCTTTGGGTATCGACGGCGGATCGGTCCAGAATGGTGAGGTGATTCATCTGGGTACCGTCAAAGGTTTCGGCGTAAAACAGGGTTTTGAGCACTTCCCGGTTACCACTAGCTGTTTCGAGGCGTTGGTATTCAGGGTAAATGATATTTTTCTCTTGGTATGTGGCAGCGTCTTCTCCCTTGGCGATTTTAACGATGCTTGTGGCCTGTTGTGTCGTTTGGGGTACCACCCAATCATTGAGGGAAAAGGTTAACCCAGTAATTAGCACGCCCAGGAACAACCCAGGAATCATTAACCGCCAGGAGCGTAAACCGGCACTCCGAAAGGCGATAATTTCACTAGAGGAGGACAATCCACTATAGGCGGCGAGGGTTCCCAGGAGGGTTGCCATGGGTAAGCCTAAAACCAGGAATTCTGGTAGGCGTAGAGTCAAAACGCGAAAGGCGATCGCCCAGGTGATTTCATTGGCGACAACATTACGCAGAACTTCAAATAGAACACCAATGGTGAGACCTAGGCTAGTGAAAATTCCTAAGCCAAAGAGGAAAGGCCCCACGAGTTGCGCCATAATGTAGCGGTCTAGTAATGAAAATACCCTTAAAATTCTCGCCATTGTGGTCTAGTCTGAGTGGAGCAGCAAATTTAGTCGCGTAAAATTTTTCGCCCATCGTGCCAAATCAAGCCGAGCTTGGTCTGGAAAGGGCGTTCTCTGTCCGTTGGCGATCGTCAATAATCGGGAACTCTTGGCCCCTATCATGATTCAGTGCCATTGCCCTTTAGATTATTTTAAGTTTTATTTTTTGATAGAGTCTATGCTTGACCTGTTTGCTTCTTTGCTAATTGCCCAAGAATCTGCGCCAGTATTGGTTGCCCAGGAGAACAGGTCGAAGGAATTTCTCCTCCCGCACCAAACCCCAAAGCCAGGGGAAGATCAAGAACCTCCCACTGGGCGATCGCCCGCCGCCATCGTCACAGAATACCAAGAAGTCCGCCCTTTACCCGGTAACCTTAATGAAATACCGGTTTTTAATAGTAACAGTCCTGAGATCATTGCCCAGGAGGGGATCTTACTCTCGACATTTCCCCGGGCGGGAAAGGCCCAGGCGATCGCTCATCTAGATACCCCCCTCGAAGGCCGTTTCGATATTTTCACCCATCATATCTCCCGTCCTGCCCAGGAACCCCGCACCCTATACCAGGGACTTTTGGTGAATAATCCCACCGGCTCTCCTCGCACCCTAAAAATTCTCCAGGGCCTTAGTTATCTCAACAGCAAAGATGCCCCCTTCCGTGAGTTAATTCCCTTTGCGGAAGACCCCCAAGGGTATGTCTATTCTGGCCCCGGTTCGCGACTAGTGGGGGATATTCTCCGGGGTAAAAGTCAAACGCAATTTCCGGAAGTTGTCCGTATCCCGCCCTACAGTACCGTTGTCTTGGCTAACTTACCGATCCCCGTCAGTGGCGCCCGTTCGACCTATCTCCAGGTAGAAACCGATGGCAGTGTTTACCTCGCCAACCTTGCGAAGTACGAAGTGCGAGAAGAAGTAATTAGTACCCGCATCAATAACAACGGCGACATCGTTTCAGGGAAAGCGTTTCGGTCCCGTCCTCCGAGTTTGGATGAATGGCGATCGCTGCTAACCCAGGGCAGACTGGTGGAACCCCGGGATCTCCCCCCTGTACCCAGTAAAGATCCCAGCACCATCGTTTATGGCAGGGTCGCGGGAATTTCCGTCGGTAATCAGTGGGAAGCTACGGTAACAGATCCTGGCACCGACAGCCTCAAAATCCCCCAACCAGGGGAAGCTATTTCCTTTCCCATTAGCACCACTAGCACTGGTACCTTTGGCACGGGGCAAATTCAGAGTGCAGCGATGCTGACTCGCTATCCGGACACGGCACTCCAGGGCCATGGAAATTACCTTGTCCATTACAAGCTCACTTTTCCCCTGGAAAATCCTACCGACGAATACCAATGGGCTTCTCTAACCTTTCAGACTCCAATCAAGGATGATCTTTATAGCGATCGCCTTTCTTTCTTCACCTCTCCCCCAGATCGAGTTTTTTATCGGGGAGCGGTGCGGATTACCTACCCGAACGAATATCGCCGTATGATTACCCGTTATATCCATCTCGTGCAAAATCGGGGGCAGCGTTCGGAACCATTGGCTGTTTTAGAAATTCCTCCCGGAGCCAGCCGTACGGCCGAAATTGATTTTTTCTATCCCCCCGACGCGACCCCTCCCCAGGTCATTACCGTGAGAACTCTCTCGGCAGATGAACGTTAGCGCTTTGGAACATCCAAAGACGTTGAAACTCAGTAGGAAACATCCCGCATAACACAGAGATTTTATAGATGACGGGCGGGAAAAAGCTGGCCTAGGGGCAGCCCCCAGCAGGCAAAATCTCGCCGGATGCTAACCGTTGGGTGGGGATCAATGGCCTGGGCTGTTTTCTCAGAGATGAACAGCGTCGGTAATAGCGTGAGGGGAATCTGTAGCAGAATATTACTCAAAAAGAATAGACCAATCGCCGCCAGCAAGCCGAGACCATGCCACTGTGGTAAACCAGCCGTCAATCCCACCGCTAGGGGCGCATAGTGGGCAACCTGCCAGAGAAGTAACACCATGGCGATCGCCCCAAGGACATTTAAAATCGGTTGGCGTGTACCCTGGACTAATCGCAAAATTTGCCGCTGTCGTTCATCAAGGCGTTCCGGTGGAATCTGAAAAATAAACAAGCCGAAGGGTTGCCAAGGGCGCAAAATTTGGAGAATCCACACCGGTAATCCTCCCAACAGAACAATTAAACCCAACTCAACATTTGCCGCCGGGAAAGGAATCCCCAGGGCCAGGGCGATCGCCAAAAGAGCACTCGTTAGGGGGAGTAAGGCCAAGCCCGCCACATGTAACCAAAAGTAAGGCTCAAATAACATCACAATTTTTCCCTAAACAACCCAATACCAAACGACGCATTGAGTCTGAATATCCCATGGCCATCGTTGAAAGTAAAGGTGAATGCAGATCTGACGTCACCGTCCGATCAGGTTTTTTAGAGGCTTTCCTGAAATGTCAAGGAATATGACAAAAAATTAAGTTTGGTTTATCAAATTGTGTCAGAATCGCCGACTGCTCCCAGGCACCTAAAGATTTTTTGCTACAACACTTTAAGTGCCTTCAGCTTGCTCCCTGTCAGACAGCGTCTTTCGCTCCATATAATGTGATGATGTTCAGGGAAATAGTTATAAATTTTTTAATATCCATCTGCTTGTCCAAGTAAAGGAGACTCACCATTTATGTTCACTAACGTCAAGTCCGCCATTCGCCGCATCACACCAGATGACATCAGTAATCGCACGTTAGTGAAGGTGGTCTATGTCGTGTTGGAGTCCCAGTATCAGAGTGCCCTCTCAGCTGCGGTCAAAGCGATTAATGCGAACCACCCGAAGATTGCAATTGACATTAGTGGTTACCTCATCGAAGAATTACGCGACCCCGATAACTATGCCGAATTTCAACGGGATGTCTCGGAAGCGAATCTCTTCATTGCTTCTCTGATCTTTATTGAAGACCTGGCCCAGAAAGTGGTTGAGGCGGTCACTCCCCATCGGGATAACCTCGACGCGGCGATCGTCTTTCCCTCAATGCCTGAGGTGATGCGTCTAAATAAGATGGGTTCTTTCTCGATGGCGCAGTTGGGTCAGTCCAAGTCGGCGATCGGCGAGTTCATGAAGAAGCGCAAGGAGAAGTCTGGGGCTTCCTTCCAAGACGCGATGCTCAAGCTGTTGCGGACTCTGCCAAAGGTTTTAAAGTATTTGCCAGTAGAAAAAGCGCAGGATGCTCGCAACTTTATGCTGTCTTTCCAGTATTGGCTGGGGGGTTCGCCGGATAACCTTGAGAATTTCCTGTTGATGATGACGGACAAGTACATCCTCAAGGGACAGTTAGATAAGCGGGATTATGAGGAGCCTGTAGTGTACCCGGATATGGGTATTTGGCATCCCCTCGCACCGAAGATGTTTGAAGATACAAAGGAATATTTGCAGTGGTACAACAATCGCGATGATATTAGCGATGAACTGAAGGATCCGCTGGCTCCCTGTATCGGTTTGGTGTTGCAACGGACGCACCTTGTGACGGGGGATGATGCCCACTATGTGGCAATGCTTCAGGAGCTTGAATATCGTGGCGCACGGGTGATTCCGGTTTTTGCGGGTGGTCTGGACTTCTCGAAGCCAGTAGATGAGTTTTTCTGGGATAACACGGTGGCGGGTGTGGAAAGATTACCGCTCGTGGATACGGTGGTTTCTTTGACTGGGTTTGCGCTCGTGGGTGGCCCGGCTCGTCAGGATCATCCGAAGGCGATCGAGTCTTTGAAAAAATTGAATCGTCCCTATATGGTGGCGTTACCCCTCGTCTTCCAAACGACTGAGGAATGGGAAGAAAGTGATCTGGGTCTGCACCCAATCCAAGTTGCGCTTCAGATTGCGATCCCTGAGTTGGATGGGGCGATCGAGCCGATTATTCTGTCTGGTCGGGACGGAGCAACGGGTCGCGCGATTACGTTACAGGATCGGGTTGAGGCGATCGCCACCCGTGCGTTGAAGTGGACGAATTTACGTAAGAAACCCAAGCTAGAGAAGAAACTGGCGATCACGATTTTCAGTTTCCCACCGGATAAGGGCAATATCGGGACAGCGGCTTACCTTGATGTCTTTGGCTCGATCCATGAAGTGATGAAAGGGATGCGGGATAACGGTTACGACGTGCAGGATATCCCTGAAACTGCCAAGGAATTGTTGGAGTTGGTGATCCACGATGCCCAAGCGCAATATGCGTCGCCCGAATTGAACATCGCCTATCGCATGAGCGTGCCGGAGTATGAGCAGTTAACGCCCTATTCCACGCGCCTTGAGGAAAACTGGGGCAAACCCCCCGGCAATCTCAACAGTGACGGTCAAAACCTGTTGATCTACGGTAAGCATTTCGGCAATCTGTTTATCGGGGTACAGCCCACCTTTGGTTATGAAGGCGACCCGATGCGCTTGCTGTTCTCCCGTTCTGCTAGCCCTCACCACGGCTTTGCGGCGTACTATACCTACCTCGAAAAGGTCTGGAAAGCGGATGCGGTACTGCATTTCGGTACGCATGGTTCGCTGGAATTTATGCCCGGTAAGCAAATGGGGATGTCCGGCGATTGCTATCCCGATAACCTGATCGGCAATATTCCCAACATTTACTACTACGCGGCGAATAATCCCTCGGAAGCGACGATCGCCAAACGTCGGAGTTATGCCAATACCATTTCCTATCTGACTCCCCCCGCTGAAAATGCTGGTTTGTACAAGGGTCTCAAGGAACTGAGCGAACTGATTGCCTCCTACCAAACCCTCAAGGATGGCGGACGCGGCATTCAAATCGTCAACACGATCATGGATCAGTCGCGCATCTGTAACCTTGATAAGGACATCGTTTTCCCCGATAAGGATGCGGCGGAGATGACCCAAGAGGAACGCGATAACATCGTTGGCATCGTCTACCGCAAATTGATGGAGATTGAATCCCGTCTGTTGCCCTGTGGTCTGCACGTCATCGGTAAACCCCCCTCCGCTGAAGAGGCGATCGCCACCCTAGTGAACATTGCCAGCCTTGATCGCGAAGAAGAAGGCATCTGGAGTTTGCCCACGATCATTGCCAAGAGCATCGGTCGCAACATGGAGGACATCTACCGCAACAGCGACAAAGGGATCCTCGCCGATGTCGAACTCCTGCAAAGCATTGTTGAAGCCACCCGTGCCGCCGTCCGTGCGCTGGTGATGGAGCAAGTCAACGCCGAAGGTCGCGTGTCCCTCGTCTCCAAGCTCAACTTCTTCAACATGGGCAAAAAGGCTCCTTGGGTCGAATCTCTCCACGAAGCAGGCTACAAAAATGTCGATCAGGAACTCCTCAAACCCCTCTTCGACTACCTTGAATTCTGTCTCGAACAGGTTTGCGCGGATAAGGAACTCGGCGGTTTACTTAAAGCCCTCGAAGGCGAATACGTCCTCCCCGGCCCCGGTGGCGACCCGATCCGGAACCCCAACGTGCTTCCCACGGGCAAAAATATTCACGCTCTCGATCCCCAGTCAATCCCGACCCTTGCGGCAGTCCAATCCGCCAAAATCGTCGTCGATCGCCTAATTGATCGCCAAAAACAAGATAACGGCGGCAACTACCCCGAAACGATCGCCTGCGTCCTCTGGGGAACCGACAACATCAAGACCTACGGCGAATCCTTGGCACAAATCATGTGGATGGTCGGCGCAAGACCCGTCCCCGATGCCCTCGGTCGCGTTAACAAACTCGAACTGATTCCCCTCGAAGAACTTGGTCGTCCCCGTATCGATGTCGTCGTCAACTGTTCCGGCGTATTCCGTGATCTGTTCATCAACCAAATGAATCTCTTGGATCAAGCCGTCAAAATGGCAGCGGAAGCCGACGAACCCCTCGAAATGAACTATGTGCGCAAACACGCCCTCGAACAAGCCGAGGAAATGGGCATCAACATCCGCCAAGCCGCGACCCGCATCTTCTCCAATGCATCCGGTTCCTACTCCTCCAACGTCAACCTCGCCGTTGAAAACAGTTCTTGGGAAGAGGAAAAAGAGTTACAGGACATGTACCTCAACCGAAAATCCTTCGCCTTCAACTCCGACAACCCCGGCGTAATGGACGAAAACCGCAAGGTCTTTGAATCTGCCCTGAAGAAAGCCGATGTGTCCTTCCAGAACCTTGATTCCTCGGAAATCAGTTTGACGGACGTATCCCACTACTTCGACTCTGATCCCACCAAAGTCATTGCGTCTCTGCGGGATGACGGCAAAAAACCTGCTGCCTACATTGCCGACACCACCACAGCCAATGCTCAGGTGCGTACCCTATCGGAAACTGTGCGTTTAGATGCGCGGACAAAACTGCTCAATCCCAAGTGGTATGAGGGGATGTTGTCCCACGGTTACGAGGGTGTACGGGAACTGTCCAAGCGTCTGGTGAATACGATGGGTTGGTCTGCCACTGCTGATGCGGTAGATAACTGGGTTTACGAAGATACCAACGAAACCTTCATTAAAGATGAGGAAATGTGTAAGCGCCTGATGGATTTGAACCCCAACTCCTTCCGTCGGATGGTCAGCACTCTTCTCGAAGTGAATGGTCGTGGTTACTGGGAAACCAGTGATGAAAACCTTGAACGTCTACAAGAGCTTTATCAAGAAGTTGAAGACCGCATTGAAGGTATTGACGGCTAAGGAAAACGCATAAAATTCATCAAAATCAGGTGGGCGAGTCCCACCTTTTTTTATTGGCTTATAATTAGGCTTAGGGCAGTAAGGGAAACAAAAAGCCGATGTACACGGTTCAGTTAAATGAGAAAAATGATCGCCTTGTGCAACTGATTGAAAAGGTTATTCAGGGTGAAGAGGTCGTTATTCT
>JAYKIK010000191.1:0-27268 GCA_035284725.1 Synechococcus sp.
ATGTAGGGTCGCAATTGGTCACGAATTTCGCTAATCTGGCTCATGAGGGTTTGCTTGGTTGTATGCTAACTCCTATCAAACCCTCTCCCTCTATTCTTTTCAAGTTTTTGTCCTGTACTGAGATCTAACATAGGTTTGAAACCGCATTTTTCAAAGATTTTCTAAGAATCAATACACTTTCTCTCAAAATATTCAGCCCCAGTCTACGCTTTAGATAGAGAGCTGTTTTTTTCTCAAAAATCTGCACGATATAAGGACTAATTTTCAGATTCATATTTATCACAAATTATCTATCCTTCCATAGGAGGAAATCTAAGTATTTCTGTTATGTAAAATCATTGACGCAGTAACTTTTTGAAGCAGTACGATTCATCTATTTCCAGGGTACGGAGGGGAAGAATTCTGGGTGAAAGGGCGAATGATCTTTTTCGGGCGTAGTTTAGCGATCGGTTTTGCCTATGCCGGGGTGGGGTTACTGATGAGCCAGGCCGCTACGGGGCTGAATTTATCCTTTCCCTTCTGGCCCTCTGCGGGTTTGGCCGTTGCCCTCATTCTGGCCTATGGGTATCGCTATCTGCCGGCGATCGCCTTGGGTTCGATTGTCCTCAATAGCTTCTTGAGTGGTGGTCATATCTACCTCGCCTGTGCCCTCGCGGCGGGTTCAACCCTCCAAACAGCCCTGGCGGTCTGGTGTGGTCACCGTATTTCCGGTCAAATACCTGCCCTACGTCGTTCCCGAGAAATTCTCCTTTTTCTGTTGAGCGCCGGGCCTTTGTGTAGTGTGATTGGGGGGAGTGTGGGGGCTCTTGCCCAATACCTCGCTGGTACGATCAGCGAAAATCAACTGTTCTTAGCTGCCTTTACCTGGTGGGCGGGGGATGCCCTGGGAATTATTGTGTTTACCCCGGCGACCTTGATGTTTATCCCTGTGGGATCCCACCAGTGGACGGGACGGCGCACCAAAATCCTGTTTCCCTCCCTGCTCCTGATCGCCATGGCGGCGATCGCCTACGTTCAGATATCAGCCTTTGACCAGCAACGAGTCCAGGGGATCATCCAAGACCAGGCCCAACGCATGGCCTTTCACTTTGAAAGAATTCTCATTCGCCACACCGAAGTACTCCAAGGGGTACGGAGTTTTGTCCTGGCCAGCGAAAACGTTACGGCCAAAGAATTTCGCACCTTTACCCAATACAGTCTCCAGAAGCTGCCGAGTATCTATACCCTGTCTTGGGATCCCCTCATTTTTGACAACCAGCGTCAGGCTTTTGAACAGCGCCAACGCCTTGACCCCCTGATTCCTGATAACTTTCAAATTACTGAGATGACCCTCGACGGTCGACTGATCCGCGCCCAAAAAAGAACCTCCTACGTTGCCGTCCAATTCGTTGAACCCCTAGAGGACAATTTGGTGTTACTTGGTTTTGATATCCAGTCACATCCACAACGGGCTGAAGCAATCCTCAAAAGTATTCGGGCCGACGCTGCCTATGCCAGTGAACCCATTTCCCTCATCTCAAAATCCGGTAAGCAACAGGGAACTCTGGTCATCCTACCTGTACAATTCCCGGGGGAAAGCTTACGGGGTTTTGTGACCAGTGCCTATCAGTTTACTGACTTACTCGAAGAAACCTTTGCGAACTATAGTTGTGCCCATCAAGCCGGCTGTTCAAAGAAAGATCTACAAATCAAGCTTCTTTTTCTCGATAGTCTAGGAAAACCTCTTCGCTTAGCCCAATTGGATCCTAGCCCCGACACCACATTGCTCAACGAACCGGAGTGGACCTTTAACATGTCCATTGACTACTGGGGACGGACATGGCAGCTACAAATTCAACCCACGGAGGAAGCACTACGGCAATATCAAACCTACACGCCCCAACTGGTGCTCCTTTTTTCCCTGATGTTATTGCTACTCAATGAGGCATTTTTATTGTTAGTGACAGCCGAGGAAATGGCAGAACGTCGTCAAGCCGCCATCAACAGCTATCAAGCCAGCCATGATCCCCTAACGAACCTGCTAAACCGTCGCGCTTTTTTTGCCACCCTCGAACAAGCCCGCAGTGAAGTGGATGCAGGTTTGGCGAGCCATGTGCTTTTGTTTTGTGACCTCGATCATTTTAAGCCTGTCAATGATACCTGTGGGCACCAGGCGGGGGATGAATTACTCCGGGATGTGACACAGCTGATTACCCAACAGGTGCGGTCGGAGGATAAAGTCGCTCGGATTGGGGGGGATGAATTTGCCATTTTACTGAGGAACTGCCCTTTAAAAAATGGCATTACCATTGCTGAAGCCATCGTCAGCGCCCTGAACCATTACACGTTTTATTGGCAGAGGAAAGCTTTTAAAATCACAGTTAGCATTGGTTTGATCTTGATTGAGAAAGGTCAAGGGTCATTACTCGGTGCAGATGAGCTGATTAACCAGGTAGATCAGGCCTGTTACAAAGCAAAAAACAGTGGTCGCAACCAGGTTTATATCGCCTAGGCCATGACTATCAAAATATGATTTGCTGCGGAATTTGCTAAGGAGAATGGTCTTTGAGGGCTTCAAACCCTGAGACGATATCTAACAATTCTTCGGTGATCGAATTTTGCCGTTGCTGACGATAATCACCATTGAGATCCTGGAGACGTTCTTCAATATTTTTTTCGGCGGCCTGCATGGACATCAAGCGGGCAGTATTTTCACTGGCGAGGGATTCGACGGTGGCCCGGTACAGACTGCTAAAGAGGTATTGTCGAATCATTGCCGCAAAGACCTGTTGCCAGGGGCCATTAAGGCGGGGTAGGGCATTGGAATCCCAGGGGCGATCGCCAATTGCTTGTAACCATTGGGGATCTAGGGGGAGGAGTTGTTGGGTAATGGGGTGGTACAGGGTATTGGATTGGGAGTGATGGTAAACCAGCAGAATTTTTTGTACCGGGGGACTTTGGGTCTGGAAATACCATTGTTCAATGAGGCGGAGGAGGCTCTGGATAAGGCGGGGAATTCCGGCGAGGGAGTTGGGGAGACGGAAGGTTTCGGGGTTGGTGGGTCGGGCACTGTCGAGGTAGGGCAAAAGGCGATCGCCAATGGTCGCTAGATAATATTCTCCTGGTTTTAGGGAATGGGTTTGGATGACCTGTAGCCCGTAGTTGACCACCTGTTCATTGAATTGACCACACAGTCCATGGTCGGAGCCAAATAGAATAATCGCCAGCTTGCCTGTCCGGTGATTTGTTCCCATCAGGGGTAACCCTGCCCAATCCTTTTCGGCAAAACGACGGTGGTGCAGCAGGGCTTGAATCCCCAGTTCTAGGCTGTGGCTATAGTCCTGGAGGGCAGTGCGGGCCTGGTCATACTGCCGGATGCTGACCATCGCCAGGGCTTTCATGGTGCGGACAACGGCCCGGAGATCCTCAATGCTCTCGATGGTATTCCGGAGGGATTCTAGGGTGTGCATGGGTTAGGTCGTTAGAGCAGTTTGGAGGGTTTCGAGCAGCAGGGTTTGGTCGACTTCCGTCAGGGGATGGGCATATTGGATCCGTTCCACCAGCTCTGGTAATTGGGTGGCGATCGCCTGGGTGAGTTTCTCTTCCACCACCGGAATTTCTTCTAGGGGTACATGGTCTAAAAGTCCCTGGGTCACTGCCACCAAAATAGCGATCTGGGCGGCGGCGGTGAGGGGTTGATTTTGGTTTTGTTTGAGCACTTCCCGGATCCGCTTGCCTCGTTTGAGGGTTTGGCGGGTCTGCTCATCCAGTTGGGTACCAAAGCGGGCAAAGACTTCTACTTCCTGGAACTGGGCATAGGCCAAACGCAAAGCTCCCGAAACGGTTTGGTAGGCTGCCAGTTGGGTTTTACCACCGACCCGAGACACGGATTTCCCCACATCCACCGCCGGAAAGATACTCTTTTGGAACAGTTCCGGGGAAAGATAAATCTGGCCATCGGTAATGGAAATTAAGTTGGTGGGAATGTAGGCAGAAAGATTTTGGGCCTGGGTTTCGATAATCGGTAAAGCCGTGAGGGAACCGCCACCGAGGGCTTCCGCCAAGTGGGTCGACCGTTCCAACAGCCGCGAATGGAGGTAAAAAATATCCCCAGGGTATGCCTCTCGTCCGGGGGGCCGCCGCAACAGTAGGGACAACTCACGGTAGGTGCGGGCGTGGTGGGTCAGGTCATCGTAGACAATCAGCACATCCTGGCCCAGGGCCATAAAGTATTCCGCCATGGTGGTCGCGCCGTAGGGGGTAATGTATTGCAACCCCAGGGGATCTTGACCCGCCGCCACAATCACCACGGTGTAGTCCATAGCCCCCTGCTCCCGGAGGGTAGCAATGACCTTGGCGATCGCCGCTGAGCGTTGACCGATGGCACAGTAAATACAAATCACATCCTGGTCTTTTTGGTTGAGGATCGTATCGATGGCAATGGTGGTTTTTCCCGTTTGGCGATCGCCAATGATCAATTCCCGCTGACCCCGCCCAATGGGAATCAAGGCATCCACCACTTTTAACCCCGTCTGTAGGGGGACTGTCACCGGCGCCCGGTCTAAAATGGCTGGCGCTTCCCGTTCCACAGGTCGCCATTCCACCGCTTTCAGGGAGCCCCGACCATCCAAAGGTTCCCCCAATACCGTCAGCACACGCCCCAACAGCACATCCCCCACAGGCACATCCATCACCCTTTCCGTGCGGTAAACCTCGTCCCCTGCCTGGAGGGCGTGGCTATCCCCCAACAAAATAACGCCCACTTCATCGGGATCTAAATTAAACGCGATCCCCAGCAATGGTTTGCCGTCACTCCCTGGCCGCCCAAAATAAACCAACTCATCGGCCTGCACATTGGGTAAGCCTTTGACGCGGGCAATCCCCGGCCGCACGGACTGCACCACCCCTGTCTCCCGAAAGGTCAATTGGGCGGGAAAATTTTTGAGGGTTTGTTTGATCTGCCCTAGGGCGGTGGCATAGCTATGGCGGAGGGATGGCATGGGTTTTTCACTGAATCTTGTGGGCGTTTATTTGTTAGAAAAGACCAATTCCTGTTCCAGTTGATCGAGGTACTGTTCCAAACTCCAAACAATTTCCTGGCCAGCGAGTTTAACGGTGACGCCACACCCCAGTTCCGGCACAGTGGTAAAGATAATTTGGGGACTGTTGAGGTGTAATTCCGTGGTTAGGGTTTGGCGCAAGGTTTGTTGATCCGCATCGTCTAGGGGAAATGCAGTCCGGACAAGAATCGTCTCGGGTTGTGCCCCCAGGGTCTGGATTTGCTGCCGTTGCGCTGGGGACAGTTGTTGAATTTGGCGACAAAACCGTGCCACCATTTGTTGCTCTAAGTCCTGATTCGCCAGATCCCGGAGAGCCTGTTTGGCGATCGCCATTACCTGTTGGAGCACTTGGTGCCGGAGGGTATGGAAAAACGCATTTTGTTCCTGTTGGAGATCCGCTTCCCAGGCTTCCCGTTGGGCTTGAATATCTTCGCGCAGGGTCAGTAATTGCCGTTGTCGTTCTTCATCTGCGGCGGCCCGGGCTTCGGCGAGGAGGGAGGCCCGTTGTTCTTGAATTTCTCGTTCTTGGTGTCGGTATTGGCTTAATGCAGCTTGGGCCTGGGCCTGGAGATCCGTCGCCGTTTGCCATTGTTCCGTCAGTTGGGCTTGGCGCTTGGCCATCACCTGCAGAATCGGTTTGTAGAGCAACCACCGCAGCAAACCCAGCAAAATTATAAAGTTCAGAAGCTGGGCAAACACCGTAAACCAGTCAATTAACACCGTTAGCCCCCCTGCCCGAGAAAATAGTTCCAAAAGGGATTCACAAACAGCAGAATCATGGACACCACCAAACAATAAATTGCCGTGGATTCCACCATCGCCAACCCCACAAACAGGGTACGGGTAATCACATTCGCCTTATCCGGTTGTTGGGCGATCGCCCCTAAAGCCCGGGCCACCGCCATACCTTCCCCGAGGGCCGGCCCAATGGAACCAATCGCAATGGTAATGCCCGCCGTGACCATCGCCACCGAGCCGATGAGTGCTAGATCCGTCATAAATTCTCCTTCGTTACATGGTTTGAGCGGGGTTGTTTTTTCCCTTGAACCGTGGCCGCCGAAGCAATATAAACTAAGGCTAAAATTGCAAAGACATAGGCTTGGATGACCCCAAAAACCAAGCCCAGTAAATTCATCGCCACAGGGACAAAGAGGGGAACCAGGGCCAACAAAATTGCCGCCAATAAATTCCCACTCATAATATTGCCAAATAACCGCACTGCCAGGGCTAAAGTTCGAGAAAATTCACCGATAATTTGAAAGGGCAACATAATCGGTGTCGGCTGGAGATAACTTTTGAGATAACCCCCAAGCCCTTGTTTACGAATACCGTAAATGGGCACCGCAAAAAAAACGGCGATCGCCAAAGCGGTGGTGGTGGACAAAGACCCCGTGGGCGCGTGATAGCCTGGCACAACTGTGAGCAGATTTGAAGTCAAAATAAACAAAAACAAAGTCCCCACAAAAGCCAAATAGGGCTCTGGATCCTGTTGGGTGACATCCCGGATATGTTGATAAATACCATCGACAACAATCTCTAAAAAATTTTGCCAGGGGGGAAGTTTAGGACGCACCGCCAGCCTCTGGGTAACCCAGGCCGCACCACCAACCAATAAAGCCATTGTCAGCCAAGTAAAGACCAACGTGGCATTAACGACCGCAAAGTTATTCTGATAAAAAATAATGCTATCTGGGGTGATTTGCATCCTGATTATTCCTCTAGCAACAGGTCATTAAGGGAAGTTTTGGGTCGCCAACGGTTAATTAAAAGAGTACGGGCTACGAGAAACCCGCCGAGGGCAATCAGAATCCGTTCCCAATGGTCATCCACCATCAAATACAAGGCCACCATTGCTAGCATTAGACGCATGGCACCACTGATAATAATGAGTAAAACGGGATGTTTTGAGCGGGTTAATCGTTTAACTGTAAACCAGAGGGCGGTGAAGTAAAATAGGCCCAGGGCAAACCCGAGGGGGAAAACAAATAAATTGGGGGTTATTCTTTCAAGAAATAAATTCATGGCTTTTGTGATATTTTTTAAAAGGATTTTTAAACCATTAATTACTGATTCTTTTTAAATCAAATTCAAGTGCAAGATTATTCTAAATTTCAGCGATTTTGCTCCTGTTGAATCCACGTCCAGGCATTCCAACAGCCGAGAATAATCCCCAGAAATAAGCCCGTCAGCGTCCAGGAATAGGGACTGGGAAAACGCCGATCGAGCCAGACACCTAGGAAAATGCCCAGCAAAGTCGGCACCATCACCGACCAGCCCACCATGCCGAAGACCCCCAACCCTAACCACAGGCTGCGATCGCCTTCCCGTTGCGCCTGGAGTTTTCGTTGGGATTTCCGACCCACCTGCCGCTCAAAATCTTCCCGGTGGCGATCGCCTTTGGGTGTTTTCATAGGGCCCCTCCCAAATCAATAAAATCTCGTACAATACTGCTTTCGAGCCGTGCTAACATACTCCGGGCCCGCTCCTCCTGTTCACCGAATTCCTGAAATTGCGCCCGCACCGCCCGCTGCAAATCCCCCAGATCGTCCCCCCGCACCGCATTTTTTACAGACACCCAGACCACCGCTCCCTGTTTAACCAAAATTCCCTCATCAATCGCCAATAACCGTTCTGTTCCCGCCACCGTCTCAAAGGTAAAAATCCCGGCGGGGAGGGTCGCTACATAATCCACATGGTTAGGCAGTAGGCAAAATCCGCCTCCATCCCCCTCCGCAACAATTTTTCGTACAGGCTCATCCACCAGCACCGCCGTCAAGCACATCACTCTTAAATTCATCTGGGTAATATTCATGGCCGTGGCACTTCCCCAATGGCGCCGATCATGTACAGAGCACTTTCCGGCACATCGGCAAATTCATCATTTAAAATGCGCTCACACCCCGTCAAGGCGTCCGCTAAACTCACCACTCGCCCCGTTTTACTGGTGAATTGTTCCGTGGAGAAAAAAGGTTGGGTTAAAAAACGTTCTAACCGCCGGGCCCGATAAACCACCGCGCGATCGCCCGCCGAGAGTTCCGCCATCCCCAACATCGCAATCATGTCCTTGAGTTCTTCGTAGGTGGCAAGGGTATGCCGTACCGCCAGGGCAATTTCGTAGTGACGTCTACCGGCGATCGCTGGCATCAACATCTTGGAACTCGAACGCAGGGGATCCACCGCCGGATAAAACCCTTCACTGGCCCGCTTACGGGATAACACAATAGAAGCCGATAAATGGCCAAAGGTATGCACCGCCGCCGGATCGGTAAAATCATCAGCGGGTACATACACCGCCTGCACCGAGGTGATCGCCCCATTTTTTGTGCTGGTAATCCGTTCCTCGAGGGCCGCCAATTCCGTCGCCAAGGTCGGTTGATAGCCCACCCGGGAGGGCAACTCCCCCATCAAACCCGACACTTCCTGACCCGCCTGGATAAATCGGAAAATATTGTCAATGAGCAGCAATACATCCTGGTGGACTTCATCCCGAAAATATTCCGCAATGGTTAAAGCGGCATGGCCCACCCGAAACCGTGCCCCTGGGGGTTCATTCATCTGCCCAAACAACAGCACTGTATTCGCCAAAACCCCCGTTGTCTGCATTTCCCGGTACAATTCTTCCGCCTCTCGGTTCCGTTCACCGATGCCGCAAAATAGACTGATCCCCTGGTGCTGACTGACCATGTTGTGGATCATTTCCGTGATCAAAACGGTTTTACCGACCCCTGCCCCACCGAATAAGCCGGCTTTTCCCCCTCGTTCAATGGGGGCCAACACATCGATTACCTTAATGCCTGTCTCTAAAATTTCGGCCTGGGTAGATTGCTGGGAGAGGGGTATTGCCCCTTGGTGGATGGAGCGTTGGGTGACGGCTGTGAGGGGTTCACCTTGATCAATCGCTTTCCCAAAGACATTAAACATTCGTCCTAATAAGGCTTGTCCCACGGGCATCTGGAGGGGATGGCCGGTATCGGTGACGCTGGTTCCCCGGGCTAGGCCAGAGGTGGGAGTCAGGGCAATGCCACGCACCACTGTTTCATTGAGGTGGGCCACGACTTCGATGATTACCTGTCCCCTTTCGCCAGCGTTGAGTTGGTGGAGATAACGGGGTAAGCGTTCGGGAAAACAAACATCAACCACACTCCCCCGCACGGAAATGACGGTGCCAGTGTTGAGTTTTGGGGGGCGCAGATGTTGCATGGGCCGATCAAGGGAAGGCGATCGCCTTTGGAGATTTTCCCTATCACGTTAGCGAAAATTGCCTCGCTTGCGACAGATTGAGAAAAATTTAGACATAAACTCATTTCAGGATTTTAACAAGGTGGCCTATTTTGAAATTGCTCTAAAATCACCGCTTGTATCGGCGATCAGCCAAAGCAATCTAGCCGACCTAAAGAAATCATGACAACGATAAGAATTGCTACAGTTTCCCCTCCATCCCCAAGATTAACTGTCTATTATGTTTTCGTGGTTTGTCTTGTAAAAAAATCAGTTATAGGACGTCTAGCTTTGCCATTTGAAAGGAACTACACCCTATAAAAATAAATTTCTAGAGTAAAAAATATTATGCAATATTCCCTGTCCCAGGAGTCATTTTCCAGGGAGCCTGATTTGATAATTGGTGGTAATTTAGAGGCCCCGAATGTCCTTGTTTTTATCCATGGTTTTGGGGGCAATAATGACAACTGGAGATTCATCACGCCAGCCTTTGAAAAAAACTATAAAATAGTCCTGTTTAGCCTCATGCGCCAAATATTTCTCAAGGAATATAATCTCCAGGATTATGCTAAGTCTTTAATTCAAGCATTAACGGAAAATCATCTCTCCGCCGTCACCGTGATCGCCCATTCCGTTGGTGGTACCCTGGGGGCGATCGCCGCTTGCCAAGCCCCTCACCTTTTTAAAAACCTGATTCTTATTGGCACTTCCCCCCGTTATTTAAACGATGAAAACTATGTCGGTGGTTTTACAAGCCAGATGAGTGCCGATATTCTCCTGGAAATGGGGGATAACTATGCCGATTGGTTAATGCGCCATGCGCCCAGAATTATGAATGCACCGACCCAACCGGCCCTGGCGGAAGAATTTATTCAATGTTTACTGCGTTTGCGGCCCGATGTGGCATTGGTTGTTTTCCAGCTCATTATCCAGGCAGATTATCGTCAGTTATTTGCACAGCTGCCGACACCAACCCTGATTATCGAATCCCAGGATGATATTTTTGTGCCCCCAGCAGTCGGCGAATATCTGCAGCGAGTGATTCCCCATAGTCAATTGCAAGCCATCGAGGCCCAGGGACATTTTCCCCACCTGAGCCAGCCCCAAAAAGTGATTGAGGCGATCGCCAATTACCTCAAGCAACCCTCCCCAGCACAATGATGCAGCTTCCCAGGGGGCCAGTTTATTGCTTCTCTTCCGATGGGGAATAGGTTGGGTAAATGGAGAGACGTTGGGGCGATCGCCAAATGACAAAACAAAGACCCGTTAAGCCCAAGGCAGAGGCGATCGCCACCAGAGGAATGATTCCCTGATTCCAATTCTTAACCGCAATGGCAACCCAGGCCCAGACGAACACCCCACCATAGGCAATATCTCGATGCTTCATTGTCACGACAATGGCTAACAAAATGCCAGCAATCAATAAACTCACCGTCCAAAAAACAGCCCCTAATCCCCAGCCTTGCCAACCGACGAAATCCAAGACACAGGCCCCATTCACAATGGTTGCGACGGTAATCCAAGCAAAATAAATTGATACAGGAATCTGCATCAACCAGCGCACTTTTTTCGGCAACGGTTTCGGGCCACTGTCTAAACGAATATAAAGGCGAATCAGCGGCATTAATACCCCAATGATCAACCCCAAAGACAACACAAACCATTGGTACTGGAAAGCGATCACCCAAAGAATTTGGGCCAGACTACTCCAGGCGAGGGCATAACCCAATTTACGGGCATGGGGTTTTTGTCTCTGACTCGGTAGAGCTTGGTAAATCCCCAGGGAAATTAGGCCTAGATAAATTAGCCCCCAAATGGCAAAGGCGTACCCAGCGGGAACAATCGGCACTGTCGCAAAATACTGATCTGAAATTTCTGCAATGGTTAAACCAGCTAAAGGCCGGAGATTAGCCAGCACATTCATGGAGAAGGCCGCCAAAATTGCCGCAAGGTTAAGAAATTGACGTCCCGTGTCACGGTTAAAATTCAGCATAGCCTTAGAACACTTCGTTCCCAAGCGGGGTAAACTATGCTTCATGGTAAATGAAAACTTTTAACATCTAGATCTCACTTACCCATCTCTTGAGCAATAAATCAATTATAACCTTGTCTGAAAAATAGATTAAAACTTTCCAATCACGCCAACGATCATGATTCCTATCGCTAAGATTTCTCGAGCATCTAAAGGTCATCTCATTAGTGAAATCCTCAAGGAAGCGGGCCTGATTAACGAAGCTCAAATTGAAATTGCCCTCCATGATCAAGCTTTTTATCGAGAAATACAGTACAAAATAGGAGAAATTTTAGTGCTCCACGGCTGGATCTCCCAAGAGACGGCCCATTTTTTTGCTCGCTACCTGCGGCGGGAACTGACAATTAACAAAAATAAACATCTTGGCGACTATCTTTTAGAGGCTGGTCTACTCAATGGAGAACAGTTGTTTGACATGGTGCGAGAAAATCGATCAATTTGTCTCAACGATAAATTATTTGCTCAAAAACTCCTTGCCAAAGGTCTGGTCAAAGAAAAAACCTTAGATTTTTTCCTAAAGAAAATTATCGATCAAAAAAATACAACTACGGGTATTCAATGGATTGGTTAAATGAAGTGTGTTAGGTAATCTAAAAACCGAAAAAGCTGGAAGTATTTCCCAGCTCTCGGAACAGTTATATGGTGTGTTGAAGGAATGTGCTAGATACCGACAAACGATTAGCCACCCATTAGCGCTTGGGCTAAGCCAAGATAAAGGGGAATGCCTAGGGCGATCGCCACTGGTGTACCGATGGCCGTCGAAGCACCAATGTAAGCAGAAGGGTTCGCCGAGGGAATCCCCGCCCGTAATGTGGGGGGGCCTGAAATGTCCGAACTAGACGCCGCAATAATCGCCAAAAGCGCTACACCACCGGGGCTAAAGCCTGTCACATAGTGGGCAATCATACCGAGACCAAAGGCGATAAACCCATGGAGCAAGGGGGCCACAAACGCATAGACGGCGTACCATTGGGCCACTTTGCGCAGTTCATTTAGTCTAGACCATGCTTCCATACCCATCACCAGCATGAGAATCGATAGGAACCCACGGAACAGCGGCTCATAGAAGCTTTCAAAAACACTTTCCGGACGAGTTAACAGACCTAACGCAAGACCCAATAAGAGTGCAGATAGGGCAGAACCCTGGAGGCTTTCTTTAACAATCGGCCAAATTTCAACCCGATTAGTGCCATTGCCACGCTTCTGACTGAGATACTCCTGCCTGCTCGCCGGATACCCAGGGGCTTCCGCATAGTCTCCCGCAGCAACGGGCTGCCGGCTGAGTTCTTCCTGGTTGAAAGTTTCCTCCATGCGATTCCGTTTGTTACTGGTATAGATACTAGCCACAACGATCGCTGTCACAAGGGCAGGAATATCCATAAAAGGATAAAGGGCGGCGGCCCAGGCTTCATATTCCATCCCCTGGGATTCCATCACTGTAATACCAGCGGCAAGGGTAGAACCACTCACAGCACCAAAGAGACCAGCGGTTGCAACGGCGTCTACGGTTCTGATACCTGGTAATTTTGCCAAGGTGAAACGCCCGATGAAGACGATCAAAATTCCCATGATCACGGCGAACAATGCTGGCAAGATCATTTCCGCAAGGTTGGCATTACGAATCGCAATCCCACCGCTCAGGCCAACCTTGATGAGCAGCATAAAAACGATAAATTTATAGATCGCATCTGGAATGGTCAGTCGACTACCCAAAGCCGCGATGACGATACCACCTATCAAAAAGCCTAGGGTCGGGGACTGTAGCTGCGACCCAAATTTCATCAGAAAATCAGCTAAAAAATCCACAAATACCTCCTTCCTCCCCGCGTGAGGAGTGACTCTTGTGAGTAAATAAGTTTCAGAAAATCAGAATGAAGTGCGTTATCCCAGGTGTACAGGTGTGATGAAAAACCCCGTCAGCAGGATGTTTAGAGTTAGCTGCTCTCTAAACAGGTCTACACAGCATATGGCTGCTTCGCACGTATTTCATAGTCTTTACTCTATTAAGACTCAATTTTCTATGTGCTTAAGTCTATCCTAAAAGCTACGGATTATCGCGTTTCGTCACCGGGATTTACAACGCAATGTTAAATTTCAGCTATAAGTTTTTCTTTTAGGTGGCGATCGCCAGCTCTTCCGAGGACAACCGTTCTTTCTGTTCGCCCCTAGACCGCTGAACCAGTAACCGAATCAGGGCTAATGCTCCATTAGTCCACTTGCAATATGGCAGGCTCTGTTGCCGGGGCCGGCTCTGGGGAAGGACTATGGCGAGCCGCACTAAACCACATCACCGAAACGAGGAGGCCAAGGCTACAACCGATCAAGAAACTCCAACCGTGGGACGGTTCTAAAACACAAAGGAGACGACGGTTACTGTCATACACTTGCACAACCCATCCTTCATTGGTGTCTAACTTCAGCTGTGAAGGCTTCGATTCAAACTTATTCATAGGTTTGACTCCATATTGATGATGTTGATGAATTTGCGGGCCACTTGCTACGCATCACAGGGAATAGCGAGTAAAAAAATACCCCTATGACACGGACTGCAGGGTCTGGGGAGTAGCGAAACTTTTGCGCAATGCCTAATTGACTTATAGGCTTAGTTCTATGAAGCAACTAAAAACCATACTTTAAAGTCTATATATTCTGCACCAAATAAGCAGCATCTTCAGGGGCGATCGCCACCTGAAATTATTAAAGTCACTAATAGCGAAAGCTTATGGTTCGATTCCTGGATGGAACTTCCCCCAGGGATTGAAGGCTTGTATTTTGCCGGAGGATGTTGGCAAGCAATGGCTGTCCCAGCACCGAAAAAATAAGTGTTTTTTATGAAATACTTCCACTAATTTGAATTATTCTTTTCCGATTGGGGGTAGCCTTAGCATAGACTTAAGAATATGGTTTCAAGCAAATCCATAGAGTCTTGTCTTTAATTGTCGTTATTCAATCGAGTTAATCTTGGGGAAGCGAGTAATTTTTGTCACAGGGCTCTTTAATCTTACGCGTCAGGAAGTAATTCAGATGACTCAGCAAGCCAGTAAACTCGTTATCGTTACGGAGAAATTGTTGCTCAATAAAATTGCCAAAATCATAGATGCCGCCGGGGCTAGCGGTTACACCGTCGTCGCGGCTGGGGGCAAAGGCAGTCGCAACGTGCGCTCGTCGGGACAACCCAATGTTTCTGATAGTTTTTCGAATGTCAAAATTGAAGTTCTCACTGCTAGCCGAGACGTAGCCTTAAAAATCTCGGATGAAGTTGCAGCGAAATTTTTTAATGACTATTCCGGTATTACCTATATTTGTGATGCGGAAGTACTCCGTGCCCACAAATTCTAAGGGGTTGTCTGAGCAGTATCAAAATGTTGTTGCATCGCCCCGGGTCATCTTCAAAACTGGATCAAATCGACCCAGCGCAAAGGTAGGCTAGGGGCGATCGCCTAGGATGAGAAAAACATAACCCATCTATACCATCGTGGCAAAAGCCGACATGAAGCCATGGACACGGTATTCCGGATCAAGCCAAGCCTTGGGTAAGGGTTCTCCGGAGGGGAAAAGCAACTCGGCTTTGGGATAGATCTCTGGATCCTGCATTTCTTCGCCGGCATGGGCTCGGGCTAAGACCTCTTTTTTGAAAGGATCCCAGAGATCACGGAGATCCAAGACTTCGATCAAAATCTGTTCAGGAGCATGACGTAAAAACATAACGAACCTCCACAGAAACGCAATATCGAATGCCTAATCTACTTCCAGCATGGCATTTTCCTGGGTAAAACGCCGGTATTTGTGAATTTTCGTGACAGCTTCAGTCTGAACGTCTCCGGTCTCCACAGATCCGGCCCAGGCTCTACAATGGCACTAACCTCATCATCATCCACCCATGACTAAGAACGTCATCGAAATTTTATCTGCCGAAGAGATCCGCCGGACAATTACCCGCCTTGCCTCGCAAATTATCGAAAAATCAGGAGATTTGACAGATTTAGCCCTTTTGGGAATTTATACCCGGGGGGTGCCCCTCGCCCACAACATTGCCAAACAAATTGAGACCCTCGAAGGAATTACTGTACCCGTGGGTGCCCTCGATATCACGTTTTACCGCGATGATTTAGATCAAATTCGAGTGCGTACCCCCTCGAAAACGCATATTCCCTTCGATGTGAATGGTAAAAATTTGGTGCTTGTGGATGATGTCATTTACAAAGGCCGGACGATTCGGGCTGCTTTAAATGCGGTTAATGACTATGGTCGCCCGGAAGCGATTCGGTTAGCGACCCTCGTTGATCGGGGCCACCGTCAACTGCCGATTCAGCCGGATTTCACCGGGAAAAAATTGCCCACAGCCAAGGATGAACAGGTCAAGGTTTATTTGCAAGATATAGATGGCCGCGATGGGGTAGAGCTGATCAAATGAGCGCAAAGATTTGTGCGGTCTTCGTCTAAAAGTCTGATTCTGGGAGGATTTTTCGGCACAATCACAGTAGAGGTGTTTGCTCCTGGAGGTAGAAGAGGATGGCTGGCAGAAATGATACGGCGGCGTTACTGGGGGCCTTGGTGATTACCCTAGGATTGTTAGGGGCCGGGGCTTGGTGGTTTCTGGGTCAAAATCAATCGCTACAGTTACCTACTCCCCTGGAGGATCTGCTCGGTGAGGGGAACACAACAGCCCGTTTCAGTCGGGGAGAAAAGTTATTGCTCCAGGGCGATCGCCAACCGGAAAAGGAACAGGGGATCGCGGCCTACGGTGCGGGCAATTTTCCTGAAGCGATCCGGCTCTTCCAAGCATCTCTCCAGGTCAGCCCCAACGATCCTGAAACCCTCATTTATCTCAACAACGCCAAAATCCAACAACAAGCCCCCAATGCCCAGGCGATCGCCATTGTGGTGTCCCTGCCGGTGGATACGGAAACCAGTGGGGCCAAGGAACTGTTGCGGGGGGTAGCCCAGGCCCAAAAGGAAGTTCTGGATGGGGGGCGGGGTTTTCTGGTGGTGATTGCCGACGATGATGGGGATCCGGCGATCGCCCCTGAGGTGGCCCAGGCTTTGGTGAATCAAAAGGACATTCTGGGGGTGGTCGGCCACTTTAGCAGTGATACCAGTTTGGCGGCGGCGGAGGTCTATGAAGCCCAGGGGTTAGTGATGGTTTCCCCCACGAGTACGGCGGTGTCCCTCTCGACGGCGGGTAACTATATTTTTCGGACGGTGCCGAGCGATCGCTTTACGGGGACGGCCCTGGCCAGCTACCTCTTGGATCGTCTCCAACGGCAGCAGGTGGTGGTCTTTTTTAATAGTGTCAGTGGCTACAGTAATTCCCTCAAGGACAGCCTAACAACGGAACTGTTTACCCGGGGCGGCACAGTGGTGGCGGAGGTCGATGTGAGCCAAGGGGGGTTTAATGGGGCCCAAGCATTAACAGATGCGAAAAATAGGGGGGCAGAGGCGATCGCCCTGGTGACTGATACCCCGACCCTCAACCAAGCCTTACAAGTGATCCAGGTCAATGAAAACCAGTTACCCATCGTCGCTGGGGACAGTCTCTACAAGCCTGAAACCCTGCAAATCGGTGGCCGTGATGCGGTGGGAATGGTGGTGGCGATTCCCTGGCATATTCTGAACCATCCCAATGGGACGTTTACCCAGGTGTCCCGGGCCCTGTGGGGGGGAGATGTGAACTGGCGCACGGCCCTCAGTTACGATGCGGCGATCGCCTTGATGACTGGCATCCAACAAAGTCCCATGGCGGATCGTTCTAACGTGCAACAAACCCTGGCGAGTCCTACTTTTTCTGCCCCCGGTGCGGCCCAATCAATTCAATTTCTACCCTCGGGCGATCGCAACCAGGCCATGGAAATGGTGACGGTGCAACCGGGGCAACGGTCGGGGTTTGGCTATGATTTTGTGCCGTTGCCCTAGGGAATGATGATTTGGGCGGGGGTTGGGTCGGACTCAAGTACCTGACCAATGATGGCGCTGGCGCCATAGCCCTGTTCCCGTAATGCTTGCAAACATCCCGCTGCCTCTTCTGGGGCGATCGCCGCTAACAAGCCGCCGGAGGTTTGGGGGTCAAAGAGCAGTTCGTATTCCGGCCGATGCCGTTGGGCCATGGGCACTTGGATAAATTGTTCAGTGGTGTGGTTCTGGGGGGCGAGGGAACTGAGAAAGCCCTGGGCGATGGTTTCTGTGGCTCCCGGGAGACTGGGGAGTTGGTCTAGGTAGAGTTCTGTGCTAAAACCCTTGGGTTGCAGCATCTCCAACAGGTGCCCCCCTAGCCCAAAACCCGTAACATCAGTGCAAGCTGTGGCGCCGTGGTGCTGCAAAATTTCGGCGGCAGTTCGGTTGGATTGCAGCATCGAGGCGATCGCCCCGTCGATCCAGTGGCCCTTGGTTTGATTGTGCATTTCTGCGGCGAAGAGGGTACCTGTGCCCAAAGATTTCGTCAAAATCAGCATTTGACCTAGCTTTAGCTCGGTTTTACGCCAGATTGCATCCTTTTGCAACAGTCCATTACAGGTTAACCCGAGGCCGAGGCGATCGCCTTCGTTGGTATGGCCACCGATGAGGGCAATGGCGGCGGGATTTAAAACCGCAAGGACTCCGGCCAAAAGTTGTTCTAAAAGTCCCTGTTGTACCGTGGCTTTCCCGTGGGGGAGGGTGGCAAGGGCAAGGACACTGTGGGGAGTAGCGCCCATGGCATAGAGATCGCTCAGGCAATGGTGGGTGACGATTTGCCCCAAAAGATAGGGATCATTGAGGAGACTCGGAAAATAATCCACCGTTTGCACCAGGAGCTGATCCGGGGGCAGTTGTAACACAGCGGCATCATCGGGGGCCTCCAAACCCACTACCACATCTGGCGAGGGGGGCCCTGGGAGATTTTTTAGGCTACTGGCAAGGATGCTTTTTCCCACCTTTGCCCCGCACCCGGCACAGTACATTTTGGGGACTGTTGTCGGGGGGGGCGTGGCCATTACCGTGGGGGGGAAGTCCTGGAATTTCGCCATAAACTGTCGGTCGATCCAATCTTTCCAGCGCCATAACCAAGGCGATCGCCAACTGAATTTTCCCCGGGTGGCAAAGGCCTGATGATCTCCGGTGCCGATCAAGGCTAGGTAACGTTTTTGGGGGGTGTGGCGTTGGAGGGGTTGACGGTCGAGGGTGTGCTGGAGATTTTTAAAGAGGGGTTTACCCTGGCGCACGGCGAAAACCCCCGCTTTCGGCCTGGGGTGTCCTTGGATCGTGGCAATATCTCCGGCGGCAAACACAAAGGGATGGGAAGGCGATCGCAACGTTTGATCCACCACCACAAAGCCCTGGGCATCGGTTTGCAGGCCACTGTCTTTCAGCCAAGTTGGGGCCGAGGCCTGGGTTACCCAAATCACCTTACCCGTTAACATCAACCCCGACTGGCAGCGCAAACCCGTAGCCGTTACCTCTGCCACCGTTTCCCGAAGCTGGACGTTTACCCCCCGTTGTTGGAGCAGGTGCAACGCTTGGTCACTGACCCGGGGATTCTGGTTCGTTTCCATCAGTTGATCTCCCCGATGGACGAGATGCAAATCCAGCAATTCAGGGGAGGCTAACCGTTGGCTAAGAGCGTGGTGAATATTGAAAGCGAGTTCTGTCCCCCCGGCACCGCCACCGACAATAATGATCCGTTGGGGTTGGTCGGGGTGTTGGCTGGCTGTGGCGAGGATTTTTTCCCAAGCAGTAAGGAACTGGGGGACGGGCTTGGCGGGGATGGCGTAATCTCTAACGCCGGGAATGGCTTCGGTGGCGGGGGTGCTCCCAATGTCGAGGGAGAGGTAGTCAAACCGCACGGGGGGACGATGGTTGCAGTGTAAAAGCTTATTTTTGAGGTCGAGGCCGATCACTTGATCCCGCAGGAAATCCGCCTGGGCAAAATGGGCAAGGCGACGTAAATCGATGTGGGTTTGGGTATAGTCATAGAAACCGGCCACATAGCCCGGGAGCATGCCGGAATAGGGCGTGTAAGTGATATCACTAATGAGGCTCAAGCGGACATCTGCCCGGGGGGACATTCCCCACATTCTCAAGGCGATCGCATGGCTGTGACCTCCCCCAACAAAAACAACATCGCTCATCGAAAAACTCCGGGAAACCCCGTACTTCAGGACGGGGAGGGATAGGAGGGTAATTAAAGGGGTTCAACACCCTTTTAATTACCATATAACGTTTGTTTTTCACCAGGAAGCGGGCAAAATGTGAGGCATGGCACAACGCGCTTATCGATACCGCTTTTACCCAATACCGGAGCAAGAACAACTTTTGCGTCGCACTCTGGGTTGTGTTCGGTTGGTCTACAACAAGGCGTTGCATACCCGAACTGAAGGCTGGTACGAAAGACAAGAGCGGATTGACTACAAACAGACATCCGCTATGCTGACGCAGTGGAAAAAGCAAGAAGAACTTGATTTTCTCAACGAAGTTAGTTGTGTGCCATTGCAGCAAGGACTGAGAAACCTGCAAAAAGCGTTTACAAACTTTTGGGCAGGTCGTGCCAAGTACCCCAACTTCAAGAAAAAGCACAGTGGTGGTAGTGCCGAGTTTACCCGTTCTGCTTTCAAGTGGAAAGATGGGAGATTGTGGCTGGCAAAATGTTCTGAACATCTGCCGATTCGGTGGAGTCGCACCATTCCAGTAAACTGTGAACCGTCTACTGTTACCGTAAGACTGGATGCCGCAGGACGATGGTTCGTCTCGTTGTTGGTTGACGACCACACGGTTAAGGTACTGCCTCAAATTGACAAGGCTGTCGGAATTGACGCCGGAATCACATCTTTGATTGCTACCAGTGATGGGGAGAAGGTTGTCAATCCCAAGCACTTTAAGCGCCTGAGATACAAGTTGAGACAAGCTCAAAAAGCCCTGTCTCGCAAGGTCAAAGGCTCGTTGAACCGAGAGAAGGCGAGGATTCAAGTTGCCCGCATCCATGCAGCCATTGCCGACTCTCGTACAGATTTTCTTCACAAGCTGACCACTCGATTGGTACGTGAAAACCAAACGATTGCTGTCGAGGATTTGGCTGTGAAGAATATGCTGAAGAACCATAAGTTGGCTCAAGCAATTGCTGATGCCAGTTGGTCTGAAATGGTTCGTCAGTTGGAGTACAAGTGCCAGTGGTACGGTCGGACGCTGGTTAAAATTGACCGATGGTTCCCCAGTTCTAAACGCTGCGGACATTGCGGTCACGTTATTGATAAGTTGCCGCTTGATGTCAGGGAGTGGGAGTGTCTGAAGTGTGGAACCCACCACGACCGAGACATCAATGCCGCAAATAATATTCTTGCCGCAGGGCTTGCGGTGATAGTCTGTGGAGCGAACGTAAGACCTGATGGGCATAAGTCCAAAGGGCAGTTGCGAAAAACCAGCAATGGAAAGAAGCAGAAACCTAAATCGTGAGGTTTAGGAATCCCCGCACTTTTAAGGCGGGGAGGATGTCAAAACGTGAATCTTTCTTTCAATTTTTTACAGCTTTTAGGGGGATTGTAAGGGGTGATCCCGGCAGCTTTAAAATTTGGGAACAACATCAGTTAGGGTACATGTTTCGCCAAATGTAGTGAATCGTTCTCTGTAATAGCTAGGTTCATTATTTTGGTTAATTGTTAATTAATTTCATCTTACCGTTTTGGTTTCCATGCCCATTTCTCCGAAGCTGTCGTTGGTTGTGATTCGTGATCCCCTGGTGGTCGACATTACCTGTTCCCTCCAGGAGGCGATCGCCAAAATGCAGGCTGCCCGTCAAGCCTGTGACCTAGAGGCTTCGGCCATCGGGCGGATGGTGGCTGAGGGGCGGGGGAGTTGTGTTTTAGTGACCTCGGCGGACAAACTGGTGGGGATCGTGACGGAACGGGATATTTTACGGCTCAGTTTGCTGGGGCCTGAGACCGAACCGCTGACCGTTGGCACCGTGATGCAAACACCGGTGATCACATTACAGGAAGAAGAACTGGATAGTTTTGCGGCGATCGCCAATTTGTTCCAGGGAACCCAGGCGCGATACCTGCCGATTTTAGATCAGCAAGGGCAATTGACGGGCCTCTTGACCCAGGAAGGTTTACTGCACAGTGCGGATCCGAGTGATTTGCTACAGGTGCGTTCCGTAGCGGAGGTGATGACCCCCCAAGTGAGTACCGTCACCGCCCAGACTCCCCTCCCCCAAATTATCCAAAGGCTCACGGAGCGGCGGCTCAGTTCGGTGGTGGTGACCCAGGCAACGGATATCGCCACACCGGCGGTGCCCATTGGTCTAATTATGGAGCGGGATTTGGTGCAATTCCAAGCCTTGGGCCTCGCTGCGGAGAACTACCTGGCGGCGGATGTGATGAGTCCCCTCCCATTTGTGGCGACGCCGACGGATTCTTTGGGGATGGTCCAGGCACTGATTGATCGCCATGGGGCCCGCCATGCGGTGGTGGTCAGTGATCGCCAAAGCCAAGTTTTAAAGGGCATCCTTACCACGACGGATCTCGTCCGGGCGATCAATCCCCTAGAACTGTATAAATGGGCCGAGACCCTCCAGCGCAAGGTGCATGTCCTTGAGGCAGAAAAAATTGCTCTCCTGGAAGAACGCAATGCCTATCTCCAGACAGAAATCCAGACTACCCAGATCGCTCTCCGTAATAAGCTCCAACAGGAACGTCTCCTCAGTAAAGTTTCGGCCCAAATCTATGCTTCCTTCGAGTTACCGGAGATTTTGGCAACCGCTGTCCAGGAAATCTGGAAGTTATTTCGGTGCCATCGCGCGGCGGTGTGGGAAATTCAGCCCGATGGCCAGGTGACAGTAATTGCGGAGGCGATCGCCCCTGACCAGAGTAGCTTGCTGCACCAAAGTGCCTTTGATCAATGTTTCTTTGAGCATTGGCAGGACTATTGCCAGGATGGCCGCTTCCAGGTGATTAACGACATCTATACCCGAGACCTTACCCCCTGCCACCGGGAACTACTGGAAGAGATTCAGATGCGCTCGAAAATCCTGGTGCCCATTGTCTACCGAGAACATCTCTGGGGACTGCTGACAGTGAGTGAATGCGATCGCCCCCGGGATTGGCGCGACGAAGAAATTTCCCTCCTGCGGCAACTGGCCCTCCAATTGGGGATTGCCCTCCAACAGGCCAGTACCTACCAAGCCCTCGCCCAGGAACTCGCCCAACGGCGGCAGACCGAACAGCAGCTCCAGCAGCTCAACCAAAACCTCGAGGCCGAAGTTGCCAAACGAACCCAGGAGTTGCAGCGGGTCAGCTATCTCCAGAATCTGATCTTTGGGGGGACAAATCTTTCGATCATTGCTACCGACCCCAATGGGATCATCCAGAGCTATAACCGGGGGGCCGCTGAGATGTTGGGTTATGCCCCCACAGAAATCATCGGTCAACGGACGCCCCTCCTCTTCCATGACCCGACGGAAGTAGAGGCGATCGCCACCGAACTGAGCCAGACCCTCGGCCACCCCGTCGAAGCCAATTTTGAAGTGTTCCGCCTCCTCTGTCACCACGACAACCTCAACCGTGACCGGGAATGGACTTACCTCACCAAAACGGGCGATCGCAAAACCGTGTCCCTGTCCCTCGGCTCCCTCCAGGATGAAGCTGGTAGCTTTGTGGGGATTGTTGGCATCGCCCAGGACATTACGGAACGGCAACGGGCCATCCAGGCAAAGGAAGCCAGTGAAATATGCCTCCAGAAAATTTTTGAAACCAGTATTGTGGGGATGATTTGGGTCGAGGCAAGCGGAGAAATTCTTGAAGCTAATGACCGCTTTTTAACCATGCTTGGCTACAGTCGCGCTGAGTTTGAGAGCCAGGGCTTAGATTGGCAGCGCCTGACACCGCCGGAATATTTGGAGCGAGATCAAGAGGCGATCGCCGAATTGCAACAAACAGGCCATATCCAACCCCGGGAAAAAGAATACTACCGCAAGGATGGCACCCGGATCCCCATCTTGCTCGGTGCCTCCCAACTGCCCAATACCGATCAAGTTTTTTGTGTGGTCGTCGACATCAGTACCCAAAAAGAAACAGAGCAGGCACTCCGGCACAAAACCGAAGAGTTGGATCGCTTCTTTTCCGTGGTTTTAGATTTGTTATGTATCACCGATTTAGAAGCCCGTGTCATCCGCCTTAACCCCCAGTGGCAAAAGACCTTTGGTTATGACCCAGAGGAAATGGTTGGTCAAAATCTCCTCGACTACCTCCACCCTGAGGATCTCGCGAGCACCCAGGCAGCAATGGCGAGCCTAAAAACTGGGAAACCTGTCATCGACTTTGTTAATCGTTATCGTTGTCGGGATGGTTTCTACCGTTGGATTGAATGGCACTGTATCCCGATGGAGCAGAAACTCTACTCCGCCGCCCGCGATATTACCGACCGGAAAAATTATGAAGATCAACTCCAGGCCAGCAATCTAGAACTTTCCCGGATCGCCCGCCTCAAGGATGAATTCCTCGCCAACATGAGCCACGAACTGCGCACCCCCCTGAATGCGGTGTTGGGGATGTCCGAAGCCCTCAAAGAAGAGATCTATGGCCCCCTCAACGAAAGACAGCATCGCTCCGTCCAAACCATCGAAACAGCAGGTACCCATTTACTCACGCTGATTAACGATATCCTTGACCTCGCCAAAATTGAGGCAGACCAGTTGGAATTTCATCAGGAACCAACGGCGATCGCCGATCTTTGCGAATCCAGTTTGATCTTTGTGCGGCACCAGGCCCACAAAAAACAAATTCAACTGACAACCCAGATTCCCCGCTATCTCCCCAAGTTAGTCATTGATGAACGGCGCATCCGGCAGGTCCTAGTTAACCTCCTCAGCAATGCGATCAAATTTACCCCCAACCAAGGTCAAGTCACCCTGGAGGTAGCCCTAGAGCAATCCCCCTCTAAAACCGAAACGGATCTCTCTGAATATGTGGTGTGTTTTCGGGTGCGGGATACGGGCATCGGCATCGCTCCGGAGGATCTCTCACGGTTATTTCAGCCCTTTTCCCAAATCGACAGTGACCTGAATCGCCGTTATGATGGCACGGGTTTGGGCCTTGCCCTCGTGAAAAAACTGGTTGAAAACCATGGGGGCACCGTCCATGTCACGAGTAAACCCAGGGTCGGTAGTTGTTTTTCCTTTTGCTTGCCCTGTCCGGACATTCTCAATGAACAGTTGTCTGAGAAACGCACTGAACCAGGGGCCGATGGGGACAGTCTCGATGTTGTGCTAGAACCTGTAGATCTAGAAGGATGTCGTGTCTTGCTCGCGGAAGATAATCCTGGTAATGCTTTGACCGTCGCCCGCTATCTCAAGGCCAAGGGCTGCCGCGTTACCTTGGCGAATAATGGTCAGGAAGCCCTCGATTTACTCCAAACGGAACAACCGAATATTATTCTAATGGATGTGCAAATGCCAATCCTCGACGGTCTGGCGGCCACCCAAACGATTCGTCAGTTAGGCGATCGCCAACTGGCCCAAACACCAATTATTGCCCTGACGGCCCTAGCAATGGCTGATGATCCTGAAAAATGCCTAGCTGCCGGGGCTAATAACTACCTAACGAAACCCGTAAAGTTAAGTCAACTGACCACCTTAATTCGAGAAACCCTAGCCACCACAGATTAGCGATGAGCAACCCAATTATTTTGGTCGTTGATGATGAACCCCGCAATTTTGACGTTGTGGAAGCTTTCCTGAGTCACCAAGGCTGTGAACTGCAATATGCCTCCAGCGGTGTCGAAGCCTTTGAAAACCTGGCGATGTTCCCCATCTCGCTGATTTTGCTGGATGTGATGATGCCCGACATGGATGGCATTGAAGTCTGCGGCAGGATCAAAGCAAACCCCGAGTGGTCACCGATCCCGATCATCATGGTGACTGCCCTCACCAGTAAATATGACCTGGTGCGCTGCCTGGAAATGGGCGCCGACGACTTTATTAGTAAACCGGTTAACGGCCTAGAGCTCAAAGCCCGGGTTAACTCCCTCCTGCGGCTCAAAGCACAGTATGACAAACTGAAAGATTTTGCCCGGCTCCAGGAAAATACCGTCACCCTCCTCCGCCATAACCTGGAAGCGATCCAGGGAAATTTAGCAGTCAGCTTTCCCCACGAACTGAATACCCCCCTCAATGGGATTATCGGTGGCCTGAGCATTCTCCTGGATGAGCACAACACCATGTCCAAGGAAGACCGGCAAACGTTTTTGGAACTAACCTACAACTCCGCCCTCAGACTCCAAAGAACAACCCAAAAATTTCTCACCTACGCCTCCCTAGAACTGAGCTTACAAAACCCACAATCACTAAAACTTCGGCCCCAGGATGGCCCAGAACCAATCACCATGGCTAACATTATGCAAACCATTGCTTTTCGGGAAAAACGCCAGGCCGACCTCCAGATGGATTTAGGGGAAGTCCGGGGCCTGATTGACCATGATGATTTCACCACCCTCATTACAGAAATTCTGGAAAATGCCTTTAAGTTTTCTCCCCCTGGGAACCCAGTACAAGTTGCCAGTGAGGCGATCGCCGATCAATTTATTCTGCGAGTCACCAACCATGGTCGGAGCATGACGGAAGCCGAAATCCAGCAGGTGGGGGCTTTCCAGCAGTTCAACCGCCAATTTTATGAACAGCAAGGTTTGGGCCTCGGCCTAAAAATTGTCACCAATATCCTAAAAAAGTATGACGGTGAAATAAAAATCACAACGCCCCTCGAGGACAGCACCATGGTGGAGATTCGTTTACCCCTTTGCCAAGGTCAGCCGTCTGCGCCAGAAGCCTAAACTCTCCAAACCATTTACGGCCCGATTGCCATGACTTCCTCCCGTTTTTCTGCCACCGAGCGCCTCGCCTCCGTGAAAACCGCCGTTGTGGGTGGTGCGACCGCTGGATTGTTGGGGTTAGGGCTTTTACTCGTCCATCGCCTTGTGGGTTCCGCTGGCATTCCCCTCAGTTTCGGCAGTGAGATCGCCAATTTGACATTGCTCATCAATATTGGTGCTGCGGCTTTGGCGGGGGCCCTGTTTGCCCTTACCTACCGTTATGCGGTGCGCACCGATGAAAATTCTCAGCTTAAAGGGGGCGTGGTTTTAGCGTTTACCTTGGTGCGGGGGGTGGCCCAGGTGGATGCGGGATCGGCGATCGCCCAAAGTGGTTGGCCCTTTGTGGCGGCCTGTGGCGAAAATCTTATGGTCTTTGGTTTGACGGCTGTGGTGCTGAATTTGGGAATCCAACGGGGTTGGCTCACGCCGTTTAGATAAAGTTTCGACCCAGGCAGCTCGGTAAAATAAGACCGTTCTTTCCCGTTGTGTGCCTGTGTTAATTTCTGGCGATCGCCCATCCAAACTCTGTCCTTGTGGTAGCCAAAAGCCCCTGGCCCAATGTTGCGCCCCCTATCTCCAAGGTCAACTGCCTGCCCCCACCGCCGAAGCTCTGATGCGATCGCGCTACACGGCCTACTGTTTTCGGGATGTGGATTATTTGCTAAAAACGGAGCATCCCAGCCGCCACACCCCCGATAGTCGCCCATTGATCACCGCCACGGCCAACAGCGTTTTCTGGTTAGGTTTAACGGTTATGGCGACGGCAGCGGGCCAACCCCAGGATGAAACGGGCCTGGTGGAATTTGTTGCCGTTTACCAGGAAGGGAAAGCAGTGGGGCAACTCCATGAGCGATCGCACTTTGTCCGGGAACAAGGTCGCTGGTTTTACCTAGAAGGGGACATCTTGCCGCCCATCCAACCGAAGAAAAATGAACCCTGCTGGTGTAACAGTGGCAAAAAATTCAAACAATGCCACGGCAAAAAACGCTAAAGAGGCAGGCTTAATTGAGGATCTTGCAACTGCTCGATCTCAGTACAGGACAAAAACTTGAAAAGAATAGAGGGAGAGGGTTTGATAGGAGTTAGCATACAACCAAGCAAACCCTCATGAGCCAGATTAGCGAAATTCGTGACCAATTGCGACCCTACATCG
>JAYKIK010000192.1:0-26353 GCA_035284725.1 Synechococcus sp.
CAGAATAATGCCACCATCGCTGAACTCATCGATGATCGTTATCGGACAAAGACCGGTGGGATCATCAAATATGCCGGTGTCGAAGTAGCCAAGGGCACGAAAAAACAGGGTTATGAAGTGATCAAGGGTGGTACTCTCCTTTGGATTCCTGAGGAAAGTCACGAAGTCAATAAAGATAGCTCTCTGCGGATCGTTGAAGATGGCCAATATGTCGAAGCGGGCACCGAAGTTGTTAAGGATATCTTCTCCCAATCGGCTGGGGTCGCAGAAGTGATCGAGAAGAATGACATTCTGCGGGAAGTGATCATCAAACCCGGTGAACTGCATCTCACGGAAGAGGCGATCGCCGACAAATACCATGAACAACTGATCCCCCCCGACACAGAGGTAATCCCTGGGGTAACCGTGGATAAGCTCAGCTACGGCGAAAAGGTCATCAGTACCGAAGGCGTTGCCCTGCTCGTTCGTCCGGTTGAAGAATTCCAGGTAGACGATACCCCCGTTGAACCCTCCCAAGGTTCTATCAACGAGCAGGGAGCCGGTCGAGATATTCGCCTCCATTCTGTTCAACGGCTGTACTTCAAGGATGGTGAGCGGGTTAAATCCGTGGAAGGAGTGTCCCTCTTGAGCACCCAACTGGTGATCGAAATTGGCGCCATCGAAGGGGAAGATGAGGATATTCTGGCGAATCTCTATGCCGATATTGAGCTACAGGATGACCCCACTGACGAAGAAGTCAAGCGCTTGCAACTTGTGATTCTCGAATCCTTGATTCTCCGCCGCGATTCTGACAGCGATCCTTTTGGCGGCCAAGTTCATACCCGCCTGATGGTCGAAGATGCCCAGGAAATTCCCCCGGGGGCTGTGGTGGCTCGCACTGAAATCCAGTGTAAGGAAGCCGGTGAAGTACGCGGGATCCGCTCTGGCCAAGAGGCAATCCGTCGTCTCCTCATTGTCCGTGATGGCGATCGCCAAATCATTGCGATTAATGGCGGCGCTAAAGTTAAAGAGAGTGATCTCGTGGTTGCCGGCACAGAAATTGCTGAAGGCATCACTATCGAAGACTCCGCCCAGGTGTTGAAAGTCAGCGATCAAGAGATTGTTCTGCGCCATGCCCGTCCCTACCGTGTTTCCGGTGGTGCGGTGCTACACATCGACGAAGGGGATCTCGTCCAACGGGGCGATAACCTGGTACTACTCGTTTTCGAACGGGCCAAGACCGGGGACATCATTCAGGGTCTACCGCGGATTGAAGAACTGCTCGAAGCTCGTAAACCCAAGGAAGCCGCTGTGCTTGCCCGCCGTCCTGGAACCTGCCAAGTGGAATACCTTGACGATGAAACCGTTGATGTGAAAGTCATCGAGGATGATGGGGTAATTACTGAATATCCCGTCAGCATGAACCAAAGCGTTATGGTGGTCGATGGGCAACGGGTTGGGCCCGCAGAACCCCTCACCGATGGTCTGAACAATCCCCATGAAATCCTTGAGATTTTCTTCGAGTACTACACCGAAAGCAAGGGAATGTATGAAGCAGCTCTGATCGGCCTCCGGGAATCCCAGCGATTCTTGGTAGAAGAAGTGCAGCGGGTATACCAGTCCCAGGGGATTGATATTTCCGACAAACATATCGAAGTCATCGTCCGCCAGATGACAGCTAAAGTACGGATCGACGACGGCGGCGACACCACAATGCTGCCGGGTGAGTTGATCGAGCTGCGTCAGGTGGAACAGGTTAACGAAGCGATGTCCATTACTGGTGGTGCACCGGCCCGTTATACCCCTGTCCTCCTCGGGATCACTAAGGCCTCGTTGAATACCGATAGCTTCATTTCTGCTGCCTCTTTCCAAGAGACCACCCGAGTTCTCACGGAAGCGGCGATCGAAGGGAAATCCGACTGGTTACGGGGTCTGAAGGAAAACGTGATCATCGGTCGTTTGATTCCCGCAGGTACCGGTTTTGCCAGCCAAAATGACTTTTCAGACGAAGCTAGCCAACGCTCTGGCAATGGCTATAACAGTGCTGTCATGGGTGATGGTGGTAACGGTTTATCGAGTCGCTCCTACGATGATCTAGATGGCAGTGAAATCCTTGATGATCAGACGGCTCGTGCTTTTACGGAAGGAAAATCTGGTCGTAAAGGGTTAATTTCGGGCGATGAATTAATCTCCGATGATACGCCGATCCCCACCGATGTAGCTGACAATGCTTCTGTCATCGACGATGATGCGATGATCGATGACAACTGGATGAAGGATCAGTAAGTAAGGGTTCTCAAGGCCAGTCATACTTAGAGCTTGAGAAAAATTAGAGAAGGTGGATTAGGAAATAAACCAGTCCACTTTTTTGTTTTTGGGGCTGTCTGAAATAATTCCCTATTGTGCTGGGGTAAAGGCTGTGCGAATCCCCTCAATGTGTTTTTGCAGACCTGGGAAATAGGTAGAATCTCGATTTCCGGCTGACCAAGTTGTTGTACTGAAAAAAGTCTGCATTTCCGGGCTATTGAGACGTGTTTCTGGGGTGAAAAAAGTTAATTGGCCTTGGTCGTATTGAATGCCTTTGGTGATTTTGATCCCTTCGGTATTTTGGGCAGAGCGGAGGGTAATTTCTCCCCAGAGAACTTCTACGATCTGGCGATCGCCCTTGGTACTCACCCGGACACAAATCGGGGTTTTACCGCTGGGTTCAATCACGAAACTCTTTTGCTTAGGGTTAGCCAATGGATTGTCGGGCCCAAGGAGGAGGCGATAGGCAAAGGCTTGGAGGGCCAGAATGGCAGCTGGGGCTGGCTGAATTTGAATGCCTTGGGCACAGCCTCGCTGATCTCCTTTCTGCCAACTGAGGGTAATGGAACCTCCTTCTACAACACAGGGAAAGCGGTAGGTGGTCTGCTGGGAGGCCGGGCCTGTCTGGAGGATTAACCCATCATAGGTTTGGCGATCGCCCACTAGAACGAGGCGGGCAAGGGACTGGTTATTGCCTGGCACGATCAGGCTTTGGCTGGGATTTTCGAGGCGATGGCCGATCTGGGCAGTTTCCTGACGGTGGTTTCCCTTTTGCACCATGAGGCGATCGCCAACGACGGCAACAATTTCACTAGCTTGGGGAGGCTTTGCCACCGCCGCTGACCCAAAAGCGATTAACAGTAGGGGCAAAAGCTGGCAGACCAAAATCAGCTTCAACATATTTTTTATTCGCAAAAAAAAGTATTGGCGATCGCCCCTAGGCTTCCTAGCAGGTCGACACGGACAAATCCCCCGAGGAGAAATAGGCACAATCACCATCAGAAACATAGGAGCCATACCCCCCAGCCCCACCGGTGCTGTAATAGGAATCATAACCACCAGTGTTACCACTTTCGCCATAGTAGCCGTCATAGTAGCTGCCACCACCAATAATCCCCTGCACAGTAGGATTGCCAGCATAGCCCCATTCCCCGGTGTAGTAATCGAGCCAGTAATTGCCCGCAGGAATCGCGCCACCGACGAGATACTCAAGGAACATCAATTCTTCTCTCTGGAGATATTCACCATTCACATAGACTTGGGCTTTAGCGGGAATAGATGCGCCAGCCAGCAGCAACAGAGAAGACAAGAGCGTGAGTGAAGCTTTTTTCAGGAACATACGAAGGAACCTCCCATCTGGGAAAAGTAAAGAAACAGCACTGAAATCTTCTGAAATGATGAGGTCAGGCTGTTGAGGGGAAATAGTGGCCGCAAAATTTTACTGATGCAGTTTGAGCAGAATAATCGGCGATCGCCTTCCGTTTATTATCTGGTGGAAATTCAATTGTGGGAAAGTCTTTGCTGTTAAATCTTTCTAAAGAGTTAGTCTGGCAATTTCTGAAGAGAGCCATGGATCTGGAGTTTTTGAAGGGTATGCAGTAGACGTTCGGCAGGCTGGCCATAGAGGGGCTCGGGTAAGGCTTGGGGAAGCTGCTGCAATAGGTCATGGGCCACGGTGAGGGAGCAACCGGAAATACGGGCGATCGCCCGGGTCGCTTCAAAGGCCGCATTTTGATAGCCTAGTTTTTCGATGGTGAGGCTGTAGGTTTTCGGGAATTTTTGCCCCACTTCAATGCGTCGTAAACTTTCGATTGTCGCCAGGACCACAAGGCGATCGCCTAAGTGCAGCTGAATATCTTCTGGGGGGAGAAGCTGGGTTTCCCCGTTTGGATGGTGATGCAGGAGGGGCACGACACCATACCCATAGGCAATATCTGAAAGTAGTAGACCATTCAGGGTATCTCCCGCTTCAATGTGGTATTCCGTCACTAAAATGGTTGTTTGGTTGAGGCGGAATAAATTCAGAATATTTTCCCCAAAAGCCGCCCCCGCAAAGGCCTCAGCCATCAGCGCATACACTGACAACACATGGGCATCGGGCAAAACCGTATTGATGTGGTCACTGAGTCGTTGCCCAGAAGCCCGCAACACAAGGCCGATCTCCGGATTTTGACTCCGTACCCATAGTGCCGCCTCCAGGTTCACCATTTCATCTGCCGTCGCTAGGATAATACTGCGGGCCGTTTTCACATTCGCCTGGGGGAGTACCGTTTCTAAAGAGCCGGTGAGCAGGGGGACATGGCGATAATCAAGGTTTTGGGCCTGCTGTGGCTTGAGGGCGATCGCCACAAAGGGTTGGCGAAATTGTTGCAGTAACTGAGCAATTTGCTGCCCCACGGGATCAAGTCCTACTAGGATGATGTGATCCTGCTGGGGAACGGGAAGTTGGGCCGGTTGGAACTGAAAACTGGCTGATAATAGGGCTTCTGTGAGTAACGCATACAAAATTCCCACAAAGGCGGTGCCTACCACACTTAAACTGAGGGCAAACAGTTGGAGCCACCAGGGTAACTGGGGAATCGCCTCCCATCCCCCAAACAAATCTCCGTAGCCCCCCAGCAATAACACCGTTGTACCATAGAAAGCGCCTAACCAGGATGTATCAGGATAGTAATAATGAAATAGAACCGATCCCAAGAACAATAGGGCCGTAATGATTACCCCCGACAATGCTGCAATGCTGCGCAGTTTTTGCCGGAGACTCAGTTGCCAAAAGCGTTGCCAGGAAAAGGATCGCCCCCCAGAGCGCCATTTTCGCCATCCCCATGTCTTGGTCTGAACGGGCATAGTTCGTTGGTATCCCAGAAACTGATGGGCCATTTCCACATAAATCAGGCGATCGCCTCGGTTAGCAACGGTTCCGGGTGGCCAATTATAGAAAGTTGTTGTGGGCTCAAGCCATGGCGGATGGTGCTGCAACAGGCGACGACCGTGGTGATTAAAAGTCACCAGAGCCCGAGCGTAGGTCTGTTGGTAGTCTTTTTGAACTAGCCGCAACCATTGATTGTCGAGGGAAAACCAGGCCAAATTTTCATCCCCCAAGGCAGTCCAAGCTAGGGCAAAAGCGGGCAATTCTGCGGGTTCAAAGGCAATGAAGTTCCCCAGGTGGCGCTGGAGGAGTTGATTAAAATTACTTTTCCCTGAACGGATGACCAGACGGGTGCGGGAATTGAGACGCCGGATGGCGAGGGCTGTTTCGGCATTGATTCGCTCATCGGCTGTCACAATGAGGGCAGCGCGGCAATGTTCGATCTGGGCTTGTTTTAAAATTTCGTCCTGGCAACAGTCACCAATGATTAACTGATCCAGCAGTTGATCCAAGGCGATAATCTCTTGGTTCACGGGCGGCACCCTGGCGATCGCCACAACGGGAAAAGTTGACCCAAAGGATTTCAGGGTTTGGACACAGTGTTGGCCCAAGCTTCCCAGTCCGCAGACCACAAAATGTTCTCGGAAGTTAGTTTTCATGGGGGTAGGCAAACTTCCCTGACACCACCGTCGCCACAATTATAAATATAAAAATAAGGGAGGCAATCGCCGCAGAAATTTCACAGTCCCTCCCAGAGTGGACCTATGCAACACAGTAGATTGCCATATCAAGAAAAGCGTTTGATGCAAAACAACAACTCTCAATGAGAGGCGCAATCAGAGGACGACCTAAATAATATCCTTGTACCCTGTCACAACAATATTGCTGAAGGACAGCCAGTTCCTCCGGGAATTCAATCCCCTCTGCCACCACCGCAAAGCCCAATTCATGGGACATATTGATGATGTGTTTTGTAATCGCTGCATTAACCGCATTGTGGTGTAAATTGCGAATAAAACAGCGGTCTAACTTAAGGACATCCCAATGAAAGAGCCGCGCATAATTGAACGAAGCGTAACCCGTCCCAAAATCATCGATGGCGAGCCGTATCCCCAGATCCTGGATAAATTCCAACACGGGACGCACGTCCTGAAAGTCTTCGATAAAAGTTGATTCGGTGATCTCTAACTCCAGATGCTGGGGCGCTACCTTGTGGGCCGCGAGAGTATCCTGGAGCCGGCGTAGAAAATCAGGAGCGATGATCTGCTTCACGGAAACATTGACAGACATTTGCAAATCCTGCCGATACCGATTTTGCCATTGCTTAAGTTGGGCGATCGCCTGGTCTAGCACCCAAGCACCGAGGGGAATAATCAGTCCCGTCGTCTCCGCCATCGGAATAAACAAATTTGGGGAAATCATGCCCAGTTGGGGGTGGTGCCACCGCAGTAGCGCTTCAAATCCTGTGAGGAGACCGCTGTGGGGATTCACTTGGGGTTGGTAGACGACACCAAACTGACGAAGGGCGATCGCCTGGGCGAGCTGGGCTTCTGTGAAACGTTGGGTTAGGGGAGCAGGAGTCGCCATAGTAGATGCAGTGCGATGAAACCTTGGGAAGTTAGTCACTGAGAAATAGTGGGTAATGATTGAACCCCATGCAGCTCCCTGGGACTGTTCGCTAAGTAGATAAGACCCACTCTCTTCCTAGAAGTTAACGCGACGAGATAAAGACCACTTCATCAAGGATTTAAGGATTTATAAAAGTTAACAGACCCAATGTAGAGAGTTCGAATATGAGAAAAAGTAATCCCCATCACAAATTCTGAGAATCACTGTTTCGTGGAGACAGAATATTGAAACAAACTATTCGTGCACAACCTTGCTCCCTTGGTTGCCCTAGGCCATGAGTTGCCATTCCAGAAGCACTGCCGTCGGAATTTCAAGGGTCGTCAATTCCTTTAGGGGAAGCGTCAGGAGAATATTTTGATTCGTCGGCAATTGAGGCAAAATTTCCTTGAGGTCAAATTGGCCAACGTTGGGGGCTGGCGCTTCTTTGGCAAATTGATCGGGGGTCGAAAAGTGGAGTACCGTCCCCCGGGAGATTGTTAATGACCCTGGATGGATAAATTCGACTTGATCTGGATAGCCCACTAGGCGCAGATCAATGGCGGTGACCCTGTTGTTTTTTACCCGTTTAAACAGCACCACTTGCCAAGTCTGACCATGGTTATCACGGATGGACTGGCGGGACTGGTAGAGCAGTTGTCCGGGGGCTTCTTCCTGCTGACGGATACTCGCAAAACTGGGGCTAGCCAAAATACCACTACTGACTAGGAGGCATAAACATAGACCTAGGACAATGAGACATTTTTTGAAGAAAGACATTATCGGTCAAGGGATATAAACAATTGGTTTGGGAGCTGACGACACGATACATTCCCCATACATCAATCCTTTGGAAATCGTCGGCCAAGTCATCCAGATATTTAAGCTTTCACAAAGGCAGGTCGGGCATTTTTTTAAAGCCATGGCAGGCGAGACAGGCGCCCTAACCCCCCACAACATAACATCACATACAGGGATTTGAAGTACTGGGAACTAAATAAGCTACCTAACTATTTTATTGCTTAATTACTTTTTAGTCGTATAGTGAAAAGGTTGAGTGTGTCAAGAAAATGCCCATGGCGATCGCCTTTAGGTAGGCTGCAGGATTCCCTGGTAGATAGGGGCAATGGCAGTAAAATGAAACCAGTTTTGACCTTGATCATTCTGACTGCAAGCTTTCTAAACTTTTTTTAGTCATGACCCAAACTGTGATCGCCAAAGAAAAACCCGACTGGGCTGGGGAAGACTGGTTATCCCGCCTCGTAAACCGTCTGATCCAAACCAAGCCCCTATATGCCTTGATGAAGCAGCAGGCGCGCCGGGTGTTAATTAAGACCGCCGAGAAAAATGGTGTGCCCTGGCGTCAGATCGTGAAAGATTTATCCCAATCCCAGGCTGAGCAATATTTCCAAGAAATTGCCAATCCCCAACTGGAATATCCCGATTATTACCAAGTGCCTTTCCATGCCTATAGCAAAGGGAATTTGTGTTGGCAGGCGGCCTTTGAGGCGGAACCAGCGACGGCAGCGATGGCCCTGCGGGTTTGGAAAAATGAACCCCTCACCCCTGATGTGGCCCAAGCACGACTCCGCAACAGTTTTCTGGACGTATTGGAGCAGTATTTACCCGAAGAAGTGAATAAAGTCCTGGATATTGGCTGTTCCGTCGGTATTTCTACCTTTGCGCTCTTAGAACGGCTCCAACAGAAAAATTCTGCAGTGCAGATGACGGGCTTGGATTTGTCGCCTTACATGTTGGCGGTAGCGAAAGTTCAGGATAAAAATCAGGCGGTGCAATGGTGCCACGGTAAAGCTGAAGCAACGGATTTTCCAGCCAGTCAGTTCGATGTGATTACCTTGCAATTTGTCCTCCATGAATTGCCGAACCAAGCGACCCGGGAGATTTTCCAGGAATGTCTACGGATTTTGCGCCCCGGGGGGTGTCTGGCAATTGTGGATAATAACCCGAAATCTCCGGTGATTCAGGGTTTACCCCCAGCCCTGTTTGTCCTGATGAAGAGCACGGAACCCTGGAGTGACGAATATTATACATTTGATGTAGAATCTACACTAAAAGAGGTCGGTTTTGATTACCGCACCACCGTTGCCAGTGATCCGCGCCACCGCACGATCATTGCCCATAAACCCCACTAACGGTTTAATCCATGAAAATTGCGATCGCCCAACTGAACCCCACCATCGGGGACTTGACCAGTAATGCTGAACGGATTCTCGCTGCGGCAAAACAGGCGGCGATCGCCAATGTCCGTTTATTACTCACGCCGGAATTGTCCCTCTGTGGCTATCCACCCCGGGATTTGCTGATACACGGGGATTTTATTGAACGGATGCAAGCCGAATTGACGGATCTAGCGGCGAAAATTCCCTCTAGTCTTGCGGTGTTGGTGGGCCTTGCGACCCCCAATCCAGAGGCGATCGCCAAGGGAGAAAAGGCCCTCCACAACAGCATTGCCCTCATCGACCAAGGGAAAGTACAGCACATTTTCCATAAGCAACTCCTGCCCACCTATGATGTCTTTGACGAAGACCGTTACTTCGAGCCCGGGAAGCAATCCAACTGGTTTTTCCTCCACCCCAATCCCGGTACAGCTCCCCTCAAAATCGGTGTGACCATTTGCGAGGATCTGTGGAACGACGAATCCTTTTGGGGCAAGCGGCAATACGAAGTGAACCCCCTGGAACAACTGGCAGAAGCGGGGGTCGATCTGATTGTAAACCTGTCGGCTTCTCCCTATACGGTGGGAAAACAGCGGCTCAGGGAAGGGATGCTCCACCATGGGGCCCAGCGGTATCACCTGCCAATCCTCTACGCAAACCAGGTGGGGGGCAATGATGATCTGATTTTTGATGGGGGTAGTGTCGCCTTTGACCAAGATGGAAAATTAGTGGGGCGATCGCCAAGCTTTCAGGAGTCTCTGCTGGCAGTGGAATTTAACCCCGATGACTACAATTTGACCTTACCCCAGGATTTACCTTCAGAATTTCAACAGCTCGTTAGCCCTGAATATGACCCCGACGAAGCGGAGATTTTTGCGGCTCTGGTGTTGGGGTTGCGGGATTATGTCCGGAAATGCGGCTTTTCAAAAGTTGTTCTGGGCCTGAGTGGTGGCATCGATTCGGCCCTGGTAGCGGCGATCGCCGTGGAAGCAGTGGGAGCAGACAATGTCCTCGGGGTGCTGATGCCTTCCCCCTACAGTTCTGAGCATTCTCTCAGCGATGCTTTGGCTTTGGTGGAAAATCTGCAGATGCGCCACGAAATTATTCCCATTAAACCTGCAATGGCGGCCTTCGATACGATGCTAGAAAAACAGTTTCAAGGCACAGAATTTGGGGTAGCGGAAGAAAATCTCCAGTCCCGCATTCGGGGAAATTTGCTGATGGCGATCGCCAATAAATTCGGTTATCTGCTGGTGTCAACGGGAAATAAATCCGAAATGGCCGTGGGTTACTGCACCCTCTACGGTGACATGAATGGCGGTCTAGCGGTGATTGCCGATGTGCCAAAAATGCGAGTTTTCAGTCTATGCCAATGGTTAAACCGCGACCAAGAGATTATTCCTGCCAACATTATCACTAAACCCCCCAGCGCGGAACTGCGTCCCGGCCAACTAGATCAGGATTCTTTACCGCCGTATCCCGTCTTAGACGACATCCTCAAACGGATGATTCACCATAATCAATCAACCACGGAACTACTAGCAGTCGGTTATACCCAGGAAACCTTGGATAAAGTTTTAAAGCTCCTCTACCGCGCTGAGTTTAAACGTCGTCAAGCGGCCCCTGGTTTAAAAATAACTGACCGGGCCTTTGGAACGGGTTGGCGAATGCCCATTGCCTGCCGTTGGTAAGCCATTGTTATTCTCCTGCGTGAGGAAAATTTGCCGTGACCACCATCCGCAATGCCATAGACCTTGATCAACAGGTGATCTCCCAGATTTACCAAAGGGCTTTTCCTGACCATGAGGGGAAAAAGGTTGCCGCCCTGGCCCTTGATCTCTTAACCGAGCCAACAACTCCCCCTTGCCTTTCCCTGGTGGCAGAAGTTGGAGGCAATGTTGTGGGTCATATCGCCTTTAGTCCGGTTGCCCTGACTTCTTCGGACAATGACCATGGCTATATTTTGGCGCCCCTCGCTGTAGAACCCACCTACCAAAAACGTCACCTGGGGTCACAACTTGTTGAAACCAGTATTCGATATCTCAAAAACAGGGGAGTCAATGTGCTTTTGGTGTACGGCGATCCTGGATACTACGGTAGATTTGGCTTTCAAGCAGAGGTGGCCCAGACTTTTATCCCGCCTTACCCACTGCAATATCCTTTTGGTTGGCAAGGTTTAATGCTTCAGGCAGATCAAGCAAACAATCTTGCTTCCCAGTCGATCACCTGCGTTCAGGCCCTCTGCAAACCAGAATTATGGTGAAGGCGTGCGTTCCTCGGCCACTTCCCAGGGAGCTACACCCAGATAACGAATGCCTTCTGGACTCACGGTAAAGCGACAGGGAAGAATCTGAACCCCAGCGGCGATCGCCTTTCGGAACAAGGCCCCATATTTCGGATCCTTGCTGTCCCCAGGGGCGAAGTGGGTGCAATCCCCACGGTTGATGAAATAGAGCATCACAGCCTTGGCCGCGGGCAAAATATTGATGAGTTCTTGGAGGTGTTTTTGGCCTCGAGTCGTCTCCGTATCGGGAAATAGCGCTAAATCGTCCTTAGTCCAGGTGGTGTTTTTCACTTCCACATAAACAGGCGATCGCCCTTCCCCCGTCAGCAGAAAATCGATGCGACTTTTATTGTCTGTACCATACTTTACCTCCGGTCGAACCGTGTCATAGAGTGTCGCCAATTCGGGAATTTGTTTCGCCAGTAACATTGCTTTGATCACCCGATTGGGCAGAGCTGTATTGACGCCAATCCAGGTAGGCGCCGGGGTTTGCAGTTGGATCATCTCCCAGGTGTAGGCAAGTTTACGTTTGGGGTCATCACTCTTTGAAAGCATGACTGGTGCCCCAACTTCACAAATGCCCGTCATCGGCCCCGTATTCGGACAGTGGGCCGTCACCAATTCCCCAGATGCCAGTTCAATATCGGCCAGGAAGCGCTTGTAGCGTTTCCGGAGAATGCCAGGGATTAATGCTGAATAGCGATAGACAACGGGACAGGTTTCAGTCATGGGGAAATGATCAACAATGGCACACTCCCCCTAGAACTTGTAATGGGAATCTTGCCAATCGAAGACTGGGGGAACGTAATTACGATGTTCCCACTCCAGGATCACTTCTTCAATATGACGGTGCACCATTCCCTGCATCGCACTTTTTTTGAGGGCCTTAGCGACGATGAGTTTGAGGGTATCCCAGTCCATTGCCGGGGCATCACTTTCGATGAGATAGGAGTCCCGCAACAGTTTTTCTAGATCCCGCAGACAGGTTTCAGCGATTTCATACTGGGCATATTTGGGTACGGGAAGGGGGTTTGAGCTTCGGATGGGATCCCGTTGTACTGCGGCGATCGCCTGACGGACAGCCGTTGTGACCTGTTGTTTTAGTTCCGCATTGCCTTTTTTTTCCTGGCGTTCTTTTCCCCGTTCACTGGAAGCATAGAGAGGAGGTAAGCGGTTGAGAGCATAGGTCGCCACTTCGACTACATCAATATATTCCGCCAGTTTCTGGGGCAGTCGCTTGAGTTGCCGATGAACTTCCTTATTCACCAAGGTTTCCATAATATTCTGGTAGGCGCGGCGGTTACCATTTCTGGGGAAAGGGGCGGCGGATTGATTCATGGCAATGGGCCCTGTGGCAAAAAGGGAAAAACGAAAACAAAAAGTAAGCCAGGTAATGAATCGATACTCAATAGCTTACGGGTTCAAGATATTTAACATACCTTTCCAATACTACCGTGGGTCCTTTCGGAAGCTCTGTTTGGTTAACAATTGTTGCATTTAACTATCGACACCAGAGCGTCGGGCAAAAACGGCGTAGAACGGATCCTGCTGGCCAAGGCCCAACATTTGCAGTAGGAAGGGCTGATCACAGCGATTGGCTGCCACGGTGGGTTTCTCAAAGCCAGGGGTCTGGGTGAAGTAGCGACTGACTAATTGAATATGTTCACTATCAGAGCTGTCCCGCCAGGCGGCGATCGCCTTTTGGTAAAACATCCGATTTGAAAAACTAACAATGCAAACCCCCCCTGGGGTCAGGACCCGCTGAATTTCTGCAAAGACGGCCTCGGGATACTGGAGATATTGCACCGATACACTCATCAACACCGCTTCAAAACTTGCATCTTCGAGGGGAAGTTGGGGATTCAGGTTTAAATTTTGGACAAAGTAACGGTCAAGGCGGGGATTTTTTGCCAATTCTGCGGCATTCATCCCGTGGCCCACCACCTCTTGAAACGCAAAATCAGGCAGGTGGGAGACCCAACTGCTCATCAAGTCCAAGATACGCCCATCGGAGGGAAGGAGTTTTTCGTAAAGCTGGGTCAACTGGGCAATGAAGTGATCATCCACATGGGTCACAAACCGTGGATAGTCATAGAAAAGTTGGTCATCGCTGGGGTCAAGCTTTTGCCGTTGGGCAGGAGAAAGAATCATGGAAAGTGAAAGGCAACGAATACGCTAAATTAGTGATCACGTGGGGAGTTCCCCGGCTCATCTGCCCCGATCAGGCACAGATATTACAGATATATGGATGTTTCTAAGGTAACGATTTCTTGCGGAAAAAACGACTGCCCAGGGGTAGCCTCGTTAAGCCAAGCCCATTGTCCCCTCTGCCAGACGCCAGTGATCAAGCGCTATCTCCGGGTTGTTGGCGCCCCCCACCTCAAACTGACGCCCTATACCTATGCCGGGGAAGGCGATCGCTACTGGGTGACAGAAAGTCCCGACATTGTCCTCGACACCAAACCACGGCAAACCCCCATCCTCACGGAAACGCTCCCAGCTGCCATTGAGAGCTATCTGCGCCTTTCTCCCCATCTGGGTCATATCCCGAAGGTGTTTGGCTTACTCACCCCCCAGGAAGGCTGGTTACTGGAATATGCCTCGGTTCCCCTGACGGAATCAGGTTTACCCCAAACGCCGAATCTTTTTCCTGCCCTCACGGAAGCCTGGGCCACCGCAACGCCAATCCAGCATTTAAATTGGCTAAAGCAGATGGTGGGGTTACTGCCGGACTTCTCAGAATATGGAGTCGTGCCCACGGTTTATTACCTGGAGGATTGGGCCGTGAATGGGGGGTTGATCCAACTCCAGAAATTACGCTTTGAACCGAACCAACCTTTAAATCTTCTTCGTCTTGCGAATGTGTGGGAAGAATTACTCCAGCAGGTGGATCCGGTAATCCAACCCTTTTGTCAACGTCTCTGTCAGGAATTGGCCCAGGGTCATATCCAAAATATCCACCAGCTCTACGGGGTACTCCATGAGGGGATGTTATCCCTAGGGCGATCGCATTACAAATACCATTACCGGATCTATACCCAAACCGACCCAGGGCCGAGTCGAGACCACAATGAAGATGCCTGTTTCCCGCCACCCGGCAAAGTTTTTTTGAATAAAGAACCCTTAGCCATTGTCTGTGATGGCATTGGGGGTCATGAACAGGGGGAGGTGGCTTCGGCGATCGCCATCGAACAGCTACAAACACAATTACAAACCCTTGAGGAAAATCCCCCCCAGGAGACCAGCCAACTTCAGGAAACCCTAGCCAATGCTGTCCTCCAGGCGAATGATGCCATTTGCGATCGCAACGACCAAGAAAACCGCCAAGACCGTAACCGGATGGGGACGACCGTCGTGATGGCCTGGATCCATGCCCCAGAACTTTATCTCACCCACGTCGGCGACTCCCGCATTTATCGCATCACCACCACCAGCTGCCACCAACTGACCTACGACGATGACCTCGGTTCCCGGGAAGTGCGTCTGGGATATGCCCTCTACAAAGATGCTCTGTCCTATCCGGGGTCTGGGGCCTTGGTACAAGCCTTGGGGATGAACCCGTCCCACTCCCTCCACCCCACAGTGACCGTACTCACCCCCGACCAGGATGCTGTGTATCTTTTGTGTTCCGATGGCCTCAGCGATGATGGCCAGGTAGAAGCCCATTGGGAAACGGAGATTGCGCCTCTCCTAGAGGGCAAAAAGGATTTAATCAAGGTGGGAGAAAGGTTAATCGAAATTGCCAATACGAAAAATGGCCACGATAACAGCACCATTGCCCTGCTGCAAATCAAACTCCAAAGCCAACCCCAACCGGAGCCTATTGCCTTTCCAAAACTGACTCAGGTGCAGCCTACCCTAATCCAAACCCGGGCTACTCCCCCCCACAGTACCCAGATGCCGAAACTGCGGCGCCGGCGGCCAATGGTCAGTGCCTATCGCCCCCTGCTGACTGGGATTGGGATTGTGTGTCTACTCGGTACAGGTTATCTTCTCTGGGAAAGCTGGCAGCGATCCACCCGTACCCCCCCCACTCCCCCAGCACCATCGCCCATAACCCCGGTTCCCATTACCGATGTTCCAGGGGAAGCGCCCACTGTCGATCTACCCGAGGGGGTTCCCGCTGGTGGCACCGCACCATTTAACAAAAATCAGATTCTCCAAATTCAGGCAAACCGTACCTTGACGGCCTACGGTACCCCGATCCCGGTCGCTGAGAATGCAGAGCCAGAAAATTTGCTACTTATCCCTGCGGGCAGTATTGTGCGGGTCGAGCAAATCGATGCCAATGATCAAGTGATGCTCAAGCTCTGTCAGAAAGGAGCACAAACCCCCTCTCCCACCGGTAAACTCCTCACGGAGGGCAATAATGCTTGGATCGCCATGGATGATCTAGAAAAACAGTTAAACCCTGACTTTACCCTCCCTGTCCCTAACCCCTGTGAGTCAATTTCAGAGTAATGGGGAATAATAAAACCGGCGATCGCCCGGAGCCATAGCATAATGGGATAGGGTGAAAAGGCGATCGCCCCATTGGCGATTAACTAACGACAACGCTCCATAACCTACCCATCCCGCACAAATCCTACCTTGCCCCCAGAGCCATGGCTGAATCCCCCACGCCCCCGGTAAGCGATGATCCCGCCCATACTTTTCTGACAACCCTGCCCTTTTTCCATGGGGTACCTGAAGCGAGTCTCGACAAAGCGATTAGTCACCTCGTTACCCGCACCTATCCCCCCAACCAAATCATTCTCCTCGAAAAAGATTGGGGTGGTTCCGTCTACTTTATCCAAAGCGGTTGGGTCAAAATTCGCACTTACAACCTCGATGGCAAGGAAATCACCCTGAATATTCTTGGGGCCGGTGAGCCTTTTGGGGAAATGGCCGCTCTCGAAGAAGGCACCCGCTCCACCGATGTCATCGCCCTCACCCCCACCACCATCAGCAGTATTCCCGCTGCCGACTTCATTGACCTTGTCCATACAGAGCCCCTAGTGGGAGTCCGCCTTGCCCAGTTAATGGCGAAACGGCTCCGGCAAATCAATCGTCGCCTCCAAGTCCGGGAAACCAACAGTCTGGCACGGGTAGCCGATACCCTCGTTTTCCTAGCAGAAAGCCAAGGCCAGGCCGCGGGCCAATCCGGCATCCAAATTCCCAGTTTGCCCCACCGAGAATTAAGCAGTTTGAGTGGTTTGGCGCGGGAGACTGTCACCCGGGTTTTGACGAAACTAGAGAAAAAAGGTTTAATTCGGCGTACCCCCGATGCCTTAGTTATTCCAGACCTACGGGCCCTCGATGAGATTATCCATTAGGCGATCGCCGTGACTGAGCATTTTTCTGAACCAACAAATTCCGAGCCAACAAATTTCTCCGTAGAAGTAAACTGGGTGGATCTCGATACAACCCCTTGCCCTCCACAGCCAGTGGGAGAACCCGAAATTATTGCCTCCCCCTCGGCCACCCCACCGGGAAAACACCGCCGCACCCTCGTAGTTGTTGAAACGGCATTTTTAGCCAGTACTGCCAGTCTCATTTGGCTAATTAACTACTACTTTCCCATTGGGCCCCTGCTGCGACTCTTTTTCCCCCTCCCTATTGCCCTGGTGTATCTTCGTTCCGGTAGGCGTGCCGCCTGGATGGCCACATTAGTCTCAGGGTTATTGCTTTCGATTTTGATGGGGCCGACCCGGAGCATTATCTATACAATTCCCTACGGTTTAATCGGCGTGCAGTTGGGCTGGATGTGGCGCCGACAAGTGTCCTGGTATTGGTCTGTTCTCCTGGGAACACTGCTGGGTACTTTAGGCTTTTTCTTCCGGGTATGGTTACTGTCGCTGTTACTCGGGGAAGACCTCTGGATTTACGTTATTTCCCAAATTTCCGAGATGGCAGATTGGTTATTTCTGCGCCTTGGTCTCCTCAGCCAGCCCAGTGTTTTCGTGATTCAGCTTTTGGCCCTAGTCATGCTGACAATCAATAGTGTGTTATACCTATTCGTGGTGCATCTGGTGGCGTTGTTGATGTTGGATCGCTTGGGTAATCCGATTCCGCGACCGCCCCACTGGGTCCAGGTGTTAATTGAGTATGAAGAATAGGATCAGCATGCCATGGGAGCGCAACTGTATCAACAAATCCGAGAATTCTATGATGCCTCCAGCCCCCTGTGGGAATCGATCTGGGGAGAGCACATGCACCATGGTTTCTACGGCCCAAGGGGAACAGAACGACGCAGCCGGCGGCAAGCCCAGATCGAACTGATCGAAGAATTCTTGGCTTGGGGCGATGTTACCCAGGTAGACAATTTTGTGGATGTGGGCTGCGGCATTGGGGGCAGCACCCTGTATTTAGCAGAAAAATTTCAGGCTAAGGGTCTTGGGATTACCCTCTCCCCAGTCCAGGCTAATCGAGCAACGGAACGAGCAACGGAACAGAGACTACAGGATCGAACTGAGTTTAGGGTGGCAGATGCGTTGAATATGCCCTTCCGGGACGGAGAATTTGATCTGGTGTGGAGCCTCGAAAGTGGGGAGCATATGCCCAATAAACGGCAATTTCTCCAGGAATGTACTAGGGTACTGAAGCCGGGCGGCAAGCTCTTACTAGCGACCTGGTGCCATCGACCGACAAACTCCGTGGCCGGCACTCTCACCCCCACAGAACAAAAGCAGTTAGAAGCGCTTTATCGGGTTTATTGTTTGCCCTATGTGATTTCTCTGCCGGATTATCAGGCGATCGCCTTGGAGTGTGGTTTAGAAAATATTGAGATCGCGGATTGGTCAATGGCGGTGGCGCCCTTTTGGGATCAGGTGATTGACTCGGCGATCACTCCAGAGGCCGTGTTTGGGATTCTCAAGGCGGGCTGGCAGACAGTCCAAGGGGCCTTGGCATTGGATCTGATGCGCAGTGGCTTCCGGCGGGGTTTGATTCGTTATGGATTGTTGCAGGCCACCAAGCCTTTAGAGAGTCAAAACTAAAAATTAGTGGCGATCGCCTGGACGGGACAGGCCGGTAAACATTGCTCGCAGACCACACATTTATGGCGGTTAAACTTGAGACGAAAGGTTTGGGAGTCGAGGGATAGTGCCCCCGTGGGACAGACCCCTGTACAGAGACCACAGTCCACACAGATTTCTTCGTTAATCACAATTTCCTTACTGGCGAGGGAGACTAAAATCCCCTTTCCTTTCATCCATTCCAGGGCCATTTCAATGGCGTCAATGTCCCCCTGGAGTTCCACCACGAGCTTCCCCACCTGGTTGGGGGCGACCTGGGCACGGATGATATTAGCGGCAATGTTAAAATCCTTCGCCAGTCGGTAGGTGACGGGCATCTGCACCGTATCTTGGGGAAACGTTAAGGTCACTCGTTTTTTCATCGCAATTATTCTTCCCAAAGCCGCGGCTAACGATATTTTAAAGCACAAAAAATGCGATCGTTCTAAGGCGATCGCATTCTGCATGATTCAAATTAAATTCAGGTTATGAAACCCAAAGCGCCCTTAATAGCGGGTTTGGTTGGGCTTGTAAACGATGAAGCTTACAGTTTGGCACTGCTTGATGTTGTCAAAACCAACAACACGGATGTAGCAGTCAGAGTACTCGCTACGGCACTCACGTACTTCATTGAGTACTTCCTGAGCAGAAGCCGCGTTGAAGAGGGGGAGTTTCCACAAAGTCCAGTGGTGGAGGGTCGGAGAAGGATCCTTTTCGAACTCAACACCGGGGATGTAGCCTTGATCCATCATGAACTGGATCTGGCGAGCAATCTGCTGGTCACTGAGGGGGGGCAGATAGGAGAGAGTTTCGTAACGCTTCTCTTTAGGTAAAGTTTTCATTGGTTTATGTCCTCTTTAGCGGATCAAAGTTTATTCAGAATCTTCTGAAATTTCGGACTCAACATCATTTGGTTGGGTCTGATCGGTCGATGCAGGATCAACCTGGGTTAAGCGCTCTAGGAGAGAACGACGGTGTTTTCCGTTGGACTGCTTAATCTGGCTCAGAACCATCTCCGGTAAAAATTCCAGAATTTCTTCTGCGAGGTTTTCTCGTACCGTGAGCACCCGTAACACGAGTTCTTTGTTTTCTGCCATCATCGTTTCGAGGTAAAGATCACTTTCCTGAATGGGATGACGCTTTGAAAATTCCCCAAGCCAAATTGCTTGTCCCGGATTGGTCTCACTGAGCTGTTGACTAATAAGGCGCACTGCCTGGTAGGTCAAATAACTCTGTAATGTGAGTGCCGTCTCCTTCGCAACCTGTTTAAACTCCATGGGAGGGAACCATCAGTGGATAGGTTGATTGTGACAAATTTTCCCATCCACCGATGCTCATCAGGAGCTTACAGAGTATCAACAGTGTCGAATTCGAACTTGATTTCCTTCCACAGGTCGAGGGCAGCCGCCAATTCAGGAGACCACTTACCAGCTTCACGGAGGACATCATTACCTTCACGGGCCAAGCTGCGACCTTCGTTACGGGCTTGAACACAAGCTTCAAGGGCAACACGGTTTGCAGTTGCACCAGGAGCGTTACCCCAGGGGTGACCGAGGGTACCACCACCGAACTGGAGGCAGGAATCGTCACCGAAGATTTCAACCAGTGCAGGCATGTGCCATACGTGGATACCACCAGAAGCAACGGGCATGGTGCCAGGAAGGGAAGCGTAGTCCTGGGTGAAGAAAACACCGCGAGAACGATCTTCTTCAACGTAGTCTTCACGCATGAGGTCTACGAAACCAAGAGTAGCTGCGCGATCGCCTTCGAGCTTACCAACAACCGTACCGGAGTGGAGGTGGTCACCACCAGATAGACGGAGACACTTAGCGAGAACGCGGAAGTGAATACCGTGGTTCTTCTGACGGTCAATTACCGCGTGCATTGCCCGGTGGATGTGAAGGAGGACACCATTGTCACGACACCACTTAGCAAGGGTAGTGTTCGCAGTGAAACCACCCGTTAGGAAGTCGTGCATGATGATAGGAGTGCCGATTTCTTTTGCGAATTCAGCCCGCTTGAGCATTTCTTCGCAAGTACCAGCAGTCACGTTGAGGTAGTGGCCTTTAACTTCGTTGGTTTCAGCCTGAGCTTTTTCGATAGCTTCTTGAACGAACAGGAAGCGATCGCGCCAACGCATGAAGGGCTGAGAGTTGATGTTTTCGTCGTCTTTGGTGAAGTCAAGACCACCACGGAGACATTCATAAACCGCACGACCGTAGTTCTTTGCAGACAGACCGAGCTTGGGCTTAATGGTACAACCGAGGAGAGGACGACCGTACTTGTTGAGGAGGTCACGCTCTACAGTGATACCGTGGGGAGGACCTTGGTAGGTTTTGATCAACGCAACGGGGAAGCGGATATCTTCTAAACGAAGAGCACGGAGAGCTTTGAAACCGAAGACGTTACCAACCAGAGAGGTCAGAACGTTAGTTACGGAGCCTTCTTCGAACAGGTCGAGGGGGTAGGCAACAAAACAGAAGTATTGGTTGTCTTCACCGGGGACGGGCTCAACGTTGTAGCAACGACCTTTGTAACGGTCAAGGTCAGTCAGACCATCGGTCCATACAGTAGTCCAAGTACCGGTAGAAGATTCAGCCGCTACAGCAGCCGCACACTCTTCGGGGGGAACTCCAGGTTGGGGAGTCATCCGGAAACAGGCGAGTAAGTCGGTATCTTTCGGGGTGTAGTCGGGGGTGTAGTAGGTCAGGCGGTAGTCCTGTACACCGGCGTTAAACCCAGCTTTGGTCTGAACCATGCGGTTTTCCTCCAGCAAAAATGCTTATCTTGAACAGATAAATACCAAATCGGTATTGTTAATCGAAAACTTCAAAACTCTGACGTTGGCAAAACTGCTTGTTAAAATTCTGAAGATTCAAGTCCTATGACTTTCTTTAATCTGTGGGATATGTTACCACAGCAGTGTCTTATTTTTATTTTTTGTCACCAAAAAAAGATTGCTTTTCTTTTTTTCGCTGATTAGCATTTCTAATGCTCTTTGCCGGAATTATAGTTGGGCACAAAAGCATCACCAAAAAAGCAAAAAAATCCCTACGGGTTCCAGTGTATAAACCACATCGGTTTTGGCTGGAAGACGCTTTACGACGGGATGTTAAGAGGAATTGGTTCCTGCTATAGAGTGTGATGAGGATTTATATTTCTCAATAATTTTCAACAGGAATTTATCGGGATTTTCTTACTTTTCAACAAATGCCAATATTTGCTGGTACTTATGGATTGTTTGATTCTTTGGGGGTGTTGAGAGGATTTTGGTGAGGGAACAAGGTCATTAATAGTTGATTAATATAAACTTGGCCAACTACTGGCGCTTTTTCTGAGGTTTCTGGAGGTGGTGGTTCAGCAACGGTGGGGATTACTTCAGGTGCCACAGAGGGGGGAGAGGTTTCAATGGGGTCGGCCACTGCTTCCGGGGGAGAAACGGGAGATTGCCTTTCTTCACCCCTAGGGTTGGGTGGTTTTTCAGGGGGGGCTTCCTCCTGCCAGGGATCCGGTTGTGCCCCATGAGGAACAGTTTGAGCTTGGGTTGCTGCCGTTTTTACTGTTGTTGTCCCGGAGCGTGAAGTATCTCCCACAAGGCTATTCGGCGGTAAGAGGGCAGCGGCTTGTACTGAGGTCTGGAAAATCGTTGAACCGTAGCCAATACAAGCATTTTCACCAATAGCCCCCTGACCAATAATTAAACAACCGGCACCGATGATTGCCCCGCCATGGATTTCGATATTTCCCCCGTGGGCTTGGATAATTGAACCTGCTCCCACACAGGCCCCAGGGGCGATCGCCACATGACAACCACAGGCAGCCTGAAGGATGACCCCCGAAGCAATCACTGCACGGGGATGAATTCTCACATCACCACTAATTTGGATATCTGGATGGGTAATTGCCGGGGAAGTCACAATAATGCCGTAAAGAGTGATTTAACAATCACAGGGTTCAGGGAAGCTGGGGGATCTTTTTAGAAGATCCCCCACTGCAAAAGTCAAACTATCTCAGTTTTAGGGACGCTGGATAATTTCTTCGAGGACACGCTTTTTCGCGGCCTCATCCACACCAATCATCCGGACATATTCGCCGCTGTGGTCTTGGAGACAAGCTTCAAGGCGACGAAGGACTTCACTTTCTTGGGTGCTGTCAATAGTGCCGCAGCTACTCCAGGACTTGACCCGGAAGCGACGTTTATCAGCATGTTCGGTGCCAATTTTGTAACCCTGCATCAAAAGGGAACGAACTTTGGAAACCACTTCGCTACTGAGAACACCGCCACTATGTCCCCCAAAACCATTACTACTGCTCACTGTTGGGGTACTGCTGCTAAAGCTGCTGGTACTCACTGGGGTCTGAACCGGAGCACTGTTACCAGGGCGCTGGATGATAATTTCCGCCGCTCTGGTTTTCGTGGTGGGGTCAACGGCAATGAGTTGAACATATTCGTTGGGGAATTGGGCGGCGATCGCCTGAACATTTGCCAAAATCTGGTGTGCAGCATGACCTTCCACAAAGCCAGCCCCAAGCCAAGACTGAGTCTTAAAACGCCGAGTGTTGGCATGTTCTGCCGTGAAAGTACAACCCTGGGCAGCTAACCCAGCAATTTGACTAGCCGCATCACTGCCCGCAGCGGTATTAACTACGGCACTACCCCGATGGGAAGCACTTGCGCTGGTCGTCGAGAGGGAAGCTGTTTCGCCGGGCCGCTGGACAATAATTTCTGCTACCCGGGACTTACTATTGGGATCGACAGCGATGACTTGTACATATTCACCGGCATACTGCCCCACCAAACCATTGACGTTGGCGATGATTTGTTCAGCGGAATGGCCTTCCACAAAGCCAGCACTTAACCAAGATTTGGTTTTAAAGCGTCGCTTGTTGGCATGTTCTGCGGTGAAGGTGCATCCTTGGGCGGCGAGGGAACGAATCTGAGACGAGATATCACCACCGACAGCCGCAGGTTGGGAGATAGCCCCACTGCCATTGTTGCTGCTTGGGTTGCTGTAATTGGGACTAACACTACTTTGGACAGGTGCGCTGTTCCCGGGCCGTTGGACGATAATTTCTGCGGTTCTGGTTTTGCTATTGGGAGCAACAGCAATCAACTGCACATATTCTCCTGTATGGTCTGCCAAAACCCGATTCAGATTGGCAATGATTTGGTCGGCAGAACGCCCTTCCACGAAGCCAGCACTTAACCAAGATTTAGTTTTAAAGCGCCGCTTGTTGGCATGTTCTGCGGTGAAGGTGCACCCTTGGGCCACGAGGCCGCGCACCTGATTGTAAAGATCTCCGTTTAAACTCATATTTCCCACCGATTGATTGTCGCTAGTACCGCTTGTATTTGTAGAGGAGGAATGGGTTGATTGCTCAGTTATGGTAGCTTGGTGCGTTTCCGGTTGATCCCCGAAAAAAGCACCGTTGATAGCCATCAGACGTCGGGCAAAGGTACGATCCGCGTCCGTCACATTGGAAAGGCGCTCTACCTGTTGTTGGGTTGTGATGACGGCCCCCGAAGGAACGTATTTCCCTGGGGGAATTTCCACATCCTGAACGAGGGCGTGCATCATAATAATGCAGCCGTCTCCGATTCGGGCATTAAACACCGTAGACCGGAAACCAATGAAGCAGTCATTGCCAATGTAGGCGGGCCCATGGATGAGAGCCATGTGCGTGATACAACTGCGATCGCCAATCCAGACAGAATAATCATGGCCATTGGCCCCAGCTACCCGGCCTTGTTCCAAACCATGGATGACAACCCCATCTTGAATGTTGGTTGCTACCCCAATATGGAAAGGTGCGCCCTCATCGGCCCGAATGGAAGTACCAGGGGCAATGAGCACGTCTTCACACACTGTGACATCACCAATCAAGTTCGAGAAAGAGTGCACATAGGCACTTTCATGAATGTTTGGTTCTGTTAAATCCTTGGACCAAGGTGTTGGGGGCGCCGCGGCACTGCGGACTACCATGAGTTTATCCCTCCTCTCAATGTCGTTGATTGCCTATCTTGCTAGCCTTGTACTGATTACCTTGGGTCGCTTCATTAACCAGATGACTGGTCGTTGACCTGGTAACGTCTGGATATTCAAGATTTTGTGCTGATTAGCCTGCGTCCTTTTTGCTGTAGAGGGAACGATTATCAACGTTGACAGTGTCAATGATTCCGATCACCATCGCGTCTAGCGGTCTTTCCCCCATTCCTGCTTCGGTACGAGCCGCACTACCCCGACTGACTAAAACCCATTCATTGATGCCTGCACCTACGAGATCCCCTGCCACTTCATATTTAGGTAAAGGTTGCCCTTGCTCGTCGATAAACTGAACGAGTAAAAATTTGATGCCCCTGAGGCTTTCTGCTTTGTAGGTGCTGACGACAGTGCCACGTACTTTGGCAATTTGCATGAAGGTTGATAACTAAATTTTTTTAATTTTGATTTAGATTAAAAAACTAGACTCTTCTCAGAGGTTGGGGATTGACGCTTTCCCGGAACTGCTCTACGGCTTCGGTATAACGAATCGGCAGAACATATTCGAGGTTTTCGTGGGGACGGGCAATGATGTGGGTAGATAGTACTTGACCACCATTAACGCGGCTGACGTTATCGGTGCCGGCGGCGACGGATGCTTGAACTTCGGAAACATCACCACGGACAATAACAGTGACGCGACCACTACCGATTTTTTCGTAGCCGACGAGGGTGACGCGGGCGGCTTTCACCATCGCATCAGCGGCTTCTACAACTGCAGGGAAACCAAGGGTTTCTACCATTCCGACTGCAATAGACATTGAGTTTTCTCCTCTTGCTTGTTTTGTGTGTTCAGGGTAGTCCAGAGGATGCGTAACCAAAAAAATGAGGCGATCGCCCCTCTGTCCTGAAAGTTAGTAGGTTCTGAATTGTTCTACTTCTTCGGTGTAGCGAATCGGCAGGACGTATTCGAGGTTTTCGTGGGGACGGGCGATGATGTGAGTGGACAGGACTTCACCACCGTTAACCCGGTTTGCACTCTCAATGCCAGCGGAAACGGATGCTTGGACTTCAGAAACGTCGCCACGGACAATCACAGTCACACGGCCACTACCAATTTTTTCATAACCAACAAGGGTTACACGGGCGGCTTTCACCATCGCATCGGCAGCTTCCACAACTGCGGGAAAACCGCGGGTTTCAATCATTCCAACTGCAATAGGCATTTAATGTATCCTCGCTTATCAAGCTTAATGTCTTAAAAATAACTAAGGAACGCTTGTCCTCTGGGGTGCTGGGCCAGCTTCGAGTTAGGCGAACGGGAAGCGGCTTTAGGCAGATGACTTGCCTCTGCGTCGGGACTCTGGGCCCTGGCAGTTTCGACCGAGCTAGTGAGAGGGGCGATCGCCAAGAATCGCTTTTACTCCTAATTTGGGTTTTGGCAAGCTATGAAGAGCATAAGCAACTATGGCACCTTTGACAACATAACCTGTAATGATATTTCGTAATACCAAGGTTAAGTAGAGTCAATGCTTTCCTATCGGTCATGCTGACCTTGCCCTTGCCGAAATACATGGAAATCTTGCGGCACTGAGTCTTCAATGATTTGCCGGGGCGATCGCCTCGTAGAATAACTGCAACAATTCTTCGCAAAATGCCCCAAGGGATGTGAATTTCACCGTCACCGGTCTTTAAAAAGCCTTGCCTTTTGGGGAATAGACAACTAATCGATTAAACTCTCATAAAAGACTCCAGACCGAATTTTTACGAATCTTTACAAGGTATCCTTGGCCACCGAGCCGTGCCCTGGAACCTTCCGTTGTGATTACCCAGACACCCTCCATGACTGAATTTCTTCTCCAAAGCGTATGGCTGGTTCCAGTCTACGGAATTACGGGGGCGCTCTTGACTTTGCCTTGGTCCCTCGGGCTGATTCGGCGCACCGGGCCCCGTCCTGCCGCCTATCTGAATCTGATGATGACCTTTTTGGGGCTGTTACATGGTTCCTTCGCCTTCACCTCCCTGGGAAACATCCCTCCCCAGCAATTGTCCCTAGAATGGCTCCAGGTTGCGGATCTCCACCTCTCCTTGGTGATTGAAATTTCCCCTGTGAACCTCGGGGCGATGGAATTGGTCACTGGTATCTGCTTCATGGC
>JAYKIK010000193.1:0-5945 GCA_035284725.1 Synechococcus sp.
ATTTAACGGTAATGGGGCAACGCTTCCCATGGGCAGAAGTTTTTGTTCCGTAAGGGTTTCCGTGCCGATCAACCGTCGACTTTCCCGGAAATAGGGCATCAGGGCAAAACTACCGCCATGCAGATCATGGGGAAAAACATCCGTTGCCAGGCCATATTTACCGCCAGATTCTTGATAAAGGTAATCCGCAAAAGCGAGGCTGTGGTCCTGGGCTTCTCGGTAAAAATCAAGACGTCCCTGGGGATCTAAAAGGCGATCGCCTCCCAGACCGTAATCATTACCTGCCAGGGGCCAGTTGATCATGTAATGGCCGTTGGGTAAGCCCCCATAGTTCATAAACGATTCGAGGCCATACTTTCCCCAAGCCCCTTGGAAGGCGGAAAAATCCCCATGGCTAGGGGGGGGCTGCATTCCTTGTTCTTTCAGATAAAAAACCCAGGTGGGGGACTGCACTGGGTACATTGCCGTCATTTCATTCGGTTCCGCCGGCGCACTGGGTTCCTGAAAATTTTCTGACCAATCCCAACCCCAGCGGTGGGGCACATCCCCGAGGGCTAACACATCTCCTAATTCTGTGCCGTCCAGAATAATTTCCGCCTCGACCCAATAATCTTGAAAACGAACCGCACAAAGGCGATCGCCTTCTCTTTTCACCACCAGGGGAACCTGACCTGCAATCCAGGTGAGTTTTTTTTCCGCCTTGACCCAATCAGCAAAGATCTGTGCCCCCACCCGGGGATCAAAGGTAAACATACTCACCCAACTGTGATCTAAACCTGATTCCTTATGTCGCCCTTGCAATTCCCGGAGAAATGCCCCCCATAGTCCCGTTTGCCAGGCCCGTAATTCATTGCCATCTGGAGCTGATACCCCTGCTGCTGTCAGCATTCCGCCTAACCAAGGGAACTCACTCACCAAAATAGTTTCTACTCCGTTTCGGGCACATTGGAGCGCCGCAGCGGTGCCACCGATACCGCCACCCACCACCAGGACTTGGGTCCGTAAATGTTCCATAGATTTACCTCGGCTTTTTCCAAAGGATTTAATTGCCCACAAAGGATTCCCGTTCACGTTCGAGCCAATCCTGACCGACGCGAATCGTAAAAGCAGATTCAATTTCCCCGGTAGAAGAGGCCTCCACTTGACCCACACTCAACACATCGAGGAGTTGATTTGCCCCAGAAATATTCCCTTGCTGGGCAATAATCGCCGTCTCCGCCAGAATTTCTGGATAATCACTCGCGAGATAAATATTCCTAAAACCTTGGGCCTGGAGATATTCAGAAACTTCCCGGGCGATCCCAGAGGAACCAGAGGCATTTTGAACCGCGATACGGGCATTCTGCGTCGTTCCATCACGGTCACCGCTTAATCCAGAATCCACCCCAAAAAACTCCGTCATCACTTGACTTTTGCCAGTTTCGGAAATGATCCAGTAACTACGGTTGTACTCACCCACATCACTAAATCGACCTGGTAACATCACCATTTGGAAATTATCTGCTTCCAGTTGCCGCAGGAAATTGACCAGGGACAACATCTCTTCCCAGGAGAGATTAGTATCAATGTGGTCTTTAATTAACCCAATCAACGCTGGCAAGCGGGGAATAATGGCCGGGGATTGTACCTTTTCCCGGAGGGCCTTGAGCAAAATCTGTTGCCGTTGTACCCGACCAATGTCGCCATACTGATCCTGACGAAAACGGGCGAATTGTTCTGCCTGATCCCCATCTAACACTTGCCAACCCTTTTCAAGGTTAATTTCTAGGCCTTGGGTCTGATCGACATACTTCATATCCGCCGGCACAAAGACATTGACCCCACCGACAGCATCCACCAATTCTTTAAAAGTATCGGTAGTGACCCGCAGGTAACGGTCCACCGCAACACCCTCGAGGGACTCATTCACCACTTGGGCCGCCAACTGACTCCCACCATAGGCATTGGCTTCATTGATTTTTGTAATGCCCACATTGGGGATTCTGACCTGACTATCCCGGGGAATCGAGAGCATGTTGACCTGTTTTTGATCGGGCTCAAACCGAACCAACAGAATCGTATCGCTCCGGCCATTAAATGCTGCTTCGGTATTTTCGGCACCTGGGACACGGTCGATGCCCAGTACTAAGATATTTACTGGACGGCCAAGGGTATAGGTTCCCAATTGTCTTAATCCGTCTGTGGCGAGACTGCCTAGGGGCGCAGGGAGGAAAGGTAAGACCAGTTGAGCGATGGGGGTATAGACGGCGATCGCCGTTCCCGCTGCTGCCGAAAGGAGAATTGTGCCCATAAAACCCACACCCCAGGATAACCCCCTGGCAAAGGGAGCCATCTTTTTTTTAGGCCGGCGGCGTTGGGGGGGGTTTTGGCGGGGTGAGCCAAGAAGCTTCGTGGAACCCTTACGCAGACGATCCCCATGGGTAACTTCTCGACCGTGAGCCATAAAAATATCTCTCCTGGGGATTTAATTGATCATCCCATTTATATAAAAACAAAGCGGGTCAGGCACGATACCCTCACACTTTTCCATTGACATATTGCATAATGCCCTTCCCAAAAAAATACCAATAAACTCACCAAGATTCATCAATCCTTAACGATTCCACCGCAAAATATTTTTCCGTCCATGGGGCGATCGCATAAGCTAACCTAGAATCTATCCCCACAACGCAGTAGACTAAAAGACTGCAATCGTGTTCTCGGTCGTGACCCCAGACCTCAGACTCTCAAAAATTTCCTCAGAACACCCAAACAATGTTGAATCCTAATTTAGACACTATAGAACTAACAAAGGATGACTACGAACGCTACTCACGGCACCTCATTTTGCCAGAAGTAGGCGTAGACGGACAGAAAAAGCTCAAAGCAGCTAGCGTCCTTTGTATTGGTAGTGGTGGTCTTGGCTCACCATTACTGCTCTACCTTGCCGCTGCGGGAATCGGTCGGATTGGTCTGGTCGATTTTGACGTTGTGGATTTCTCCAATCTACAGCGCCAAATTATCCACGGCACCTCCTGGGTCGGCAAGCCCAAGATTGAATCAGCAAAAAATCGCATTCTTGAGATTAACCCCTTCTGTCAAGTCGATCTCTACGAAACCCAAATTACTTCTAGCAACGCCCTCGACATCATCAAAAATTACGACATCGTTGTTGATGGCACGGACAACTTCCCGACCCGCTACCTGACCAATGACGCTTGTGTCCTGTTAAAGAAGCCCAACGTCTACGGTTCAATTTTCCGCTTTGAAGGGCAAGCCACGGTCTTTAACTATGAAGGTGGCCCTAACTATCGTGATCTGTATCCCGAGCCTCCACCTCCAGGGATGGTTCCCTCCTGTGCCGAGGGTGGTGTTCTCGGTGTTTTACCTGGCATTATCGGAACGATTCAAGCGACAGAAACGATTAAAATCATCCTGGGCGCAAAAAATACTCTCAGTGGTCGCCTACTCCTCTACAATGCCCTGGACATGAAATTCCGGGAACTGAAACTACGTCCCAACCCCGAACGTCCCGTGATCGAGAAACTAATCGATTACGAACAGTTTTGTGGGATTCCCCAAGCAAAAGCAGCAGAGGCAGAACAGCAAGCAGCCATGGAAGAAATTACAGTTACAGAGCTTAAAACAATCCTCGACAGCGGCGCCGATGACTACGTCTTGATTGATGTGCGTAATCCTCATGAGTACGACATTGCTCAAATTCCTGGGGCGACCCTTATTCCTTTGCCTGACATTGAACATGGTGACGGTGTTGAGCAGGTCAAGGAACTTTTAACGGAAGGGAAGAAATTAATTGCCCACTGTAAGATGGGTGGTCGTTCTGCTAAAGCTCTTGGTATTCTCCAGGAGGCTGGTATCTCAGGGATTAACGTCAAAGGTGGCATCAAAGCTTGGAGTGAAGAAGTTGACTCCAGCGTCCCCCTCTACTAGCAAGAATCACAGGTGATTGGGAAGTTTACCCTTGAACTTTCTATCGAAGACCCGCTTCCGCTTAGGCGGGTTTTTTATTTGAAGCAAAACCCATACAAGTTCTCTCAGAACAAAAACCCCTCTTACGGACATCAAAGAGGGGTCGTGGGGCAAAATTTACAAACTACGAAGCGATAAGCAATTAGTAGAGCCAACTTTTAAGACGACGGGCCACCTGAGGACGACGGAGTTTACGCATGGCTTTACTCTGGATTTGTCGGACTCGCTCCCGGGAAAGGTTGAACATTCCTCCAACTTCTTCAAGGGTGTGGGGCTGCTCAGAGGAGAGACCATAGCGGAGGGCAATGACTTCTTTTTCGCGGTCGGTGAGGACATCCCCTAAAACTTCCCAGAGTTCCTGACGCATCATGGCTTCACTCATGCGCTCTTCGGGGAGTTGCAGGGCATCGTCTTCGAGGAGATCGACGAGTTCTGTGTCTTCGCCTTTACCGACGCGGTGGTTCAAGGAAAGGGATTGTCGCCGCAACTGGAGCAACTGATGGAGTTGTTCGGGGGAAATGGCGAGCTCTTGGGCCAATTCTGTTTCGGTTGGATTGCGTTGGAGGGTTTGTTTGAGGGTTCGTTGGGCTTTTTTGAGCTTATTGAGTTTTTCGACAATGTGGATCGGTAGGCGGATCGTGCGGGCATCGTTGGCGATCGTGCGGGTGATGGCCTGGCGAATCCACCAGTAGGCATAGGTGGAGAACTTATAGCCTTTGTTGGGATCGAATTTTTCGGCGGCGCGATTAAGACCAATCGCTCCTTCTTGAATGAGGTCCAGGAAGGGAACACCACGGTTGAGGTAGCGTTTGGCAATGGACACGACTAGGCGTAGGTTAGAGCGGATCATTTTCCGTTTGGCGACTCGACCTTTGTACAGGGCTGAGTTGAGCTGTTTGGTGGTTTCGAGGCCAAGGGCAAGTGCCCATTCTTCCTGGGAAGGCGATCGCCCCAATTGTTCTTGCAATTCCAAGCGACGTTCTTCTGCATCATTTAAGAACTTGACGCTGTGGGCCAACTGAATTTCTTCATCGGGCTTGAGGAGGGGATAGCGGGCCATTTCTTTGAAAAAAGCACCCACTGTATCTTCGCTACGACCACGGGCCCCCTGTAAGTGGGCGAGATCAGTGTCGGAGAACTCCACCTCAACCATAGAAGTGTCTGATTCTAGTACATCAGTTGTCTGAAGATCTTGGGAGTAAGCTGAGTCAAGATTGCTGGTTGCGGTTGGGTCGAACATAATCCTACGGGATAAAAGTCAGCGGAGGGTGTGTGGTGGGAAGCGAGGATTAGCAAAGAAAATAGAAATAGCTAAATCAATACCAAGATTGTTTTGAGGATTCCAGCTAAAGAATGCGCTCTAAGGGGAAAAAATCTGCCCATAGAACTGTTATACCTGCCAAGGTTCTAGGAATGTAAATAACTGTTTAATAAAAATCAACAATTGCTATCTTTAGTAAAAGTTTTGGCTTTCAAGAATATTCTTTTCATAGGAGCAATGTAGCAGCTTATGGTCTGGAATATGGTTTTGTTAAATACAAAATTAAGATTTTGCAGGGTAATACGGCTCAAAAGGCTATGTCCGTGTGAATTTTTCTTAAATTCCTTGCTAATTCGTGAATAATCAGCCCTACAACAGGTCTGGGCCATCGCTCAACTGCACCATATTAGGAGTATGCCAATGATATTTTTTAGAATTATTTAATATTATCTAAATGATTAAAAAAGCGTTTATCGCTAAAAAGCAAAATCAAATTCCCACATGCTGTGATCTACTTCACTCTATCTTGGGTTAGATATAGAAAAAAATAATTGCGATAATTTAAATTGATAAAAAAACATAGGGCATAGCTCAGTACAGGACAAAAACTTGAAAAGAATAGAGGGAGAGGGTTTGATAGGAGTTAGCATACAACCAAGCAAACCCTCATGAGCCAGATTAGCGAAATTCGTGACCAATTGCGACCCTACATCGG
>JAYKIK010000194.1:0-10882 GCA_035284725.1 Synechococcus sp.
AACTCAGGTTGGGATTGGGCTGCGTAAAGGCTCGCCAAACTCTCTAAGACTGAGATTTGACCAGGATAAAATAGCGCCTCCTCATAGAGGTCAAAGGCCTGTTGGTAGTTGGCGATCGCCTCTGTGGGTTGCCCCTGGGCTATATAAATTTGTCCCAGGCGCCGATGTATGCCGCCAATACTGATGGTCTGCTCCCCATATTCCTGGGCATCCGCTTGGTAAAGGGCGATCGCCTTTTGATAAATGCTTAGGGCCCGGGAAAAGTCGCCCATAGTTTGGTAAAAGTAAGCTAAATCCTCAGTGCTTTTAGAACCAGACAAACCCATGGCTTGTTCGATTTCCAAGAGGCGGACTTGGTAGGGAATCAATGATGCGAAACGACCCTGCTGGGTGTAAGCCACCTTAATGCTATTAATAGTCGTTATTTCTGCATACTGATCCGGAGACTGGCGGGCGATCGCCACCGCTCGGTCAAAATATGCTGCCGCCTGTGCTAATCTGCGGTCTGCTAAATAAAAATCACCAATATCACTCAGGACCATCGCTGTACGGGAGGGCATCAAACCCATTTCTGTGGTAGCGGCATTGTCTAGGGCCGCTTGGGCTTTTTGGTCATAATGAGCCGCCTGGTCTCTTTGTCCCTGGGCATCATAGAGGCGACTAAGATTCTCTAAAGGCAGCACTTGCATAAATGCAATCATGAACTCTGATGTGTTTGGCAGGGTCGCCAGGGCTTTTTCATAGGCGGCAATGGCAGCAGTGATATTCCCCAGATCTTCCTGAAGAAGCCCCATTCGGATGTACACAAGGGGGATATAGTAGGCACCGGAACCGATCGATTCATGGATGGTGAGAGCTTCTTGGGCGGTTACTAAAGCTTGGTCAATGTCTCCGGTGGTGCGATAGGTAATGGCCATCTGCTCGAGGGTACTGGCTTCAGTAAAGCGATCACCTCCTTCGCTGCGGCTGAGGGTCAGGGCTTTTTGGTAACTGGCGATCGCCTCCTCTGGTTGATCCAACGACTGATAGATTTCCCCCAGGGCATTGGCCGCTTCCGCCCCCTTTAGCAGGGGTTCTCCTGGTTCTGAGAAAGTTACATTGAGGTCAAGGTAGAGTGCTAAAGCTTGTTGGTAGTAGATAATAGCTTGGGTTAAATCTCCCTGGAATCGCAGGTTTGAACCAATATTGCTGAGTAGTTCTGCCATCTCAGTATATTTCTCTTGCTCCCGGAGCCGCTCGAGAAAGTCCTCATATACCTGGAGCGCTTCAACGGTGAATCCCTGACGCAGGAGAGAATCTGCCCGTAAATAAACCCAAGCATCTGGATTGGGAAAAATATCAGGAAAAATTTGGGCGATCGCCATTGGTGTGGTCCCCAAAGGTGATTCATTACCCAATGCAGCCGCAGGAGTTAGACAAGATATAACAGTTAACGGTATGGCCAAACAGGTAGAAATTGTGGCGATCGCCAGGGGAAAATTTAAGTAGCGGACTTCCATAAACGCCTTGGGTCATACGGTGCTTAAAATTCATTCTGCAAGATCTCTTGTAAGCGGGAGATCCCATGGCATAAATCTATATAATCTGGCGACTCCCGCCATGCTTGTCTCAATCTTACTCTAGTGAAAATTGTGAGGTGTAATGTCTTATCGTGATTGTTTAAGCTTCAGAGGATTCCATCGCTGCACCATCACTTTTTTGCCGCCAAACACCGGTCAGCCAAGCGGTAATAATATGGGAGAGTAAGCCAGCAGGCCCCGCAAAGAGACAAAGAGCCAAGGAGTGGCGCGTAAAAATGCCTTGTTCCAACCCCTGTTGATAAATCCAGCGACCGACAAACAAATCCATCACGAGAAAGTGTGTCCAACCAGTGGCCATCACCGGAGGGAGGGAAAATAGAGCGGCCAAATCACCCAAAGTGGGATTCGACCAGATCGCCGCCTGGTCTGGATCGAGGGAAACAGTAAAGAGGCCAATATATATCACCGCCAAAAGCGCAAAAGGCACCAGGGAATTCATTAGTTTTTGGGTGCCCTGCCACTGGGGGACAATCACCATCAACCCCCAAAAGGGCAATACCGCTAAATTTGTGATGTTGAATACAATTTCTAAATTTTCTAAAGTCATATTACGCACAATCAACCGTAGAGATAGGGTTTGTGACCTCCTTGGGTATGATAATCGTAGCGTATCAATTTTGCTGGTTCCGCACGATAAATTTAAATCTTAAAAAAGTATTAAAAGGTTTAGAATAGTTGTGTCACTATGGAGACAATAAGGTGTTTATTCGACTGGCTCAACAACATCGTGATTTCGTCAAAGACCTCGTCATGAGTCTACAGGCTTTGGCGATCGCCCTAGAAAATCGTGGCTATCTCGCCTCCTGTTATACCTGTGGTGCCGAACTGAACAGTGCATCTTTTATGGTGAGCCTGGGCGAAAATCATCTCATTCGTTTTCTCGTATCTGACTACGGCATTACCTGGACAGAAATGCGCGACGAACGGGAACTAATGAAGCTCGAAGGTGCTGAAGCGATCAGTCAACTCCAGGAGCTTGCCAATCTAATCAAATATCAGCGGGAACTCCCCAAAGAATTTTCTTACCAACGCCCGGAAACAGACTCTCTCCTAACTCTCTAGGGTGATTCCTCGGTTTCTCACGTTGACAGTAGTAGTCATTCCTCCTCAATTGGTTTACTTCAACAGGCTTCCTGCATAGAGGAGGTCTTTTTTGTTCGTTGTCCTATGGCAGCAAAGATCCTAAACGCCTAGGTATTGAACATGGGTAAGCAGATGGTGACAAAAAGATATACTACTGGCGCAGTAAATACATAACTATCGGTGCGGTCAAGGATGCCCCCATGGCCAGGAATCAGTTGTCCGGAGTCCTTAAAACCGGCATCCCGTTTCATGATTGATTCAGTCAGATCCCCCAGGAGGGTGGTCACACTAATCAGAGAGCCCAGGAGAGCGCCGGTAACTGGCCACCAAGACCAGTCCAAATACCAAGCGCCGGCAATCGCCACGAGGATCGTGCCAAGGGCCCCAAAAATTGCCCCTTCGACGGTTTTTTTCGGGCTAATGGCAGAAAGCTTTGTTTTGCCAAACCATTTCCCCATGAAATAGGCACCAATGTCGGCGGCCCAAATGCAGACCATCACCACAAAAGTCAGTTTAAGGGCCTGGGGTAGATCAAACCAGTCTGTCCAGGAGGCCGGCAGATAGCCATAGAAGGGGAGATTACTCACGGCCTGGGTTTCTGCGAGGCTACCCATGCGCAACCGTACCCAATAACTCGGCATGTATCCCCCGTAGAACAGCCCTAAAATCGAGGTGGATAAATCGGCGATCGTTGCCATTTTGGGTTGGAATAAAAGGTAGAAACAGATGAACGTCCCCGCCAAGGGAAAGAGAGCATCGGCTAACCCAGGGCTCAGGGTTGCAATCACCAGTAGCAGTTGGGAAACGATGAGGGTACTTTTAACTGCCGGTGCTAATCCCTTTGCACGAACCATGCGGAAATATTCCTGTTGACCCAGGAAAACGAGAATCCCCATGCCGAGGGTAAAGTACCAGCCTCCTAGGACAATGAGGGTTAAGGCAATGGCGATCGCCACTACAGCACTAGTGATTCGCGACAAAGACATAGGTTAATAAGCTCATGGCGGGGGCTCTGATAAAAGAATTAAAGCGGTTTCCCCAGGGTTGTTAAAGAAAATTTTATCAAACGTTAACAAGATTCATGGTCTGAATCTTGGAGATTCCTTGGCACAGGTGAAATCACCATCAATCCTGCTGAAAAGTACAGTACTCTGAGATGCTAACACAGCTATTTTGCCGTCTGCCAAAACCTTTGAGCTCGCAGGTAAGCTTCAGGCCAGACCCATGCTTACCCATTCTCCATAGGCCATTTCAACCTGATCCAGGGCGGATCGCATAAAGGGCAGGGAGGTCATAGGGGTGATGGTCTTGAATCAAGCGTTCTAGATTGGGATATTGGGAGGTTGTGGTTTTGCAGAGCAGACGAAATTCTGGTTCCTGTTGCAGTTTCTCTTCCCAATAATAAAAACTCTCAATTTCATGGATATGGATACAGGTGGCTAACCGTTGGGCCATGATCTGTCTGGCTAAGGCTTGGGCTTCCGGACGACTGCCGACGGTGGTGATTGCAATTAAATAATCCATAGGATGCAGGGGATCTAAAAAAAAGGGGATCATATCCATGACCCCCAATCATCACAATTTATTTGGTTTACGCGTCAAGATTCAACACATCCTAGGGAGCGAGGGCATTACCCCGGAGGAGACTACCAATGGTTTTAGCGGTAATCTTCATTTGCTTGAGGGGATTAGCGGGCACAACGGTCTTGTAAAGATAGCTGTCGAAGGTGAGCTTCTGGACATCGATGTCGGCACACATCTCCACAAAAGCTTCCCGAGTCGCATCGGAACGGTAGAAAACCCGTTGAAGAATATCGAGCACCAGGTAGGTCGCACCGTATTTTTTATCCCAACGCTTCAGGTATTGCTTCAGATCCGCTTCAGTGGGGACTCGTTGGCCATTGTTGGAGGCTTCTACGATGACTTCGGCACACATCCGGGCAGATTTTGCCGCGAAGTAGATCCCTTCACCGGAAGACTTGGTGACGGTACCAGCAGCATCACCGACGAGGGCAACGCGACCAACAACCCGACGGGGTCTGGGGTGTTCAGGGATGGGGTGGGCTTCCACTTTGATGATTTCGCCTCCTTCGAGACGCTTGGCAGCCCGAGCCCGGATACCGGCTTGGAGTTCTTTAATGCGAGCTTGGTTCACCTTCATAGTGCCTGTACCCACAGCGACGTGGTCATACTTGGGGAAAACCCAGGCGTAGAAGTCGGGGGAAACATCGTCGCCCACATACATTTCGGCCAGTTCTTCGTAGTAGGCCATTTTGTCTTGGGGAAGACGGATCCGCTCTTGGAAGGCGATCGCATAGTTGTAGTCACCGGCATCAATGGCCTTTGCGATCCGGGAGTTCGCCCCATCTGCACCAATAACCAAATCCACTTTCAGGGTTTTCATTTCCCCTTTCACTTCACCGTTGGAGTGGTCGGAGTAGTGGAGAACGTAGGGATCGGTATTGTTACTGGGAATGTCGAGCTTGAAGACAGTACCGTTGATCAGGTTGGCTCCCAGATCCGCAGCCCGATTGCGCATGAAGCTATCCATGACTTCACGGCGGCACATTCCGATATATTCGTTGTCCTTGAGGGTTTGACCGATATCAACTTCGATATTGGAGGGGGAAATCATCTTCATCTTCCGTACGCGACGGTCAATGATTTCTGGGGGGAGGTCAAATTCATCAACCATACAGAGGGGAATCGCCCCACCGCAGGGTTTAGCATTATCTAGTTTGCGCTCGAAAATGTAAGTTTCGATGCCGGCTTTAGCTAGGATTTCGGCGGCGGAAGAACCAGCTGGCCCGCCTCCCACAACAGCGACCCGTAGTACCAAGGCTTTGCTCCTCGTCTCGTGAACTATACGTTGGGCATGGTATCACGGAGTCTTTGAGCCATGCAGGCGATCACCAAGGTTTCAGAAAATCTCGCAATAGACCTTAACAAGTTTGTTAAAAAAGTTAATGTTTATCGCGCTAAAGGCAATCTTTCCCCCAGGGAATCCCCTATGGATCTCTGGGATAATCTCAAAATTTTGGATCATAAACTTACATTCCAGAGACTTGATTAGGCAGCGGTGGGCATAACATCAGTTTTTGCTAAGACCTGGCGATAGTAACCGCACAATTGTTCTGTCGCTGCGGCCCAACCCCATTTTTCTGCTTCTTGGCGTGCCTGAATACGGAGGTTTTCCCGTTGGGTTGCATCCATGGCGAGAAGTTTTTGGGTAGCCTTGACAGCGCCGTTAGGGTCTTGGGGGTTGAACATATAGCCATTTTCTCCGTCGGTGACGATGTCGGGAATGCCACCGGAATTGGCTGCTACCACCGGACAACCCGCCGCCATTGCTTCTAGAAGAACTAGACCCAGGGTTTCTGTGCGGGATGGGAATACAAAAACATCAGCGGAGGCAAAAGCAGCGGCCAATTCTAAACCCTGTAGATAGCCGACAAAATTCGTATTGGTACCAGCAAAATGTTCCTCAAGTTCTGCGCGATAGGGGCCATCACCGACAATCGCCAAGCGGGAGCCGGGAATTGCTTCGAGGACGGGTTTGATTTGGTCAATTTGTTTCTCCGCAGACACTCGGCCGACATAAAGTAGTAAAGGTGCTTCGGGATGACCCTGGGAAAGGCGATCGCGCATTTTTTCAGATTTTAAGCTGGGCTGGAACATTTCTGTATCGACCCCCCGTTGCCAGAGATCAAGGTTTTTAATGCCATGGGCCCGCAGTTCTTCCACCATCGCCGTAGAGGTACAAAGGTTTAATTCCGCCTGGTTGTGGGCGGCCTTCAGCAGTTCCCAGAGGAGACCCTCCAAAGCCCCAAGGCCGTAGTGCTGGAGATATTGGGGCAGATGAGTGTGGTAAGAAGCCATCAAGGGAATATTCAGTTTTTTTGCAAAGAAGATTCCCCCCAAGCCGAGGATTGCAGGATTAACGACATGGATGAGATCTGGCTGGAATTTTTCCAGAGCATGGCCCACCGACGGCCCCGGAAATGCCATTTTTAGTTCGGGGTACCAGGGGAGCGGATTTCCTTTCACGCCGTAGACTACTGCGCCTTTGTGTTCCCGCAGGCCACCGTCAGGGCAGAATACCATCACCTGATCTCCGCTGCGTTGGAGGTGATCCACGGTGTGGCGTAAACGCGTGACAATCCCATCAACTTTTGGCAAAAAGGTTTCGGTAAACAGAGCTATACGCATGGCGATCGCAAACGAAGAAAAGAGTTTGTCTGTAGGGTATCAGACGGGGTGACATTTCTTCACAATAGATCGGTGTTTTAAGGACTGGTTAAGGAAGTTCGGGAGTATTGGGGGATAGTTCTAGATCTGCCGCATCAAATTCAAAATATTGGTGAAATTTATCGCTCACCTCTAACCAATAGGAACGACCTTCCTGTTGACGCCGCCGTTTGATGAACCCCTGGGCCAGGAGGTCCTGGATATGTTGATAGGCACCACTGCCCCGTAATTCGATCAGTTCCGTTTGCAGAATGGGAGATTTTAAGGCGATCGCCGCGAGGGTTCTTTGGGCGCCAACACTCAACTCCGTGGGGATGAGGTCGGTGACGAGGGCTTGGAAACTTTCCCGCAGTTGGAGGCTGTAGCCAGTGGGGGTTTCTACGACTTCGAGGGCGCTGTCCCGGTGGGCATAGTCAGCCATCAGTTCCAGCAGAGCATCGGCCACGATCGATAAAGGTTGTCCAGCGATTTCAGCGAGTTCTTCGAGGCTGAGGGGTTGGGCTTTGATGTAAAGAATCGCCTCTAGGGTGGTGGCAAGCTTCATAAGGACGACCGATCCAGAATGGTTTAGCTTTCCACTGTATCGGCTTTAATCCTGGGGGAGCAAGAGTTCGAGTTGTTGGGATGGGGGCTGAATTTGAAAACTTTGGCGGTGGTGGGGGGTGAGTCCATATTGCCAAATAGCCTGGCGGTGTTTTTGGGTGCCGTAGCCTTTGTTTTGGGCCAGATCATATTCAGGGTAACGTTCTGCCAGTTTGATCATCTCCTGATCCCGATGTACTTTTGCGAGGATGCTGGCGGCGGCGATCGCCTTTACTTTGCTGTCCCCTTGAATGATCGCCTGTTGGGGATGAGGCAGTCGGGGTATGGTTTGATGGCCATCAACGAAAATTTCCGTGGGTTTTACCTGGAGTTGCTGCACTGCCCGGGTCATCGCTAAAAAGGTCGCCTGTAAAATATTGAGCTGGTCAATTTCCTGCACCGAAGCCGAGGCGATCGCCCAATCTGTAACTAAGGCTTGGATTTCAGGAACCAATTTTTCCCGCCGTTTTGCCGACAGCTTTTTACTATCAGTGGCCCCTAGCTCGGCTAAGGCTTTTTCCTGGGCAGGATCCACAACCACCACCGCCGCTACCACTGGGCCAAACAGACAACCCCGACCCACTTCATCAACCCCTGCGCTCAGTGCCATGGTCTAGGGCCGATATTCTTCATAGAGTCGTTCCAAGTCTGCCCAACGGTCAAGGCAACGCATCGGCGCAAAACAGGCTGCCGCTTCCGCCTCGGGAAAATAAATCTCTGGATCCAGGGCGATCGCCTCTTCTAAACTGTCAAAGGCTTCTTGGTAGTCTCCCACCTGGGCAAAGCAAGTGGCCTGTTCATACCAGGTTTCCGCATCTTCCGGCAGATCCACAAGGGCCTGCTCAAAGGATTCAATGGCATCGATGTAATTGCCCAAACTTTCGAGGGTGCGGCCCCGTTGGTACCAGGCCCAAAAATCACTGGGTTTCGCCTCGAGGGCTCGGTCATAGCTACTGAGGGCAGCTTCTGGCTTTTGCCAAAGACGTAGAGCATCCCCCCGGCGGGACCAACACCAATAATCCCGGGGACGTAGTTCCAAGGCACGGTCATAGCAGGCGATCGCCCGGGCGTAATTTTCTGAGAGTCGCCAACATTCCCCCTGGCGGTAGGTGGCCCAATAGTCATCGGGTTGAACAACGAGGGCCTTTTCAAAGCAGCGGATTCCTTGGGGATAAAGCTTGAGGACTTCCATGTAAAGGCAACCCTGGTCATACCAAGACCAATAATTTTCCGGTACCACGACACAGGCCCGGTGGTAGGCGGCGATCGCCTCGTCGATATCCCCTAATTTTTCGTAGGTGAGGGCCAGGTGATACCAAGACCAATAATCACGGGGGTGATATTCCAATGCCTTTTCATAGCAGAGGCGAGCTTCATTAATCTCCCCTTCCAACCAGCGGAGTTGTCCCTGTTGGTACCAGCTTTGGTAGTTGTCGGGGCGGCATTCGAGGGGACGATAGGTGGTGGCAGCCATGGTCGATAAATTTTCCATCCCAAGCAGGGTGAGTCTCAGTGAAGCAATACTGCTTTTACCATAGCGAATTATTTAAGGTAAGCTAAAGGGCTATTTTGGCGAACTTTTGGCTATTTTTTGGGGTTAAGCTAAGCCTAGGCATGAATTGCGTGTTTTAGTATTCTGTAACAATTTTTACAATTTTTATGCTGCCATCGGATCTGTTAATCCACCGTCGTCAGGGGGAGAGCCTCATCCCGAAATATTTGGCCCCTAACAAAGCGGCGATCGCCTTGGCAGAGATCTTGATTGATTGTTTTCAACGGTGCCAGGGGGAACCCCAAAAAGTTTTGCAGGCAGAACTCCAGGAAATTGAGGGAGAAAGCACTGATTTTAAGGTCAAACGGGGTTTAGCCCACCTTCTGAAAAATCACTTCAGTATCTTTGAAATTGTTAGCCCCCTGGAACCCCAGATGTTACGGGAAAAAGTTTTTGCCCAGGCCGCGGCGAGTTTACCGATTCCTGAACAACGGTTCAAAACCCTTGAGGCGATCGCCACAGAACTCAGTCAAGCTCCCGGCCAATCCGTCACCCCCGATGCCGTCGCCGCTGGTCTTTATGCTGATTTACCAGAAAACCACATTCTCACGGAGTTTACGGCCCCCAGCCCAGAAACCCTCATCGACCGCTATAACCTCTCCCAAGTCCAGGGCATTTTCTACAAAGCGAGCCAACTGATCATCCACGCCCGCCGCAATGACCCCGGCGAATATAAGCTACTGTTCCGCTACCTGAAGCTCTTTCAACTGATGACCTATATCGAAGGAGACGCAGACACCGGCTTTACAATTGCTATCGATGGCCCCACCAGTTTATTTAAAGCCAGTACCCGCTACGGATTGGCGATCGCCAAAATGATTCCCGCCCTGCTCCATGTGAGTAAATGGCGACTGGAAGCTCAACTACAATACAAAGATACCTACAGCAACACCATTCGTCAGGGACAATTTAGCCTCGATGACAGTTGCAATCTTGTGAGTCACTATCCCCCTGGTAAACCCTACGACAGCATGCTCGAAGCCTCTTTCGTGAAAGGGTGGGAAAAGCTAAAAACTGATTGGCAACTCGAACGGGAAGTCGATCTGATTCCCTTGCCAGGGAGTGTGATGATTCCTGATTTTCGTCTGGTACACCCCGATGGTCGGGAATATCTCTTGGAAATTGTTGGTTATTGGCGACCAGAATATCTCCAGAAAAAATTTGCCCAGATCCGCCGCGCTGAACAGCCCAATTTAATCATTGCCATTTCGGAACGTCTGAATCTCCAAAAAGCCGGCGTAAAATTCGACGATCTGCCCAACCCAATTATTTGGTTTAAAGACAAACTTCCCGCTAAAAATATTCTGCAAGCCATTGAAACAGAAAATAATTCCTAAAATTCAGCATTTAAGGGGGTGCGGGGGAAGGGAATCACATCACGGATATTGCCCATGCCCGTCATAAATTGGACTAAGCGCTCAAAACCAAGACCAAAGCCTGCATGGGGCACCGTACCAAAGCGCCGCAGATCGAGGTACCACCACAGATCATCCGCCATAATTCCCATTTCTTGAATACGCTGCTCCAGCATATCGAGCCGTTCTTCCCGCTGGGAACCACCGATAATTTCACCAATTTTCGGGGCCAACACATCCATCGCTGCCACGGTCTTTTGGTCATCATTCAGGCGCATATAAAAGGCCTTGATATCCTTCGGGTAGTTGGTGACGATTAAAGGCTTTTTAAACAATTCTTCGGCAAGATACCGCTCATGTTCCGATTGGAGATCGATGCCCCATTCCACTGGGAACTCAAAGGTTTTATTGCTTTTCTCCAAAAGGGCGATCGCCTCGGTGTAGGTAATGCGAGCGAACTCATTGTCGATAATGTTTTGGGC
>JAYKIK010000195.1:0-2783 GCA_035284725.1 Synechococcus sp.
CGCTGGCGCGCGAGCTGAAGGGCGACCTCTCGTCGTACATCCAGCTGGTGGAGCAGGGTGAATGGGGCAAGGAGTACAACATGAGGCGTCAGCCCGAGGTTGATCAAACCCTCTCCAACCTCTACAATCGCGCCTGGACGATCGACGCTGGCGCCTGCACGGTGCGGGAGGCCGGCTCCCTGTGCACCACCAAAGCCATGGCAGCGGAGATCCTCACCGAAATCAAGCAGCTCGAAGCAGCCCGAGAGCAACGCCTCTCGATCGGCAGCCAGGCGAACTTGGGCTATGGGCGAAAGTGGGCCATCATTTATCTGCTAACTCTGGTCTCCAATATCACGCTTGCGGCCGTGCATCGTGCCAATAGCTCAACGGCGATCACGGCCATCGTGCTCTGGTGCCTGTGCACAACCCTAGTCTTTTCCATGATCATGCTGCACATTCACCCCTACAAGGGATTCAACCCACTCACACCTGATTTAATCAACCTGGGCTGATCCTGCCAACCCATTCACCGCCGACCCCGAAGATACTACCCCCCGCATCGAATTTTTTAACGGTATTAGCGAAGATCTTAGCAACGTCAGCCTCCAGCGTAATCCCCAAACTGGCGTTAAATCTGTTTCAATGACCTTCGATCGCCTCAATGCCCTCGACCGCTTCCAAGCCTTTACTGCCGGTTCCAACGGCATTGTCCGCCTCATTGACGAAGAAGGAGAAATTTCCGTCACCCCCTCCAGTTGTCGCCTGATGTTTGGCGGAGAAGAAGGGGACGAACTTCGGAGTGTCATCTGTCGCTTTGAAATTGAAGATGCTACCCACTGGGAACGGTTTATGCGCTTCATGCACCGCTATGCGGATGAACATGGTTTTGCCTATGGAGAAACCAAGCCCAGCGACCAAGGGCCAGCCCAGGAAACCCAGGCCTAGGATGTAAGATACAAATTTTATTTATCCCTAAAGTGCATTAAATATCCCCAAAAAGTACTGCAAGTTACGAAATTCCCCCCAAAAGAGTGTGATCCTTGTCGCAATTCCTCGCATGTAAAGATGATTTCACTGGCCTGGATAGGATAGGTGATGGAGCAACTCAAAACAAAAACCCTTTGTCCCTACTGTGGGGTTGGCTGTGGTTTAGAGGTAACCCAGGTAACGAAGAATGACCAAACGACCCTCAAGGTGATGGGCGATCGCCAACATCCCTCTAGCCTGGGAAAAGTGTGTGTCAAAGGGGCAACCATTGCCGAATCCCTCGATCAAGACCGTTTACTCTATCCCATGTATCGGCGATCGCTGACGGATCCTTTCCAGCGCATCAGTTGGGAGCGGGCTTTTGATTTAATTGTCGAGCGCGTCCAAACCGTCAAAGCAACCCTCGGGGTCGAAGGCATTGCGATGTATGGTTCCGGGCAACTACAAACGGAAGACTATTACACCGCCCAAAAACTCCTAAAAGGCTGTCTGGGGACAAATAATTTCGATGCTAACTCCCGTCTTTGTATGTCTTCCGCCGTCGCTGGTTACATCCAAAGTTTCGGCGCTGATGGGCCGCCTGCCTGTTATGAAGACCTGGAGTTAACGGATTGCGCTTTTATCATTGGCAGCAACACCGCCGAATGTCATCCCATTGTGTTTAATCGGCTGCGGGAACACCATAAACGTTCTAAAGCCAAATTAATCGTTGTCGATCCCCGTCGCACTAAAACCGCCGAAGTCGCGGATCTCCACCTGGCGATTAAACCCGGTGCAGATATCGATCTACTCAATGGCATTGCCCACCTTTTGTTGAAATGGGGCAAGATTAACACCTATTTCATTGACGAATGCACCAAGGGTTTTCCCCAATACGCGATGTTGGTGCAGAGTTACACCCCGGAAACCGTGGCCCGTCGCTGTGGGATTGCTGTCGAACATCTGGAACAAGCGGCCAAATACTGGGCCAATGCGGATAATGTGCTGTCCCTCTGGTCCATGGGGATGAATCAATCTGCCGAAGGTACCGCCAAGGTACGCACGCTGATTAACTTGCATTTGATGACGGGGGAAATCGGTAAACCTGGTGCAGGGCCTTTTTCGCTCACTGGACAACCCAACGCCATGGGGGGAAGGGAAGCTGGAGGACTAGCCCATTTACTACCGGGATACCGTTTGGTAAAGAATGCCGACCATCGCGCCGCCCTAGAAAAAGTTTGGCAGTTACCGGAAGGTTCCATTTCAGCGGTGCCGGGGAAAGATGCCTGGGCCATGATCGAGGGTTTAGATCGAGGGGATGTGGGCTTGTTTTGGGTCGTGGCCACCAATCCCGCAGTGAGTATGCCCGACCTGGAACGAACAAAGGCGGCCCTGTTAAAATCGCCCTTTACCATTTGTCAGGATGCTTACTATCCGACGGAAACAGCAAATTATGCCCATCTACTGTTACCAGCTTTGCAGTGGGGCGAAAAAACAGGCACGATGACAAACTCTGAGCGAGTTGTCACCTACTGTCCCCAATTTCGCGATCGCCCCGGGGAAGCCTGGGCTGATTGGGAGATTTTTGCGGAGGTAGGTAGAAGATTAGGCTTTTACGAACAGTTTCGGGCGGTGTCCTCGGCGGAAGTCTATACAGAATTTGTCCGACTCACAGGCGATCGCCCCTGCGACATGACGGGTTTAAGCCACCAACGCCTGGCAGAGGAAGGTCCGATCCAATGGCCCTGCCCTGCCAACGAGCAACCCCCAGCAACCCCACCGGATCAACGGGGTCTTTTACAAAAACTGTTGCACCAGGGGGAACCCCTCAAGGG
>JAYKIK010000196.1:0-4779 GCA_035284725.1 Synechococcus sp.
GATAGATATCATCAAGGGTGGGAGCGGCCATGGATTGCCTCTACTGTTGGTTTAGGATTTGGTCGTCAAGGCTAAAATCAATGGCCTGTTGGTCACGGCCGCTAGCTAGGTAGTCATTTGTAAAAGATTCCTTCAGGCCACTAATCAGGTCGTATTTCGGTTGCCAATCCAGATCATTAAGCGCCTTACTAACGTCTGCCATGAAATGCTGGGCCCGAATGGGGAAGACCTTACGTTTGCCGAGGTCGAATTTTTTCGGGTCGTAGTAAACCAACTCCACCGCGGCGGGATCTTTTCCGGCGGCTACGGCACAGGCTTTAGCAAATCCGGTAAAGGTGACAAAGCGATCGCCTGAAATATTGTAAATTTGCCCAATCGCTTTCGGGTTATCCAAGACTGCGGCCATGGCCGTCGCCAGATCGTACACATGGCCAAATTGAGTGATCAGTTGCCCATCACCGGGGATGGGGATCGGTCGATTGCGGACGATGCGGTCAAAGAACCAGGCTTCCAAGTCATTGTAATTTTTCGAACCATAGATGTAAGTGGGACGGATTGACGTCCAGGGTAGATCACTCTGGGCGAGGTAGGCTTCCGTTTCGTGTTTACCCTTGTGGCGACTGTTGGGATCGACGGGATCGCTTTCTTTGTGGGGTGGTTGGTCAGTGGGCAGATAAACACCAGCGGAACTGACGTAAACGAAATGCTGCACTTTACCCGCGAAAATTGCAGCGAGAGGCTGGGTGTGGGCAAGTTCCCGACCGTTGTTATCAAAAATGGCGTCAAAGGTTTCCCCGGCAAGCTTTTCTCTCAGTTGGGCCGGATCCTGGCGATCGCCTTTAATCTGGCCAACGCCGGCAGGGGCAGGATGATTACCACGATTGAACAACACCACCTCATGGCCCGCCGCCAAAAGCACTTCGGTGAGATAAACCCCAATGAATCGGGTACCACCAATGATTAAAATTCGCATAATCCTTCCCTCTTTTCCAACGGGCGATCGCCTCGACTCTCTAGTCTATCGGATTGGGTTCCCCATCCCAGGGAAAAGATTAGAGAAATCACCTTGTTCCGGGCGGTTCATTCCCTGCAACAAACTGTTACATTAGAAAGCACTTTCTGCTATTTACCGTGGTTTTAGCCCTAAGCAACTATGTCCGAATCCCCATCCACCTTGGAACAGACCCCAGAAGCTACCGAACCCAAACCCAGTTATGTCAAGCTTGCCATGCGCAATATGGTCCGCAAAGGCAGTAAATCTCTCTGGCATTTTTTCCTCACCACCGCTGGCCTGCTGGGATTTTTCGTCACCATGGCCTACCTCAGTCGCTAGATGGGGATACAGCCCGTGATGGAATGCGAAATTTTTGTGGAAAATACGTCTGGTTTAGAATTACCAGAATTGGCGATCACCTTTTGGGAAAATTATCTTCATCAATGGTTACCGGAACTCAAAGAAGATCTCCCGACAGCCGATGGCTATGAATTAACCCTCCGGTTCACCGACGATGCGGAAATCCACAGCCTCAACCACCAGTATCGCCACAAAGATCAGCCCACGGATGTTTTGTCCTTCGCCGCCCTCGAAGATGACTTTGCCAGCCCCTTGCCCCCCGGGGAACCACTGTATTTGGGGGACATCATCGTTTCGGTGGAAACGGCCCAACGCCAAGCCCAGGAACGAACACATAGTTTAAAGATTGAACTCGGTTGGTTGGTGAGCCATGGTCTCTTGCATCTCCTGGGGTGGGATCACCCTGATGAAGCACAACTGGTCGCTATGCTCGATCGCCAGGAAGAACTCTTGCGAAACGTCCAACTTATTCCATAATGGGGTGATCTTACGAGGGAGAACGAGGGAGAAGATGACACAGCAAAAAAAAATTCTCTCGCCCCCGGAACGGGATCGGCGATCGCTTGCCTGGAAAGTAGCCCCCGACCTCCTTGCTAGTTTTCGCTATGCTTGGCAGGGGGTTTCCTATGCCACCCGTACCCAACGGAATTTCCGAATCCATTTGGCGATCGCGATGTTTGTCTGGGCAATGTGTTGGCTTCTGTCCCTCAGCTATTTAGAAACAGCACTTCTCACAGCGATGGTAGCCCTGGTGTTAGTCCTGGAGCTGCTCAATACTGCCCTTGAATCTGTGGTAGATCTCACCGTCCAACAGACCTACCATGAGTTAGCCAAAATTGCGAAAGATTGCGCAGCGGCAGCGGTTCTTATTGGGGCGATCGCCTCCGTTGTAATTGCCTGTTTAATTGCTTTTCCCCACTTCCAAGCCCTCCTAGAGCCTGGTATCTTACCCTCATAAAATTTTCCAACTCAAGTCCCTGAAGCATTTCTCTATTCCCCTCAGCCTAACTGACAAGGAGTGTGACCCCTTTGATCATCGTCATCGATAACTACGACAGCTTTACCTATAACCTAGTGCAATATCTCGGTGAACTGGGTCAAGAATTACCCGTTGCTCAACAAATTGAAGTCTACCGCAACGACAAAATTAGCCTTGAAGAAATTCGGGCGAAGCGGCCAGATGGCATTGTCATTTCCCCCGGGCCCGGTCGCCCAGAGGATGCAGGCATCTCCCTCGATGTCATCAAGCACTTAGGTCAGGAACTTCCGATCCTCGGGGTTTGTCTGGGACACCAAAGCATCGGCCAGGTGTTCGGCGGTCAAATTATTGGGGCAGCAACCCTAATGCACGGCAAAATCTCTGAAATCTACCACAGCAACAAAGGAGTATTTGCCGGTTTAGACAATCCCTTTCCCGCCACCCGCTACCATAGCCTCGTCATCAACAAAAATAATTGTCCGGCTTGCCTTGAAGTTACAGCTTGGGTAGATGACGGTACGATTATGGGCGTACAGCATCGGGACTATCCCCACATCCAAGGGGTACAATTTCATCCCGAAAGCATTTTGACCACTGCAGGCAAACAACTCTTGCGAAATTTCCTCGCCTCCTTGTCACCTGTGCCAACGCTTGTAACGAATTAGTGAGGGGTTCCCCAACAAAACCATGAAACGTAGACAGTTTATTCAAACCGCAGGGATTAGTACTTTTGGGGCGATCGCCGGCTTTTCCCTCCTCCAAAACAACGCCGCCCAAGCCCAAACAGGCAGCCTTGACATTGAATGGTTTGGTCACACCTGTTTCGCTGTCAGTGGTGGGGGGACAAAAATCCTGATCAATCCCTTCCAAGCGCTGAGTTGCACCGCTGGTTACCGCACAAATTTCCCCCGGGCGAACGTTGTTCTCCTCAGTAGCCAACTGTTTGACGAAGGCTACACCGAAGGCCTCTCCGGTGATCCCCGCATTCTATTCCAAGCCGGCCAATATCCCGTCAACAACATCACCTTTGACGGCATTAGCCTCGACCATGCCAACATTGAACGGTACCGCGACTGGCGTTTTCCCCCGAACATTGCCTGGAGCTGGCGTCAGAATGGCATCAGTATTTTGCACCTCGGTGGAGCCGGTGAGGAAGTAGATATTGATGATTTCATCTTGACGGGGGGCTCTCCTGATATTTTGATGATTCCCGTCGGGGGTACTGATACAAATCCTCGGAGTATTCCCCCCAAAGGCTATACCCCGACCCAGGCTCTCAAGGCCCTAGAATTGCTCCGACCAAAAATTATTGTACCGACCCACTACAAAACCAGTGCCGGAGACGCAACCTGTGGCCTCCAGTCCGTCGAAGAATTCCTCAACCTCATCGATCGCAATGGCATGAAGGTCAGCAATGTAGCCTCCAACCGTTTTTCTATCAACCGAGGCAGTCTTTCCCAGGCAATGCCAGAAATTAAAGTCCTCAGCGATCGCTCTTTGTTAAAAAGCTAAGATCATGAGTCATTGATACCCAAGGCGATCCCCATAATGACTTGGGGATTTTTGTTAGCAGGCAAAATCAGCGAATTTTAGCCTTTTACTGACGTAACCCCTAGGTAAAAGAAACAATCATGCTTATTATTCTCTGACAGAAACCTGTCCTCCACTTTTTCTAATCCCATGTCTATGCAGTATTTTTTCCTGACCGAGGGTTGGCATATCGGTCGCGTTTGGGAACCCGGTGGCCTCTGGGATATGATCTCCTGGCGGCGTCCTCCCAAAATCCAGCGCACAAATATCGCCATGGAAAACCAAGGGGAACGACTGTGGCTCTACCAAGTGGAAGATCCGATCCTCATGCTAGAAGTTACGCCAGACCCTACGCTCATTAAGACTGAAAACATTGGTCAAGTCATGATCAAACGACTGATGGGCCCCGAAGAGGCGATCTCCCAATTGAACCAAGCCAAAACCCTTTACAAAGACCCAAGCCCAAGCCATTAGCCCCATTACATTTCCTGCAATACGCTTGCCAAGCCCTCTAACAATAGTTACACTTCTTTAAACAATCTTCCCCCTAAACCCAGCACAAGCCCTTTGTATCGTAGTTTAGAGAGAAGACAAAAAACGCTTAAGTCCTTGGGACAACTAGCAATAACAAAACAACTTTCTTGAGGATGCTTTGTAAACTTTTGTAAATTTTTTCCTAGAAAACTTTTATTAAGGTCTACGAAGACATTGCCGTCAAAAAGCCGTTTCAACTCAAAATCTTTCCCTAGATTTGAAGTTGTTTTTCTCGGTTCAGACCAATCCTCGTTGATAATGAGAAAATATTTGGTCATAGTAGACACGATTGTTTAGGAGGAGAGTAGTCAATGGGACTACCTTGGTACCGCGTACATACAGTCGTCCTTAACGACCCAGGTCGTCTGATTTCTGTACACCT
>JAYKIK010000197.1:0-4789 GCA_035284725.1 Synechococcus sp.
CCCCTCCCCCCAAGGTGACTCTAGATGAGCTACTGTATCAACCCCGATTGTTCTAATCCGAAAAATCCCCTCAAGGCCCGGGTCTGTGCAACCTGTGGGAGTAGTCTCATTTTGCGCCAGCGCTACAAGTCCCTAAAAAGCTTGGGACAAGGGGGATTTGGCGCTACCTTCCTCGCAGTCGATCTGAATCTCCCCGGTAAACCCTCCTGTGTGATCAAGCAACTGCGCCCCTCCAGCAATGTGCCCCACCTTTTCCAGATGGCCCGGGAGTTATTTGAACGGGAGGCCGAAACCCTAGGGCGCATCGGCAATCACCCCCAAGTGCCCCGTCTGCTGGACTATTTCGAGGATAGCCACCAGTTTTACCTTGTCCAGGAATATGTCAAAGGCCATAACCTCCAGCAGGAAGTCAAGAAAAATGGCCCCTTCAGTGAGGCTGGCGCCCGGCAATTCCTCAGCGAAGTCCTCCCCGTTATCGAATACATCCACAGCCAGCAGGTAATCCACCGGGACATTAAACCCGCCAACTTGATTCGCCGTGAACAGGACAAAAAACTGGTGCTCATCGACTTTGGTGCCGTCAAAAACCAAATTAACCCCGAGGCGATCGCCAATTCTTCCGAACAAACAGCCCTCACCTCCTTTGCCGTGGGTACCCCGGGTTATGCTCCCCCTGAACAAATGGCCATGCGCCCTGTCTACGCCAGTGACATCTATGCCGTCGGAGTTACTTGCATCTATCTCCTAACCGGTAGATCCCCAAAAGATTTAGGCTACGACCCCAAAACCGGAGAAATGTTGTGGGAATCCTACGTTGATATCAGCAATAGCTTCGCCAGTGTTCTCCACAAAATGCTCGAAAGTTCCGTCAAGCATCGCTACCAATCCGCCCAGGAAGTCCTCGATGCCTTGGATATGGAACCTTATATGGCTAGCTTGGCCCAGAGCATGGTGGATCTCAGTGGCACAGATTTTAAGGGAAGCACTGGTGGTCAATTGCCCACAGACCCCTTTGCCCAAGACGATGATGATCTCACAGGGGGCCCCTCTACCTCAGCGAATTCCCGTTTAGCTATGGCCATCCGAGCCCGACGCGATCGCCGCCCCAAATCCCATGGCCCCCATCCTGGCATGAGTACACCCGCATCGCCAACGAGCCCCATCAATCGCCTCGGGAGTAACCAAAACAGACCCCGTTCTACCATGGGGAGAACCACTAGGCTTGAACAAAACAAAGCTAACATTCCGAAGCCCACAGCAACGCGGTTGACCGCCCAAGATGTTTTAAGTGCCTATAACCAAGGGCGTAAGGATTTTGCCCAGTTGCAACTGTTGGGCCTAAGCTTACCCCGAATGAATCTGGCAGGCTGTATTTTCCACCAATCCCAAATGATCCAAGCCAATTTCCAAGGTTCAGATCTAAGTAATGCTGATTTTGGTAAAGCGAATCTGACCCAAGCGAATTTGCGGGATGCCAACTTGGGGCGGGCTTACTTTAGCTATACCAACCTCAGTAAGGCGGATTTACGGGGGGCCGATCTCAGTTTTGCCTACCTCAACTATGCCAACCTTGAGGGGGCGAACCTCTGCGGGGCGAATCTACGCAATGCGAAGGTGACGGAACAGCAACTGAAAAAAGCAAAGACCAACTGGGCGACGATTATGCCCAATGGCAAACGGGGTTTATTCTAACTATCCCAACTGATACTAGGCTTCCTTACGCCAGGCGGCGATGTTCCAGGTATTCATATCCCAAGGGGTCAGGGTCACCCCCGTAAGGCGATCGCCAATTCCTGCGGTTTCGGCCCGGTGAATGAGGGGAACCACGGCAAAATCTTGAATCAATAAATCATTAAGACGGATCAAGTTTGCGCGACGTTTTTGGGGATCGAGTTCCTTCGTTGTGTCCGTCCAGAGCTGATCATAGGCGGCGTTGCAATAGCGGGAATAGTTGTCCCCCGTCCAGTTGTTTGCTTGGGTAGGAATTTCATCGCAGGTGTAGCGTTTGAGGTAGGGCAAGGGATCAGGATTGGTATTGCCCGTCGTGAACATCTGCAAATCCGCCGTGAACCTTTCTGTGGTATCTACATTGCCAGGGTCGCCGGAAAAATAAACACTGGCATCGATGCTCTTAAGGTCAACGGCCAGGCCAATCTGGGATAGGTTTTGTTTAATAATTGCCTGGGTTTTCTGACGGAGAGGGTTTACAGAGGTTTGGAATAGGAGCCGCATCTCCACACCGTTTTTATCTCGGGTACCATCCCCATTACTATCGACCCAGCCCGCTTCGTCTAAAAGTTGATTGGCGCGCTCCAGGTTAAAGGTGTAGCTGGTATTCCCAGAGACCACCTCTGGCGGGTTGACGACAAAATTACTGGTGGGCTTCCCTGTCACCCCATACAGCTCCCGGGCGATGGTTTCACGGTCAATGGCAGTGGCGATCGCCTCCCGTACCCGTGCATCAGTCAAGAAGGGATGAGGAAAAGCTAAACTCGACCGTTCACCGCTGGCCGTTGCTTGATTCGGATCAGTGAAATTAAACTCCAGTCGTTCGCTCAAAGGCCCAAAGTTCGTTAGGACTTCCCCCCGACCAGCCGCCTGTAATTCTGTCAGCACCTTGGTTTCCACCTGGAGGTTATAGGCAAAGTCTGCTTCTCCGGTTTGTAGCACTGCCCGTGCCGCCGCCGTGGCATCCCCGCCCCCCTTCAGTTCCAGGCGCTCAAAACTGAGTTGTGCCGCATCCCGATAATGGGGATTTTTCTCATAGACCACCACATCCCCAGGCTTAAACTCCACCACCCGGTAGGGCCCAGTTCCCACGGGGACTAAATTCGCTGGTGCTGTCCTGGCTTTTTCCCCGAGATAGTCCGCAAATTTATGTTTGGGAAGGATCATTCCCTCTGCACCCACAAACACCCCAAACCACGCGGGGGTAACTTCCTTAAACGTCACCTTTACCGTTGTTTCATCGAGGGCTTCCACCTTTTCAACCCCTTGGAAAACCCCAGCATTGGTTGCCCCGGTTGCCGGATCGGTGATGAACTCATAGGTAAACACCACATCCGCCGCTGTGAAAGGTTCCCCATCAGACCACTGCAAATTTGGTTTGAGCTTCCAAGTGACGGACAATCCATCGGCACTGAGGCCGCCATTGTCTGGGGTGGGAATTTCCGCCGCTAACACGGGCAACAGTTCGCTATTGGGCTCAAAGGTTGCCAGGGGCTCCAGGGTAATTCGGCTCGCCTCCCAATCCTTAAAACCCGTCGAAAGGTGAGGATTGAGGATCGTCGGTGCTTGCCAGTACAGTAATTTCAGTTGGGTGGGATCATTTCGGTTAGAGGAAAGCGTCGTTCCCCCACCACAGGCCGTAAGGAGTAGACAGATAGCGGCAAGGTGAGGACGAAACGGACGACACATAGTTTTACAGGCAAAAAGTGGTTAATAACAATGGATTTAGGGGGCGATTAAGGCGATTAAGGGGAAATAATGGGATTTTCTAGGGCGCCAATACCTTCAATGGTGATCAAAATGCGATCGCCAATGTGCACCGGTTTCACCCCCGCCGGCGTCCCCGTCAAAATAATATCCCCTGGCAGTAGGGTCATGATGTGGGAAATGTAACTGACCAATTGGGGAGCCGAAAAGACCATATCTTGGACAGATGCCGCTTGGGAAGGAGGCGTTTCTTGGCTTTCGGTCTTGATGTAGTTTACGTAGGTGCGCAGTTTTGCATCGGGGCTAATCTCCCGCACAATCCAGGGGCCCAAAGGACAGAAGGTATCAAAGCCCTTCGCCCGGGTCCATTGATCATCCTGCCGTTGAAGATCCCGGGCTGTAACATCATTGGCAATGGTATAACCCCAGATTTTTTGGTGGGCTTCCCCTGCCGGGCAATAGTGAGTGCGATCGCCGATGATCAGCGCCAGTTCCCCCTCAAACTCCAACTGTTGGGATTGGGATGGATACACAATGCCCTGTTGGTGGGCGATGATCGCACTGGGGGGTTTTAAAAATAGCAGCGGTTCCGGCGGCACACTGTGGCCCATTTCAGCAGCATGGGCGGCGTAGTTATGACCCACGGCGATAATTTTCGAGGGGGCGCAAGGAGCGAGCAATTGATATTCCTCGGAAGCGAGAATTTCCCCCGTTATTTGTCCCCCCAACCAAGCTGGCGCATCAATCACCTGCACTTCCCGATTGAGCTGCAGCAATCCGTAGAGGACTCGCCCCTGGGGTGTTTGAACTCGCACATATCGTTGCGCCATAGGTAAATGTTAATCAACTAAACACAGCATCAAGTGCCTTCTCGACAGGAAAGGCGATCGCCCATCAGATCCCAGCCTTGATATGAAAATTATTGCGTTCCCCGATAAATCCTCAGATCTGCAAATATTCCCTAAAACTAGGCAAGGTGTAGTAGAATTTTATATCCTTGCTTCTCGAATCGTAAAAGAAATCCAAACATTTCCAAGCAACGAGCAGCCCGATTGTCCAAAAGGATCAATTTTTTTAAAATGAACAACTACGAAATGATGTACATCCTGCGTCCCGACCTCAGCGAAGAAGCGGTGCAGGAAGTCTCCAGCAAATACAAAACCATGCTCCAGGACACTGGTGCCAACGACATCCAAGTACAAGTGCGAGGCAAACGTCACCTCGCCTACCCCATCAAAAACTTCAACGATGGCATCTACATCCAGGTCAACTACAAAGCTGATGGTAGCCAGATCAAAGCCCTCGAGCGGGATATGCGTTTGGGAGAAAATGTAATCCGTTACCTCACCATGAA
>JAYKIK010000198.1:0-19244 GCA_035284725.1 Synechococcus sp.
GGGGCGATCGCCGCAGCGTTTTTTATTAACCTTGGTCTTTTCCCCCAGACCCGCATTACCCAGGTGTGGCTGTTGGGCATCTTTAAATACCCCCTCTGGCTGGCCCTTATTGCCCTGGTGAGCTATCTCACGATCCGCCTGAGCTATGCCCTAATCGCTAAATTTAACCAATTGCTGGCCGATGGCGCCCTAGAAGCCTTTACCTTCATCACCCAGGAATCCAACCAACGGCTGGAGTTGCGGGTTAAGACCTTTTCCCAGGTGATGCGCAGCATTGTGACTTTGATTATTCTCGTGATTGCCCTGTTGGTGTGTCTCTGGTCGGTCAACATTGATATTGCGCCGATCCTGGCCGGGGCAGGGATTATCGGTTTGGCGGTGTCCTTTGCGGCCCAAAATTTACTGAAGGATATCATCAACGGCTTTTCAATCATCCTCGAAGATCAATATGCTGTGGGCGATGTGATTAATGTCGGGCCAGTGACGGGGTTGGTGGAAAACATTAACCTCCGCATTACCCAAATCCGAGACGCTGAGGGGCGACTGATCACCATTCCCAATGGAGAAGTGCGCATCGTTGCCAACCTGTCTAACCAATGGTCCCGGGCGGATCTCAATATTCCCGTGCCCTACCAAACCGATGTGGATCAAGCTCTCAGGATTTTGGGGGAGGTGGCGGAACAGATGTATACGGATGAGGCGTGGCGATCGCAAATTGTGGAAGCGCCGGTGGTGTTGGGGGTAGATAACTTTAACGAACGGGGGATGATCATTAAGCTCTGGATTAAAACCTTACCCCTGAAGCAGTGGGAGGTGGCCAGGGAGTTTCGTCGCCGGGTCAAAATTGCCTTTGAACGGGCAGGGATTTCCATTGCGGTCCCCCAAAGCGATGTGTGGCTCCATTCCCCGGACTTGCTTACCGATGAAGCTTAAAGATCCGCTGTCAGGAGTGTTTGCACCGTAAATGGCATGGCTTCCGGGAAAATATTGAGATTTTTCTGGGTTTCTTTCGCGGCGTCACGGCGGGCCCGTCGATAATATTTAGCGAGCCATTCTTCATCCTCGAGGAGTCTCTGGAGACTGGGCATATCCTCAAGGGCATCCTGAATCTGATCCCGACAGTAGGAAACGGTATGTTCCCAACTTTTACTGCGGCGTTCTGGTTGGTAGTGCCATTTGAGCCAGTGCATCATCAATACTTGCAGATAACTCCCAAAAGCCCGTTGTTCACTGCGTCCCAAGGCTTCAATTTCCTCAATTAGGTGTTCTAGATCTAACTGTTCCCATTCTTTACGCTTGAGATGGTGGGCTTGGGTGGCTGACCAGGCAACAATATCTTGTTCGTATCGCATTGATTTGACTCTCCGGCGCACCTACGGTTGCTAGTTTAACTTCACCATAGGAATTTTGAGCTGAATCCGCAAGCAGCCCCGCACTCTACCGAAGGTGAGTGTCGGGAAGAATTGTGGGTTTGTCGATGGGGTTCAATACCCCGGAGACAGACAGACTCCGAATGTATTGGCGAAGAACGTCACTTTGGGTTCGCTCGGTAAGACGACAAAAGTCGTCAAGATGTTGCTTTTCAACATCGGAAATACGGAGAGAGATATTTTTCATGTGTCGCCAATTTGATTAATCTTGCGTTACAATGGTAACATGAGAACCGTGGAGCCGTCTACGTTGGTAGGGCTATGAAGCTAGAAGCCTGACTTTGTTGGGATACGACACAACCGCCTACCAATACCAATATTGTTTGTGCGAAAATGCGGATATCCTACCAATACCGATTAAGATTGACGAAACAGCAACAAACCACGATTGACCAGTGGATTGAACTTTGTCGTCGTCAATACAACTATCGGTTAGCAGAGCGGTTTAATTGGTGGGAACAAAATCGTTGTGATATCAACGCCTGCCCTTTGATCTGTCATTTACCAGGACTCAAAGAGCGCCCTAACTTCTATTCTCAGAAGCGAGATCTAGTTAACACCAAAAAGCTATTTCCCGAATATAAAGAAGTTCCTTCTCATACCTTGCAAGATGTCATTGCGCGGGTAGAAAAGACTTATGACCGATGGATAGAAGGGAACAGCAATGGAAAACGGAGTGGTAAGCCCAGGTTTAAGGGTGTTGGACGGTATCGCTCAATTACCTTCCCAGATCCAATTAAGCCAGAGCATTTAAGCGGATCAATCATTCAACTCCCAAAAATTGGCAAGCTGAAAATGATTTTGCATCGTCCCATCCCGGATGGTTTCAAGATCAAAACCGCTTGTATTAACAGAAAGATTGATGGGTACTACATAACTCTTTCCTTGCAAGATAGTTCTGTTCCTGAACTCACTCCCGATACTCCAAAACTGGAAAACACTATCGGGATTGACATGGGGCTGAAATCTTTCTTGGTAACAGATACCGGGGAAGAAGTGAGAATCCCACAGCATTATCAAAAAGCGGAGAAACGTTTAAAGAAACTACAGCGTTCCCTATCTCGGAAAAAGAAAGGGTCTGATCGTCGCAAAAAGGCCGCTAGACGAGTTGCTAAAGCACATTTAAAAGTTGCCAATCAACGCAAAGATTTTCACTATAAAACGGTCAAAAAGCTTCTATCTCAAGGAAAAAACGTAGCTCATGAAAAGTTAAACATCAGAGGGATTGCCAGAACAAGATTGGCAAAATCAACCCATGATGCTGGATGGGGTCAATTCCTGCAAATTCTTTCAATCAAGGCTGAAAGAGCCGGATTATTAGCAATTGCAGTGAATCCAAACGGCACTTCTCAAAACTGTTCAGGCTGTGGGATCAAAGTTCCAAAAACATTGTCAGACAGGGTTCATTCCTGTCCTGAATGTGGACTAACGATTGATCGTGACCACAATGCAGCCATTAACATAAAACATTTGGCGGTAGGGCATTCCGTCAATAAAGCTCAGGTAACGTCCTATGCAATAGCAGGAGTCACTGAGAAGCCCGCGCTCTACCTGTTAAGGTGAGCGGCGGGAGTATGTCACACTGACAGCTTGGGGCGATCGCCTTTCCCCAATTCATTTTCTATAATTAGAGTGGATCATCATTGCTTTTTTGGTCGCAAACAATGGAAGTTACCTTTCCACCGGAAATTCAAGCTTTTGTCCAACGTCAAGTTCAGGCCGGAAAGTATGTAAACCAATCTGCTCTAATCATTGCGGCAGTCCAGTTACTACAGCAACAGGAAGATCTGTATCAAGGTCGCCTATTAGAATTACAACGGGAAGCCCTGATTGGTTGGGATGCCCTAGAACGGGGTGAGGTCGTCGATGGAGAAACGGCCCTAGCTCAAATCCGAGATCGTTTCCGCGAGCAATATCCCAGTCCAGAAAGATGACTCCCGAATTTCGGCTCACAAAACCTGCGGTGAAAGACATTGAACAAATTGCCGATTACTTAGCGCAGACTACAGGCATCAATCAGGCAGAAGTATTTTTAGACGAGTTGAATCAAAAATTGGCAAAAGTTGCGCAATTTCCAAAACTTGGTCGTCAGAGGGATGAAATTTTCCCCAATGTGCGCAGTTTAACCCTCAGAACCTATCTGATTCTCTATCTACCAACAGAAGGGGGAATCGACATTCTACGGGTTGTCAGTGGGTACCGTGATCTCACTCATCTATTTGAAAGTTAGGGCGATCGCCACCGTCCCCAGGGGCGAAAGATTCTCTATATAATTGAACTCTGCTGTATTCCCCTTTAACTGCCCTTGACTGAGATCCAAGCCGAAACCCTTAAACTGCTCGAATGGCAACGCCTCTGCCAACACCTGTCTACTTTCGCCGCAACAAAATCAGGGGCGATCGCCGCACAACATTTAGTGTTTCCCCAGAGCCAAGCCGAAAGTGAAATCCTTTTGGCCCAAACGGTGGAGATGCAAGCCTTGCATACGGCGGCGGATAATGGGGTTTCCTTTGAGGGGATTGGCGATATTAGTGAAGCCTTAGAACGGGCAACGGTGGGCGGCTTAGTGGCAGGCAAGGATCTCCTGCTCATTGCCACCACCTTGGCGGGAGTCCGTCGGCTGCGGCGCTTGGTGGAAAATGCAGAATTAGAACTGCCCCACCTCACTCGCCTGGTGGAACAGGTGCGCACCTACCCAGAATTGGAACAGGAAATTCACCATTGCATCGATGACCGGGGTGATGTCACCGACCGCGCCAGCCCCAAACTCGAGGGGATTCGCGTCAAAATTAAAGGGGCCAGGGAGCAGATTTACCAAACTCTCCAACGGATTATGCAGCGCCACAGTGGCTCGATCCAGGAGGCAGTCATTACCCAGCGGGGCGATCGCTTTGTGTTACCCGTTAAAGCTGGGCAAAAGGAACAAATTCCAGGTATTGTCCACGACATCTCCAGCACCGGATCAACTTTTTATATCGAGCCGAAGGCCATTGTGGAGTTAGGTAATCGGCTCCGTCAGGCGGTGAAACAGGAGGAACGGGAAATTGAAATCGTCCTACGCCAACTCACGGAAAAAGTTGCCGCCGTCGTGGAAGACCTGGAAAAACTATTGGCGATCGCCACGACGTTAGATTTAATCCTTGCGCGGGTACGCTATAGCCTCTGGCTCGATGGTCATCCCCCGAAGTTTGTCACTCCGGATCAACCGACCCAGTTGCGCCAATTGCGTCATCCCCTCCTCGTATGGCAGGAAAAACAGGAAGAAGGGGTTGCGGTCGTTCCCATCAATGTGCAAATTCGCCCAGATATTCGCGTCGTGGCGATCACAGGCCCCAACACCGGCGGCAAAACCGTCACCCTTAAAACCCTAGGCATGGCGGCGCTGATGGCGAAGGTGGGCTTATATATTCCGGCGATCGCTCCGGTGGAAATTCCTTGGTTTGACCAGGTTTTAGCGGATATTGGCGATGAACAATCCCTCCAGCAGAGTTTATCGACTTTTTCGGGTCACATTCGCCGGGTTGGCCGCATTATCGAAGCTCTACAACCGGAAAATCAGCGTAATCTTGTGCTACTCGATGAAGTAGGGGCCGGGACTGATCCCACCGAAGGCAGTGCGTTGGCGATCGCCCTATTGAAATATTTGGCTGACCACGCCCAGTTAACAGTAGCGACGACCCACTACGGGGAACTGAAGGCCCTGAAATACGAAGATGAACGCTTTGAAAATGCTTCGGTGGAGTTTGATGAATACTCCCTGCGGCCCACCTATAAGCTACTGTGGGGGATTCCGGGACGCTCCAATGCTTTGGCGATCGCCCAGCGGTTGGGATTAGATATCATCATTGTCGAACAGGCCCAAAACCTCCTGGGGAATACCAACAGCAATGTGAATGATGTCATCGCCGCCCTAGAAGCTCAGCGCCGCGAACAGGAACAAAAGGCCAAGGAAGCGGAAGCTCTCCTCAAACAAACGGAACGGTTTTACACAGAAGTTTCAGCCAAAGCAGCGGATCTACAACGGCGGGAAGCAGAATTAAAACTGGCCCAGGATCAACAGGTCCAAGCAGCGATCGCCGAAGCGAAATCTGAAATTGCCCAGGTGATCCGCACCCTCCAAAAGGGGAAACCCACCGCCCAAAAAGCCCAACAGGCTACCCTTGCCCTGGGAGAAATCGCTGAGACAAAATTAGCCAAACCCGCCCAGAAAAAACCCGGTTATCAACCACAACTGGGGGAAAGAATTCGCATTTCTAAACTGGGGCAAACCGCCGAGGTGATTGAACTGGATCCTGAAAATAAGACCCTCGTCGCCCGCTTTGGCATCATGAAAATGTCCCTTGATTGGACGGAAATCGAATCCCTCCAGGGGCAAAAAGTGGAAGTGGAGCCCAAGCCCAAAACCCCGAAAAAACAAGCCCCTCCTAAAACGCAGAGTACTGAAACGATCACCGTCCGCACCAGCACTAACACCGTCGATATTCGCGGTCAACGGCTCCACCAGGCGGAAAGTTCCCTCGAAAAGGCGATCGCCACCGCTACGGCAGGGGGAGCCCAGGTGTTGTGGATTATCCATGGCAAAGGCACTGGTAAGCTGCGGGAGGGCGTCCATGAATTTTTGAAATATCACCCGCAAATTGGCAAATATGAGCTAGCAGAGCAAAAAGACGGTGGCGCGGGAGTCACCCTGGCCTATTTTTCCCGTTAACGGGGGCGTACTACAATATTTGACGAAGCGTAATCTGATACGACTCAATCTCCAGCCCCAGGGACTTTATGCTCAATATTTTTAAACGCTATGAAAAATTAATGATCCAAATTCTGTTGGGGATGATGGCGATCGCCATCGGTTTAGCAACCCTAGATTTTGGCTGGGAACTGTTTCAGAGTATCGTGGAACCGCCAATGTTCCTCCTAGATGCCGACCAACTCCTCGAAGTGTTTAGCCTCTTTATGCTGATCATTATCGGTATTGAACTCCTAGAAAGCATTATCAATACCTACCTGGCCAAGGGTCGGCCCCATTTTGAAGTGGTTTTGTCCGTGGCGATTATTGCGATCGCCCGGAAAGTCATTATTCTGGATGTGAAGGCCACCGATAGTCTGAGTTTATTTGGGATTGCCGCGATTATTCTTTCCCTAACCGTGGGGTACTACTTCATGAAACAGAGCCACCCCGACGAACCACCAGAGCCGCCCCATAACTCCCCAGACTATGCACTCCCCATCCCCGAAGCTTACCGGGATCGGGAAAAAAAGTAAGGCAAATCTAAAATTGAACTGTGTGAAATCTACTGGCTACCAGCCTAGAGTGGGGCTTCCTGGACTTTAACGCGGTTGGTGGTCAAAACCATACCATCACTGCGCACCACCAGGGCAGAGTAGAGCATATCCCCGGTTTCAGTGGGGGCTTCGACTCGCTTAAAAATACCGCCAGCGGGCAGGATATCTAACTCAAAGGCTTCGGGGCTGCTGTAGGTGCTGGAACGAATGGGTTCCTCCAGGGCCCCCCCTAACAAAATTTCATCCCCTAAAGGATTCTGAACAATCACATCAAAACCAAAGTCCGCAGCGGGGGCCACGGTTTCGGGAATAATTACTTTAAGGGTAGGGGGATTATCGCCGGTGGTCAGGGTAGAAGCTTCCGAGAGAATGTCTTGGCTAGTCATTTTGCCACTTTGAAATGTCTGTTGGGCGCGAATCGTACTTTTGTAGTGCACCCAACGACCTGCTTGTTTTTTCATCCCCTGGACTTCGGTTTCTGTCTCGGCCATGAGGCGATCGCCTTCTTGCTCCCAGCTGAGGAGTTTGGTGTTGTAGCTCAGGCGGGGATATTCTGCCCAGAGATTCATGAGGAGAGTCTGTAATTCTGTCTTGTTGAGGCCGTCGCTGTGGCTGAAATTATCACTGTAGAAGCTGAGGAGTTGATCCAGTTGGTGGGCGTTGGCGGCCTGGTCGATGTCATTGAGGAGGCCGGTCAAATTTGCTGGGGCCGTGGCGGGGGGGCGGGCTTCGACGCGCAGACCATAGCTGATGGTTAAAGCACCGGTGGCGATCGCCAAGCTAAAAAACCGTTGCCAAGATTGCCAGTAACCCATAAAGTTTTATTTCACTCCTTAAGCCAAATCGATTCCCTGTGGTTCAGCGGAAACGTGTAATCTATTCTAGAACCTGAGACGAAAAACGACTGAAATTGTGGCAAAGGCAGTGACCAGAATCCTAATCGCAGCGAGTGGTACGGGGGGGCATCTCTTTCCCGCTTTGGCAGTGGCCGAGAAATTGACGGACTGTGAAATCGAATGGTTGGGGGTGCGCGATCGCCTCGAAACGGATCTCGTCCCTGGTCAATACCATCGCCACACGGTCACCGCTAAGGGACTCCAGGGGAACCCCCTCCAAAAAATCTGCAATGGTCTACAACTCCTCACCTCTGTTTTTCAGACTTACAAAATCCTGGGCGATCGCCATATTGATCTAGTCTTTACCACCGGGGGGTATATCGCGGCACCGGCAATTCTGGCAGCGCGGTTGCGGGGCATTCCCGTCATTCTCCATGAGTCCAACGTTTTGCCCGGTAAAGTCACCCGTCTCCTGGGGAAATATGCCACGGCGGTGATCCTCGGTTTCCAAGCTTCGGCTCAATATCTCCTAAAGGCAAAAACGATCCACCTCGGCACACCGGTACGGACAGAATTTCTTTCACCCCAAGCCCTTGATTTAGACATTCCTGGCGATCACCCTGTGATTTTAGCGATGGGGGGTTCCCAGGGAGCCGTAGGGATTAACCAACTGGTACGCCAATGCGCCGCTGCCTGGATCGAAGCCGGAGCTTTTATTGTGCACATCACTGGCAAGAATGACCCCGATGTGACTCAATTTCAAGATCCCCATTATTTAACCCTACCCTTTACCGATAATATTGCCGCTCTCCTGCAACGGGCCGATCTGGTGATTAGCCGTTCCGGGGCCAGTGCCCTCACCGAGTTGACCATTACCAAAACGCCGGCGATTTTAATTCCCTATCCCTATGCTGCGGAGGATCACCAAACCCTTAATGCCCAGGTGTTTGCCCAGCACGAAGCGGGACTGTTAGCCCCTCAAAATACCTTGACTGCTGCTTCTCTCACGGCCATGGTCTTAGACCTACTCAATAATCCCAGTCAGCGGGAGGCGATCGCCACTAACTTAGGCACCTTAGGGATACCCGAAAGCGCCGAAAAAATTGCCTATTTTCTGCGGACTACCCTCCGCCAGGGTTAGGTTGTTCTTGGCTGGGGGGTGTCGGTTGCCAGGGGGTACTACGGTTTAAAAGCCAGTTGATACCGAGGGCACCGAGGGCAAGCATCCCGAGGGTCACCACGAGGCCGATGATAATGACCACCACAGGAAAACCAGATTCTTCTTCTGCAGCGTCCAGGGCGACCGTTGTGGGATCTACGGCCATTTCGTCTGCCGGGGGCAACTCATCGGAGAAAAAGTCTCCGGGGGGCAACACGGTCTCTAAATCTTCAGTTTGGGCCAGGATATCCGCACTAAAGCGATAGAAGGCCACCACCGCCGTAATATTGTCATCCAGATTTTTGGCGATCGCCTGGTTCATCAAAGCTTGCAATACCGCACTGGGGGGCAACTGACCCAGGAGAAGCACCGGAGCGAAGGTCTGCCAATGCTTGTCGAGAAAATGGTTGTCGCTCAGGCCATCGGAACACACCACCAACACCCCATCCTCGGCGAAAACAAAACGCCGAATCACCGGTTGGAGGCGATCGCCCGGCTTCACCCCCAAGGCTTGGGTCAGGGCCATGTGATCCTCTCGCTGTAACCCTTGACGATAGAGGGTTCGACCCGCAAGCACTTCCCGGCTGAGGACATCATCATCCACCGTCAGACAAAGGCACTGATCTTTCGTCATCCAGTAGGCGCGGCTATCCCCCACCTGGGCAATGTAGAGTTCGTGACTGTGTTTATCCCCCTGGAGCCGTTGGGGAATCTGGAGGGCGAGGGTGAGGGTGGTGGCCATGCGATCGCCCCCGGTGCGTCCCTCCTGATCGTTGCGTTCGGCAATGAGGTTATTGGTAATGCGAATATAGGCCGCTAACTGCCGCTGAATAACTTCTGGTGGCAATATTTCATCTGCCTCAAACAGTCCCTGGAAAAAACCGGTTAGTTGTAATTTGAGGGATTGGATCGCCAATTGACTGGCAATTTCTCCTCCTCCGTGGCCTTCCACCCCATCACAGACCATCAGTAAATGATCGCTTAAAGCTAAAGTGGCGCTGGGAGGGGTCGCTAAATCCGCGGCGGTGGGGTAATAGGCATCTTGATTAACGGTGGGATGTTCCCCTTTATCCGTGGCGCTGGCGATCGCCATTTGTAGGTGCTGCTGGCCCGACTGTTCCAAGAGAAGCTGATTCAGACTGGGCAGAACTTCCGCGAGGGTGATGCTGGGTTCATTTAAACTTTCAATAATTTCCGTGAGGGGTTCTTGGAGACGAGGAGAAGCTTGGGGTAAAAGTGATCGCCACACCGTAACCAACATTGACAACGAAGCAGGAGAATCACTGGGATCTGTGAGGAGTTCCATCAGACGAATCCGCCACCCATCAACCCGAATATTTTCCAAAAGTCCCAGGCTAGTGGCCATTTCTGCAGTAACAAGATCTCCCCAAAGATCTGCCATTTGCCAAAGCCAATTGAGTTGTTGGAGGGGTGAGGCTGTTTCCCAAACTGAACTGAGGGCCGGTAAAATTTCCCCCTTATCAGTGATGGGGATATTGTCGAGGAGTAAGATTTCCCCCTCCGGCAAGGATAGGACATCATAAACCCGCGGGAGATGGAGTTGCCGCTTGTAGAGTTGCCCATACCGCTGCCCAAGGGGAGATAGATCTTCATTGCTAGGGGGCAGTTCCGGTTTTGTATCCTGCCAAATTTGCGGCGCTACCACCCAATAGCGATCGCCCACGAGATCAGCGCCCGGAAACGTCAATGCCAAAGAACCCGATGCCCGGAGGTAAGGAAGAGAAATAGCCATAAACTTTAGCAAACAGTACAGCGCGAAGGGAGCTCAGACCCAGGAGTCGAGCTATGATGAGGTGAGCGGTCAATGTAATTGATCCGATGGAGAATATCCCCGATCGAAATTATAGAGTGAAAAATCCCGATCATTAGGGTCTCGGTGAATGGTTAATCCCTTACTCATGTGGTTGATTATTGGGGCGCTGCTGTGTTCCCTGGAGTTTATCTTCCCCACCGCCTTCATGGCATTTATGTTAGGGCTCGGGGCGATCGCCGTTGCTGTAGTCGTGTACTTTATCCCCAGCCTTGGCCCCAATCTACAAATTTTCCTGTGGCTGTTTTTTTCGATCCTGGCGATTATTGGTTCCCGACGTTTTCTAACTCCGAAGACCACGACCCGCACCCTCAGTGATGCTGCCGATGCTGAAACCCTCACGGCGATCGCCCCTGGCCAATGGGGACGGGTTCTCTATGAAGGGAATTCTTGGCGAGCCCGCTGTGCCGATGAAACCGTTGCCATCGAAGCCCATGAAACCGTTTACGTGGTGCGACGGGAAGGGACAACCCTCTTTGTGATGCCCCGCCACCTCCTCGAATCCTGACGAGGACTGGAAAAAACTTGGGTAGTGAATGATCGCCCTAAGGAATCTGAGAAAAATGTCCGAATGTTCTGGCTATGGTCAGGAAAATGTAAACTTTTTCGACTTTCTGGTAGCCACTACGACAGGCGTCCCATTCTAAAAGGATATATTGTTACAATCACTTAAAGAAAATACCAGTAAATTTAATTTGTATCAGCTATGGGTCGTGTTGGGGTCTTATTACTTAACCTAGGTGGGCCAGACAAATTAGAGGATGTTCGTCCTTTCCTGTTTAATTTGTTTGCTGACCCCGAAATTATTCGCTTACCCGCACCATGGATGCAAAAGCCCTTAGCTTGGCTCATTTCCACGCTCCGGGCCGGCAAGTCCCAGGAAAATTATAAAGAAATCGGTGGAGGTTCCCCCCTCCGGCAGATCACCGAAGCCCAAGGCACCGCCCTCGCCCAAAAACTCGCAGACTGGGGCAAAGAAGTAAAAATTTATATCGGTATGCGTTATTGGCATCCCTTTACCGAAGAGGCGATCGCCGAAATCAAGCAGGATAATTTAGAGAAATTAGTTGTTCTCCCCCTGTACCCCCAATTTTCCATCAGCACCAGTGGCTCCAGTTTTCGTGTCCTCGAAGAGATGTGGCGCACCGACAAAACCCTCAGCCAACTGGACTACACCCTGATCCCCTCCTGGTATGACCATCCCCAGTACATCGCGGCGATGGTCGATCTGATTCGTCACGAACTCGACCAATTTGAAAACCCCGACCAGGCCCATGTTTTCTTTAGTGCCCACGGTGTTCCCCAAAGCTATGTAGACGAGGCAGGAGACCCCTATCAACGGGAAATCGAAGAATGCACCCGTTTGATTATGGAATCCTTGGGGCGTCCCAATGACTATACCCTCGCCTACCAAAGCCGCGTGGGCCCCGTCGAATGGCTCCAACCCTATACGGAAGATTCCCTCATTGCCCTAGGGGAAAAGGGGGTTAAGGACCTAGTGGTGATCCCCATTAGTTTTGTGTCTGAGCACATCGAAACCCTCCAGGAAATTGATATCGAATACCGTGAGGTGGCTGAGGAAGCGGGTATTAAGAATTTCCGCCGCGTACCTGCGTTAAATACCCATCCATTATTTATTGAATCCTTAGCGAACTTAGTCACTGACTCCCTCGAGCAACGCCCTTGCACCTTTGCCCAGGTTACCCACCCTAAGGAAAACATGAAGATGTATCCCCAAGAGCTTTCTTGGGGCATGAATACCAGCGCCGAAGTGCTCAATGGTCGCCTGGCAATGATTGGCTTTTTGGCGTTATTGCTGGAGTTAATTAGTGGCCAAGGGCCCCTTCACTTTGTGGGTATTATGTAGGCGATATTCCCCTAAATCCCCCTTCGGAAGTCACATCCCCTTAAATCCCCCTTCGTAAGGGGGACTCTTTTAAATAACTCGTTCGTTGCCACCATCGAGGGGTATTTGGGCGGCGGTGGTTTTGGCGAATGGTTTACTGCAGAGGGTGACGGCACATTCAGCTACATCCTGGCTGGTGATTTCCACCTGGAGGATATTATTTTTTTTGTATGCCTCGACGGTAAGACCGTAGGCTGCGGCACGTTTTTCGAGAACTTCAGGCGTCCAAATTCCGGTATCAAAAACGGCATTGGGATGGACGGTGTTGATCCGAATCCCATCCGTTCCCCACTCCAGGGCGGCGACCCGCGCCAGTTGATTCAGGGCGGCTTTGGAAACGGAATAGGCAGCGACCCCTTGGCCTGGTGCGGCCACATTTTTTGAGCCGATGATCGCGACCCGTCCCCCTTTGGGAGCAAGTTTCAGGAAAGGATGGCATTCCCGCAACAGAATTAAATTACTGTCGAGGTTAATGCCGAGTACCTGTCGCCAATGGTCGGTGGCTAGATTGGCGATCGCCTGACTGGGGGGAAAAATGCCGGCATTGAGGATTAGCATATCCAAACCACCAAAATGCTGTACCGCTTGCTCGAGGGCGTTTTTGATCTGGCCTTCATCCATGAGGTTGCAGGTGAGGCCATAAAAATCTGGACGATCATAGAGGGTTTCAATGCTCGGGTTAATATCTAACGCAACCACCGCTGCCCCTCGTTTCAGCAGGGATTCTACGCAGGCTTTACCAATCCCCGAGGCCGCCCCCGTTACCAGAGCAATTTCCCCGGTAAACTCAGGGGGATTGCCGCCTTTTTTCAGTTTTGCTTGTTCGAGATCCCAATATTCCATATCGAAAATGTCTTTTTGGGACAGGGCTTGGTAGCGACTGAGCCGTTCAGCGCGGGAAATAATCTCGATGGTATGGCGATAGATATCCGCCACGATATTCGCTGCTTTGGCCGTTTGGCCGACGGTAATTAAACCCAATTCTGGATCAAGGATCACCCGGGGCGCTGCGTCGAGCATGGTTTTGGATTCCCTAGCCTGGGGTGCTTGGCTGGCGAAATAAGCTTTATAGGTTTCGGCAAACCTTTGAACATCACGACCAATCAGAGGGACAGGTTTGGTGCGGATCACATGGTCAGGGGTGGCGGGATTTTGTTGGGAAATGCGGTTTAAATCCTCCCGTTGGGTAAAGCTAAGAATTTCCGGGCGGCGATCGCCTTTGAGGATCACCGGGAAACCTGCCACCTGGGAAACGTCAAAACGCAGCTGGGCTAAGGTTTTGGCAACGGGTTTGTCACCAATTTGTATGGCCCGTTGGGGAATTTCCCACGCCCCTTGCCGCTGGAGATAGGCTTCTGCTTCCTGGACGAGGGCGATCATCCGCTCGTAGGATTCCTTGGCCGTCGCCCCAAAGGAAAAAATGCCGTGATTGAGAAGAATCATCCCCTGGGTTTTAGCATGGGCTTCGGCGGCAAATTTTTCGGCACAGAGGCGGGCTAGGTCGAACCCCGGCATGATGTAGGGAATAACCACCAGGCGATCGCCATAAATTTCTTTGATGCGCTCTAGGCCCTCTGGCGTGTTGGTAATCGTCACAATCGCATCGGCGTGGGTGTGATCGACATATTTGTAGGGCAGGATGGCGTGCAAAATCGTTTCCACCGAGGGGGTCGGGGCGGTGGCGACGGTCATTTGCGTTTTGAGTTCATTGACCATCTGGGGATCGCTCAGGCTCGGCAGCTTGGCCAATTTTAGTAAATGCTGCATCCGTACCGGGGCAAAACCCGCTGCTTCAATGGTCGCTAAATCCCAACCACTGCCTTTCACATAAAGAATCTCCTCTGCTTCCCGCACCAGGTTCGTTTCTGTGACCTTAACCGAGGTATTGCCGCCACCGTGGAGGACAAGGGAGGGATCTCGCCCCAACAACCGGGAGGTGTAAACCCGCAGGGCCAAATCCCCTTGGTAGGTGGCGGCTTCTTGGTCGTTCCAAAGACTTTTCATGTACTGACTTTCCGTGAATTTGCTCAGTACAAATCTTAGGCCGCTTTAGGGTTGAAGATCGAAATTTAAGGGGCTAACCGTTGCCGTTGCCAGGTGCCATCACTTTGCAGGGTAAATACCAGACGGTCATGGAGACGACTGGGACGCCCTTGCCAAAACTCGATTTTTTCCGGCTTCACCAAAAAACCGCCCCAATGGTCTGGTCGGGGAATATCTTTGTCGGCATACTCTGCTTCGAGGTCTTTAAAACGTTGTTCGAGGAACTCCCGGTTGGCGATCGCCTCACTCTGGGGGGACGCCCAGGCGCCAATTTGGGATTTGCGGGGGCGACTGGCGAAATATTCATCGGAGCGCTCCGGGGGCAGTTTTTCGACGGTGCCTTCAATGCGGATTTGCCGTTCCAGGGGCTCCCACCAAAAAACCAAGGCGGTGTGACCGGAGGCAACTAATTCGGTGGCTTTTTGGCTGGTGTAATTCGTAAAGAAGGTAAAGCCAGCTTCACTAAAGTCCTTGAGCAGTACCACCCGGGCGCTCGGTTTCCCCTCGGCATTCACAGAACTGATCACCATTGCATTAGGTTCGCGCAGTTCTTCCGTTTCCGTGGCCTGCTGGAACCAGGTCGCAAATTGCACCATGGGGTCATCGCTGACATCATCTTCATGGAGACCCGCTTTAGTATAGTTTTGGCGGAGGTTGGCAACGTGCATAATCATTAGCAACACCAAGAAAACAACAGGAATTTAAGGCGAAAAACTTTTGGCAAAGTCGTCTTGTATTGTAGTGAAATTTTTCAGGGTCGGGCCTCACTAACCGCCACTGACCGGGGGAATCAGCACCACTTCGTCCCCTTCTTGTAACGTTGTTTCGGGGGGGACAAATTCTAAATTTACGCCGAATCGGGTCACAGAACGCCATTCTTCGAGCTGGGGATGTTCTGCGAGGATATGATCAAAAATATCAGCGACGGTGCTACCGGGGGGCACCTGCCAATGGAGAATTTCAGTGCCGTAGGTTTCCTGGTAGATGGCAAAGAGTTTGATCGTAATGGGCATCGGGGCGGACATGGAAATTGTGGCGAAAGGGCTGGAATGGGTGAAATCTGTTAAAAGGATCTTAACGGGCGGCGGCGGAATTCCCAAAACCATAGAGCCTCGCCAGATTTTTGCGGTATTCTTGGGAAAAATTGGGTTTTCTCCCCCTGGCAAGCGGCAATGAATCTCCTTGAGTGTTATGAAATTTTAGGGTTACGGGTTGATGCGGAGTTTGCCGCGGTGAAAGCGGCCTATCGTCGCCTCGCTCGCCAATGGCACCCGGATGTCAATCGGGGCGATCGCCAAGGGGAACACCGATTTATCCAAATTACCCAAGCCTATAAGGTCATCTCAGAGACCTACCGAGCCACCGGGGACAAAACTGGTTTCTTCACCCAGGAGTCTGCTCAACCCCAGGGCTCACCGCAATTGTCTCCTCTAGATCAGCGGCTCAAGTGGCAGAGTTACCAACGGCTCCAGGTTTGTCTTCAGGAACGACGCTATGCCCGGGCGATCGCCTTGATGGAAGGCTTGGCCCAACGTTTACCCCACGACCCCGAAGTGCGCCAGTGGCAAGGGATTACCTACCTCAGCTGGGGAACGCAACTCCTCCAGGAGCAGCAACACCACAAAGCGCGCACCTACCTGCGCAAGGCGCTTTTAGCGGATCCCCATAACCGTAAATTAAGACAGCGGGTAGAAACTTTGCTCCAGACGATTTTGATTCCTGCCATTTAGATTTCTACATATTGGGCGATCGCCTCTAGGAAACGCACGGGGTGAAAAGGCTTGGTGAAATAGTCATTGGCACCGAGGTTTTTCGCCTTCTGACGGTGGAGATCATTATCCCGGGAGGTGAGCATCACGAAAGGTAAGTCATCCCACTGTTTTTGGCCCCGCACCATTTGTAGAAGGGTAAAACCGTCGTAACCAGGCATTTCTAGGTCACAGATTGCCAGGTCAAAGATCTGTTTTGAGCGGTTGAGGAGAGCCCAGGCTTCCTTTCCATCCCGGCACTGTTGCACCTGATAACCCATTTGGCTCAGGAGTTTATTCAGGGTCCGGCGCACCGCCACAGAATCGTCAATGACTAAAATTGTCCGCTGACGTTGGGCCTGCTCTAGGCTGGGAACTGTTGGGGTGACGGTTTGCTTGGACAATAGACGGTCAAAGGCATCCGGTAAAAGCACGGGGATCACTTCTCCGGAACCCAGCACCGTGCAACCGGCGACATAGGGGGGATAGGCGACAACCCCATCGAGGGATTTTAAAACCAGTTCCCGTTCCCCGAGGATTTCGTCAACGGCGATCGCCATGGATTTTTCCCCCTGGCGCACAATCAGGCCAATGGTGGGGGCGGGCCGCTGATCGGCACTGACAAACAGATCGTTTTGGGGGTAGGGCAGCAGTTGATCGAGGGCCTGGAGTTTGAGGGGAGTGCCCTGCCAATCGAGAAATTCTGGGTATTCAGGTTTATCTTTCGTCATTAGGGAAACCACCGCCTGCACGGTCACCGAGGGGAAGGCGATCGCCTGTTGTTGGCAGCGGCAGAGGAGGAGCGGCAAAATGTTGAAACTCAGGGGAATGCGGATTGTGAACTTTGTCCCCCGGTGGAGCTTGCTCCTGACGCTAATACTGCCCTTTAGTTGGGCCAGTTCTAGACGGACAATATCCAGACCCAAACCCCGGCCAGAAAGATCGGTAACCGTGTCCCGAGTCGAAAAACCAGGCGTAAACAGATATTCCAGAATTTCCGCTTCAGTGGGTTTCTGGTCAGGGCGGCATAGGCCTTTGGCGATCGCCTTTTGCCAGACTTTTTTGAGATCAATGCCCCGGCCATCGTCCTGGACAAAAATTTCCACCATATTGCCCCGTACCTGGGCCTTGAGTTGAATGGTACCCACTGCCGGCTTTTTGGCTTGCTGGCGTTTCTGGGGGGGTTCGATGCCGTGGTCAAAGGCATTGCGGATCAGGTGGGTTAGCGGTGTCCGGAGCTGTTCGAGGATCCCCTGGTCTACCAGTACCCGTTCCCCTTCAATGGTCAGCTTTGCACTCTGGGGATAGCGTTTACTGAGATTTTCTAAGGATTGTTGAAAACGGCGGGCGAGGTTCCCAAAGGGCATCAGGCGGGATTGGGTTAAATCCTGGTTGAGGTAGTCCAACTGTTGCCGCAGTCCTTCGAGGGATTCCTGGAATTCCCAGCGCATCAGTTCTAAATCCTCTTGGATTTCCTGCACCTGTACCATCAGCTCTTGGAATTGCTGGAGTTGGGAGTGGGCCTGGGTGTACTGATCGAAGTGGAGGGTATCAAATTCACTTTGGGGCGCTGGGGTCGCCGGAAGAGATAGTTGCCCTTGCTGGTTGCCTGGGCCCGTGGTGGCGACGGCTAATTTATCGTAAAGGGCAGTCACTTCTTCCCGAATGGGGTTGAGTTGCTGGGTTCTTTTTTTCAGGTTGCGACTGGCCTGGAGCAGTTGTTCCTGGTGGCGCATCAGCTTTTCATAACCGATGAACAGTTCCCCAACGGCGTTGCCCATGCGGTTGAGCTGCTGGAGGGGCATCCGGATTTGTAGGCTGGAGGTTTGTTTGGGGTTGGCCTGGGGTTCCGGTTGAGGGGATGCTTGAACCACTGGTGTTTCTGATTCTGGCTCAGTGGCCTCAGGAACAGAGAGAGTGGGTGGTACCGGAGGAGCAGGTGCCCTAAGGAGAGCCTGGAGGGATTCACTAATCTGGGCTTGGTCTGGATTGCCCAGGTAAACCTGGATCAGCCGACGAATTTCGGCGATCGCCCCTTGGCTGAGGGTCAGGGGATCAATGGTAGCGGTGTCTAGGGCGGCCTGGATGAGGCTGGCAAGGTCTTTCAACCACGGTACTGTAAGGGCTTCTCCCAACAGACGACATTCTTCCTCTAGGGTTTTGAGATGGAGGGTGGTGGCGCGGGGGCTGGGTTGACTCGCCAGTAAAGCTTCCAATCGTTGCACACAGGCTTCTAGATCCACCTTGAGGGCGGTGGCGACAAACTGACTCGGAGCATTTGTTGGGCTATCTTGGGCGGAGACAGCTGGGGCCTGGGTCGTTTGCAGAAATTCCTGGAGGGCGATCACCATTTTTGCCGCCTCTGGGGTATCCCCTGGGTGATCATCATCTCGGGCCGCGAGGTCAATACAATGCTGGGCTTCTTCCATCGCCAGACTGATTAGAACCAAACCCTCCTGTTCTTTGGTAATGCGACCAGCGGCCATCGCTTCTAGAAGATCTTCCATCTGGTGGGCTAAATCCTGGAGGGTAACCAGTTCTGCAATGCCGGCTCCCCCTTTAATGGAGTGGGCAGATCGCACAAGGTCTTGGTAAAGTCTGCCTTTATCCTGGCCTCCGGGCTGCTGGAGTTCCCCCTGGAGTAATCCCATACTTTGGTGGAATAGCTCAATAAAATCCGGGGCATCTTCCAATAAAAAACAGTGGCGGGCTTCGAGGGCAATCGCCTTTAAACTAGCGGCATCCAACATGGCAAAGACAATAAAGCAACATTAAACAGCGAAAGGAAAAAACCGTTAATCGATCTCAAAGCGGGAAGAAGAATCCTTCAGGGCGATCGCCACCTGGGTAAGCGATTCCAACTGACCGGACATGGTTTGGGATGGTTATGTAAATTAATTTGTGTAAGCGGTCAAAATCAATAAATCAATAAGGAGACCGTGAGTCATGAAAAAACAGAAACAGACCAGTAGAGCTGATGCTCTGATTGATGAATTATTGCAAGATTG
>JAYKIK010000199.1:0-4126 GCA_035284725.1 Synechococcus sp.
CTTCTGGTGATGGCAATGAAATCAGATTATCTTTGTCCATGGGTGTATCCTTGTTGGTTTTTGCTTAATTCAGCAGGATACGCTTTTTCTTTCCTCTCCTCCATACACCAGAAATAAACATAACTCATTTCTACCTTTCCACAGACGAATAAAACACCATTAAAAACCTTAGAATTGGAACTAGTCTTTTTTGGTGCGACCGGAGTGAGGTAGCTCGGTGAATGTTTTAGATATTCTGAACCGTGGGGGCCCGGCCATGTGGCCCCTTGTGCTGTTGTCGATTATGGCTCTCAGTACTATCATTGAGCGTCTGTGGTTTTGGTGGAAGGTGATCCAGCAGAGCCAGCGAGTCCAGGACAAAATTCTGGATGCCGCCCATTACCAATGGCAAGCAGTCAGTGAGATCGCCCGCACCTGCCAAAAACACCCCCTTGGTCGCTTTCTCTATGCCCCTTTAAAACAACAGGCCACCGACCCAGAAATTTTCCACCTCGCCCTCGAAGCAGCAGCAGATGAAGAATTAGCGAACATGCGCCGGGGCGAAAAGGTTTTAGAGGCGGTGATTGCACTATCCCCTCTGTTGGGACTCTTGGGCACCGTTTTGGGTTTGATTAATTCCTTAGGTTCCATTCAACTGAGTGATTTAGGGACAGATTCCACCACAGGCGTTACCCTCGGGATTAGTGAATCTCTTTTTTCCACAGCAATGGGTTTGATTGTGGCGATTGTTGCCCTGGCGTTTTACCGTTTATTCCAGGCGCTTTCTAGTAACCAAGTCCGCCTGTTCCGTCAGACCGGCAGTGAACTGGAGATGCTCTATCGCCAAAATTATTTAGAGGGATTGCCCGCCCCTAGCCCAGAGGCGATCGCCAACCCAGGAGATTATTATGAAACGTGAGCCCATTAAGCCAGAAACCTTGGGGTTAAAGCCTTTTCAGCTATGGCAGGAAGATTCCAACCCGGATTTCCGCATCGAAATTATCCCGTTGATCGATGTAATTTTCTGTGTGCTGACCTTTTTTATCCTGGCGGCGGTGAACCTATCGCGGCAGCAGGCAATCAACCTGAACTTACCCACCGCAGAAAGTGCCACGGCCCAAATGCCCGACATGACGATTGTTAGCTTGACGGATTTCGGGCAGATCTATGTGGAAAAGCAGCTCATCGAAACCCAGGATCAGTTTTCCCAGATCATTAAAGATTACCTGGCCCGTAACCCCAATGGTGTTGTTGTCCTCAATGCTTCAGAACAGCGGCCCTACCAGGAAGTGATTCAGGTTTTAGATTGGCTCAAGGCGATTGGTGGTCAACGGGTCGCTTTAGGTACTGGTGGCGGTTCCCAGGGAACCCAGGCTTTGGATTCGTTTTTTAATGACGGGCAGCTCAATACGGGTATCAATCCAGCCACCCCAACCTTGCCCCAGGTGCCGGGGGTCATTCCAAGTAATGATTTTCAGCTAGAGCCCCTCGATAGTGGCACTCCTTTGCCGCCGCCCAATAGTAGTGGATTTGAGCTGGAGCTATTGCCGCCTCCGGGAAATTTAGCTCCTCCTAGTCCGACCCAGATTCAGGAACAGTTACAAAATCAGCCATAATTTGAAGAATTTGCTGGTGGATGGTTTCGGGGGGTTGGGTCGCATCTAGTTGATACCAGCTCCCTCCATAGGTTTGGAAAATTTGCTGGTAGTTTTGGCGCACCTGGGTCAGTTTGGCTTGGGTTTCATAAATTTCTTGGTGCGATCGCCTTTGGACTCGTTCTAGGGCCACTGCCACGGGGAGATCAAAGTAAAACACCAGATCGGGGTTAGGAAAATCTTGGTTCAGGCGATAGATAAATTCGTATTCCCCTGGGCTGTTGGCGTTGTAGGCGAGGGAAGAAAAATAGTAGCGGGTGGTAATCACCTGGATTCCCTCGGACAGCAGTTTAAACACCCCGTCAATGTCGTTGTAGAGGTGGTCATGGCGATCGCCCGCAAACAGATAGGCTAGCTGTCGGTTAAATTTTTCGGGGTCGGCGGTGAAGCGGAATCGTTGCCGTAGGGCTTCCCGGACGAGGTTGCCGATAATCCCGTTGGAGGGTTCCGGGCTGAGAACTGCCGGAATATTCTGTCGTTGGAAATGTTGATATAGGAGTTCCGCCTGGGTTGAACTGCCAGAACCATCAATCCCTTCAAACACGATAAATTTTGCCTGGGTTTCCCGTTGCATCACCAAACTATCTCCGCCAAAAGGCCCGCATTTTCTAGGAGATTGTCCCACGTCTGGAAGGGTTTTTGGGTGCTGATTAAATCCCGACAGTGGTAAATCAGTTTCCCGGTGCGATCACCCACAATGGTCGCCCCCAAGATTTTATTTTGACCATCGAGCCACAGTTTGATCGTTATATCCTGGGGAAATTGCAATTGATCCACGCGATCCCAAGTCAAAGTTTTACTGAGGATTTTTGTGTCAGGAGGCAGGTGCTGGCCCTGGGCACCCACATGGTCAAAAGGCAGGGGTGCAAACAAGCGGTAGGGAATTTCACCATAGGCACAGGGAAGTTTCCGGCGCTGGAAAATATTGGCCACGAGGGTTGTTGCTTCGGCGATCGCCAATGCCGGGAGAGCATAGCCCCCAAGCACTGAGCCGACCCCATAGATATTGTTTCGGGGGGTTTGGAGATCAGGATTTACCTGGAGAAACATCCCAGACGGTCGGCAAAAATCCGGGGGGAGATTGAGTTGGGTCGTCAAACCGCGCCACTGTTCTGCCCAAATGACAACGCTATTTTCCTGGGTCAGCATTTCCGGCAGTAACTCAAAATGCAGAGCAATTCCCGCCACTTCTAAAAAAGTCTGCAACCGTTGGACGCACTCTGGATCTTCCGTGGGGAATAAACGTTTTTTCCCGATCAATGTCACCGTTTTGCCCAATTTTGCGATGCAATAGGCCAGGGTTAAACCATGGGGATCTTGACCCACGATCACGATATTTTCCGGCAGGGTAGACCAAATATCTGCATTGAGTAAGTCGGTGGGGAGCAAGAAATGATCTTGGGGGGGCGCTGTCCAAGAGCTGCCCGTGGCGATCGCATAGTTTTTACCCTGGAGGCGACGGGTTTCGGTCACAAAAGCCGTGTGGGGTCGCCAGACAAAATTTCCCAGTTCTGGAATCACATCAACGCCCGCCTCTGCCAATCTTGCCAGGGGTTCATAGAAATCATCCGGGGCGATCGCCTTTTTAACCCAAGGAGCAATCTCAAGGGGTTGGGGTTGGGTCGTTAAGTAGAGTAAGACTTTTTCCAGGGCGAGGGCCTGCTGATCCTGGAGGGGATGAGGGGTTTGCTGCACTAGGGCGACTTTTTTCCCGGAGGCGATCGCCTTTTTTGCCGTTGCGACTCCGGCCCCCGTGGCCCCAACCACCACCAAATCATAATCCGTTGCCATACCGATCCCCGTTGCTGACTGTCAAAAGGGATATCATAACCCAGGTTTTGGATCGTCCTAAAGCTGCTGTAACACAGGCTCGGTTATAGCTTCTGCCGGAGGGATAGAGTTGGTGATTTTAAGTAAATTCACGGCACAGGCTTTTAATTCTGGTTGTAGGGAATCAGGACAGGCCGCCGCATGGCTAAGGGCATTGGCTTCGGTATTTTCCCCCCACAGTGCCCCCCAGTGCATTGGTGCAAACACTGTGCCAGGGGTAATATTTTTCGTGATCAGGGCAGGAAATCGAGCCATTCCCCGGGGCGATCGCACTTCCACCATTTCCCCCTCACTAATCCCTAAACGCGCGGCATCCCGGGGGTGCATTTCGAGAAAAGGATTGGGGTGCATTTTTTGAATTTTGGGAATGCGGCCGGTGCGGGTCATTGTATGCCAGTGGCCATAGAGTCGTCCGATGGTCAGCACGAAAGGATAGTCTGTGTTCGGTGGTTCCGCTAAACCCCGGGAATGATACGCCGCGAACCTCGCACGACCGTCGGGGGTGTGAAAACGTCCATCAGTGTAAAGGCGCTTGCCCTTGAGGGGTTCCCCCTGGTGCAACAGTTTTTGTAAAAGACCCCGTTGATCCGGTGGGGTTGCTGGGGGTTGCTCGTTGGCAGGGCAGGGCCATTGGATCGGACCTTCCTCTGCCAGGCGTTGGT
>JAYKIK010000200.1:0-9952 GCA_035284725.1 Synechococcus sp.
GGCCGTCGAGCTCGGAGTTTGTTTCGCTATGGCTTTGACTTATTACGTCGCTTTTTTACCGCTTCTCCCCAATCTCTACTTGGGTCAGAGTTTCACCCCATACAACTTTTGTCCTGTACTTAGGTAAAAGGCTTCCAATTGATAGGGAGTTTGGCGATCGCCGATGTTGGCCGGACTTAAATTAGCCCCATTGCCTGCATCCACCCGATAGAGTGGTTGACCAAACAAAATCCCTGCCGCATTGCCCTTAGCGAATGCATCCGGAAAATACAGACCCGCCATCCAGCTCGACCAATTCGTGTAGGCTGATCCGCTTCCTGCCTGATCCGTCATAATGTATGCCCCATAGCCCGTGAGATTCACCTTTGGACTGACGCGCCAGTTTACCGTCGCCCCAAAGGAGTTAAACCGTACCGGGGTAGTGAGCGGTAGATCGCCTAAAATCCTTGTTTCAGATCCTGTTAAACCCGTACCCGCAATGTTGATCTGGTGGTAGCTGTAGGCATAGTTCAGACCGAGATCAAGCTTGTCATTGGGGTAAAGCGTCAATTGCGTTGCGGCGATAAAACTACCATTAAACAAGCCAGCCCCCAGAGGCGTACCCGGGAATCCTTCATTCCCAGGGATTGCCGCGTTAACCGAGCCATAGAGTGCACGCCAATCAATCACATCATTCGGTTTATAGATAAAGCCCCCTGCCGAAGCCAAGCCTGTGCCGCTGGTGCCGCCGGACATCCGCAACACCGGATTCAAAGTTGCAAAGCGAGAGAGTGCCCCCTGTCCTTCACTGGCAAAGGGAAGAATCGCCGGAAATGCATCGGTAACTTCCGCCTTCGGGCCGATGAATGCCGTTAATTTATCTGTGATCGGTCTGACATAGAGCAACTTGTAGACACAAAGGCTATTGTTGCCACAACCGGATTGCAGATTCTGCGGATTAAACCCAGCAAATTGCGGTTCCCAGGCGAGGTTCGTCATGCCATCCCCAAGGATAGAGGCATCATTGGGAAAGAGAGTTTCGGCAACGTTACCTGTACCTGTAATAGATTTACCCGCCGAGAAATTGTAGGCTTGTAAGCCAGTAATCAGGGCATCTTTGCCGTTAAAGCTGGTGGTCAGATTTAACCGGAGGCGATTATTAAAGGTGATCTGAGCATCGTTACCTCCCGGTTCACCCCCCGTTGCCCCACTGATAGAAAAAATGGCTTCCCCATTCAGTTTTGTGGTCGTTGAAAATTGTCGGTTTTCAAGCTCCCTAGTACGGACTTCGAGATCATCGACTCTGGTACCAAGGGTCGCTAATTCTGCCTGAAACTCATTGGTTAACCGCTTCAGGCTCGCGAGATCGCTGGAGGATACATCGGCATTATTGGCTTGCATCCGTTGTTCTAGGGCATTGAGGCAAGCATTGAGTCCTGCGGCAAATTCATAGCGACTCAGAGGGCGATCGCCCCGGAAGGTTTGATCTGGATAACCCACGACGCAACCATACCGTTCCACTAGACTTTGTAGTGCTTCATAGGCCCAATCCGTCGGTTGCACATCCCATAACCGAGAGACTGAGGTCATCTGTGCCATCGTTGTCGAAGCAAGCAAAGCATCATTCTGGGCCTCTTGGGCCTGGGCTGACGTACCGACATTTAGTAGCGTACCGCCCATCAATAAACCCGCTAGACAAAGCAGCTCCTGTTGTTTCATAACCATCAATAACGCTTTATGCCTCAATAAGTGTTGTGTTTTAAAATGCTCGGATTAACTTGTGCCAAATCTTTGGCGATCGCCCTATTCACCGGGGGCAATAATTTTTTGGAGATAGGCAATCCCGCGATCCAAAAGTAGACCCACTGCGCCGATGTAAACCACGGCCAAAATGATTTCACTGATGTAGTTTTGCTGATAAGCATCCCAGATAAAGAAGCCAATACCCACAATCCCAGACATCACGATTTCCGCCGCAATAATGGCTAACCAAGCCAAACCAATTGCAATTCTTAAACCAGTAAAAATGTAGGGCAGTGCAGAAGGAATTAAAATCTTGAAAAAGAATTTCCTCGGAGAAAGTTGCAAGACCTTTTTGACATTAATGTAATCCTGGGGAATTTGTTTTACACCTTCCGTGGTGTTAATTAAAATCGGCCAAACCGCAGTAATGAAAATGACAAAGATTGCCGCCGGTTGGTTTTGCTGGAGGGCTACTAATGCAATCGGAACCCATGCCAAGGGTGCAACCATTCTGAGGAATTGAAAAATGGGGTCCAGGGCCTTATTGATTAGCGGTTGAGTACCTACTAAAATTCCGGTGCTAATGCCAATTACGGCGGCAAGAGTATAACCTTGGGCAACCCTTCCTAAACTTGCTAATGTTTGCCAAAACAAGCCTTTATCTAGACCACCGCGATCATAGAAAGGATAAATCAACAAAGTGCGAGTCCGTTCGTCCGTCCAAAGACTGCTGGGCGGTGGCAACTTAATTAATCCAATCATGGAAATCACTTGCCAAATCACAAGGAATCCAATCACACCCACTAAAGGTGGAATAATATCACCCTTTCTCTTATCCCAAAATCTCAGGATAGGGTTATTACTGGGGCGACGCTGAGAGCGACTTTTGATGACGGTGGTCATGGCTATTTCCTCCTAAATGAAATAAAAAAATACTGTTTACCTGTGAATACTGAATATCGATGGATGCAGTATCCGAAAGAAGGATGGGGTGTGAGAAAAAACTACAAGCTTGAGGGCGCTGAAAAAGTCTGAAAAGGGTTTAAAGTCAGTCAAAAAATCTTAGGCGCGTTTGATTTTGAGACTATCGAGGTAGGCACTGGGATTTTCGGGATCGAAGGTCACACCATCAAAGAAGGTTTCTACACCCCTTGAAGTGCTGCTGGGAATATCGGCGGTAAAACCGGCTTCCGTTGCCGCTTCGCGCCAGAGATCTTCGCGGTTAACTTTATCGATAATGGTCTTGGCTTGATCAATATCCTTCAGGAAGTCCTTGTGGAAGCCCCAGCGCAGGCTTTCGGTGAGGAACCAAAGATCATGGCTCTTGTAGGGATAGGAGACATTGCCCTTATCATCCTTCCAGTACAACGGCCCCATCTTAAAGTCGTTAATTTCGGGTTTGCCATCGCCCATTTTGTAGTTGCCAGCATAGGGAGGCGTCAGGATTTCGGCGGGAACGTTAAAGTAATTCCGTCCGGCAACGATCTGGACTACTTCGGGACGGTTGGCGGGATCATCAATCCACTTTTGGGCTTCCATGATGCCTTTGAGGATCGCTTTGGTTGCTTTGGGATTTTTATCAACCCAGTCAGCGCGGAGCGCGAGATATTCTTCGGGGTGATCTTTCCAGATTTGAGCGGTTAAGCCTGCCATGTAACCGATATCTTCGGCAATAATGCGGTAGGGCCAAGGGTCACCGGTACTGAAAGCATCCATGGTTCCATTACGCATCCCCTGTACTGTTTCAGCAGGAGGAACTGCGAGCAAATCAATATCTTTGTCGGGATCTACACCACCAGCGGCGAACCAATAGCGAATCCAAAAGTCTTGGTTGACGTTGGGGAAGGTGTGGGCGGCTTTAAATTTACGTCCGTTGGTTTTTTCGAAGTTTTTGATGTAATCGGCAGCGCCGGAAATGTCGAGACTTACGCCTTTACCAATGTGCATCGGGGCGACGGCAATCCCATTACCTTGGGTGACGAGTTGCGCCAAGACGTACATAGGGACTTTTTTGCCGTTGGTAATCACGCCTTCGCTGATCAGGTGGGGCATGGGCATTTGCCATTGGCCACCATCAATACCACCACCTTCGGAGCCGATGGTGACGTTGTCCCGCGCCGATGCCCAGTTGGCTTGCTTGGAGAGTTCCACATCGGTCATGCCGTATTTGGCGAAAAAGCCTTTTTCTTTGGCGATGATCATGGATGCGCATTCAACGATGGGGATATAGCCCAACTTGATGGCGGTGGTTTCGGGAACCATTTCGGGGGATAGGTCTGCGGGGGCAGAGGTGCTGGCGCCATTGCCACTATTGGGTTCGGGGGGATTGCCCGCACAAGCTTTAAGTAAAATACTGCTGCTTGCGGCCATGCCAGCGGTGATTAAAAATTTACGACGACTATATTGATTCATATCTTCTCGTGATGTTGTGAAATCCTGGGAGAGCCTAGCCTTGAAAAAAGGGATATTTTGGGAAAATCGCCTTTAGCCTGGCCAAAACATAGTCTTTAAACTATGAACACAAGAGAAAATATAGACTTTAGACCATGTCTTGTAAATAAGCCAAGCTTTAGCATTTATGGACAAAATAATCATGAAAACTTATCTCTCGGCGGTAGCGATCACCTTTAACTCACAGGGCAAAGGTCGGGAGATGAAAGGTCAACAGAACTGACTATTTGTGAAGATTTAGAAGAAATTTTAAAACCTGTTATCAGTTAACTCCCCTCTCACCTTTGTACAGACGCAGCACTGCAAAAAAAGTCCTGGTAGGGTGGCGTCAAAAAAAACTGCATCAGTTCCCCAGTTCCGTCACTACTCATTCGCATCGGGCCAAGGTGATGATTCTCTCGCCCCCCGCGAAGCCGATGTTTTTACTGGAAGAACCTGCCATGTTGTTTCAAGCCGCTTTTTGCCAACGTCTCCTCAAATCTGCCACCATTCCCTTCCTTTCCCTGTTGGTGATGGGTGTTCCGAACCCTGCCTTTGCCAATCCCCCAGGGGCGATCGCCGAACCCTCTTTAGAAGTGCAACTACAACAACTCAAAGCCCGCCTCGCTGGCCTCGAAGCTCGCACCGACACCCCAGGCACAACGCCCCAAACCCTTGCTGCTGCTCCCCTTCCCCTTAGCCCTGCCTTAAATCAGCCAGCGAATATTCAACCAACGCCCGCTTCTACTCCCATGTCCCTCGCTGCTAAACTGACCCCCTCAACGGCGATCCTGGTGAATTTTCCCAGTGCGGTGGTGGTAGATGTCGGCCAAAAAGATGACTATCCCCTCACCCTGCCCCTGTTCCAAGATCTGCGGAGTGCCACCGGAGAACTCCTCGCCCCGGCCAATACCCCTATCACCCTACGGGTCAAACCCCACAAAGATGGTGCGATTCTCGTCAGCGATTCCCTCATCATCAATGGTCAAGTGGTGAATATCCAGGCCCAAAGCAGCACAATGATTCCTGGTCGCACCGTTACCCAACGCACTGCCCAGGAAATGGCAAAACAAAATGGAGCCGTTTGGGGGAACCTCACCACCGCTCTGTCTGGGGCAGTCGGCAGTAACATCAGCACCCAACAACAATTTGGTTTCCTGGGGGCCGCCGTGGGGATTCTCTCTGGGATGGGCTCCCCCGATGACATCCGCATTGTGGAAATTCCGGCGGGTTCTGTCCACCTCCTCCAGGTACAAACACAAAATTAAGCCCTGGCAAAACTTCCAGCAAGGCACAAAATCACAGTAAAAATTCAGGTTTTAACAGGTAAAGGGTTTGGGAATCACCTTTTGCCTTTTTTTTGATGGCCAACCCGATTCTTTCACGGCACCATTGCCAGGAGTTGTGCGGCAACGGCTTCAGCGACGGGCATCACCGAGAGACGATTACCCCGGCGTACCACGGGAAATTCCTCGGGGGTGAAACTGGCTTTCAGTTGATCGAGGGTGATCATTTCAGAAAATGTTTCTTGGTAGCCCACTTCGACGGTGTACCAACGAGGTTTTTCGGGGGTTGCTTTCGGGTCGAAATATTTACTCTCTGGGTTAAATTGGCTCGGATCAACCAGATTTGTTTGGGTGACGGTGGCAAGACCAACAATCCCAGGGGGTTTGGTGTTGGAATGGTAAAAGAAAAGGCGATCGCCTTTAGCCATCTGTTGTAAAAAATTGCGGGCCTGATAGTTGCGAACGCCATCCCAGAGTTCTGTACCGACGGCAACTAAATCCGCCAAACTAAATTCACTGGGCTCAGATTTAATCAACCAATAACGCATGAATATCGAGATTTTCCCAAAAAAATGGATGGGCGGTTTTCACTGTAACGTGTTTTGCCATTGGGAACCTCCTATCCCGCCCGGCCGTTGGAATCTGAGATAGGCAAATCGGTATAGCGGTCAAATCTACCAAAGCATACATTTCGGCGTGCCTCACCATACCCAATTCTAAACGCAAGATATTTATGGCCGCATTTTTCAGGGAACTATATCTATCCAATTTGTCCCCCAGGCCGTCGAGTGGCAATCTCCCTCGGTCATAATAAAAGCTAATCTCTATCCCCAAAAATCCTGAAGTATGAAATGGACTTTTGTATAGATAAAAGATTATGCTTTATTCATGGCTCATAGAAAAAAGCCAATATTCTTTCCTTAGAAAACTAAAGGATAATCCACCATGGATCAAAACTGGATCGCCTTTCTCATCACCGCCGACGTTATGGCTCTCTTGCTCATTCTAGGGTTGCGTACCTGGCTCCTACCCGAAGAAGAATAACGGGGGGCAGCCCTGAATCATTGCCACAAAAAATCCTCCGTGATTGGGAGGATTGATTGTTTTTATGGGGTGGTGGTTGCAAGTTTTACTTCTGGAATTTGTTGCGTAAAAAGATTGCTGTCCCATTCATCGCCAATAACACCACCATCAAGACAATAATCCCCGCCGCAGCTACCGTATGAAATTCCGCTTGGGGTCGAGAAACCCAGTTAAAAATTTGGATAGGAAGAGCGGTAAAAGGTGTTTGTAGCCCTTCCAGAGATAGGGAGGGTAAGAATGCGATAAATGTCAACGCCCCCAAAGTGATTAGTGGTGCGGTTTCACCAATGGCACGGGAGAGGGCCAGAATTGTTCCCGTCAAAATCCCCGGTAAAGCCAAGGGGAAAATTTGTTCACGGACGACTTGCCATTTTGTTGCTCCTAGGGCGAGGCCTGCCTGCCTGAGGCTATCGGGCACCGCTTTGAGAGCTTCCCGAGTTGAAACAATCACGATGGGCAGAATCAATAAGCTCAGAGTTAAGGCCCCCGCTAAAACACTACGGCCACCGGTGATGGGAGCCAGGATCCGCACAAAAACCTGTAACCCCAATAGGCCATAAATAATCGAAGGCACAGCGGCAAGGTTGTTGATATTAACTTCGATAATTTTTGTGAAAATGTTATCGACGGAAAATTCCTCGAGGAAAATACCTGCACCAACACCGATGGGAAAGGTGATTAAGGCGGTTAAAACCATGAGCCAAATGGTGCCGACAAGGGCAGACTTGAGGCCTGCTTCTTCGGGGCGACGGGAGGGAAAGGAGTTGAGCAAACTCCAATCGAGTCGAGGTAAACCATCTAAGAATACGTCGATCAGGAGAACAGCCAACACGACGATACTCAAAATAACGGCAAACCAGCTGAGAGCCTGAAAGACCATATCCCAGCGGTAACGGGTTTTGAGACGGCTGTCAAAAAGGGGATTGGAAGAGTTGTTATTCATTCGTATTTCTGTCTATAGCGGCGCACAACCCAGTAACTGAGAATGTTCAGGGTCAAGGTGATGAGGAACAGGGACAAGCCAACGGAATAAAGAGTTTTAAACGCCAAACTCCCCGCCGGAGCATCCCCAAGGCTCACCTGCACAATAAATGCGGTCATGGTGGCGACGGGAACAGTGGGGTTGAGGGTGAGGGTCGGGTTCAAACCAGCGGCGATCGTCACGATCATGGTTTCCCCCACAGCCCGAGAAACAGCCAAGATAAAGGAAGAAACAATCCCTGATAACGCTGCCGGCAAAACGACGTTGATGATCGTCTCCCGTTTGGTAGCCCCGAGTCCATAGGAGCCTTGACGGAGACTATCCGGTACGGCATAGATTGCGTCTTCACTGAGGGAGGCCACCAGGGGCAAAATTGAAATCCCTAAGACCAAACCTGCACTCAGAGCATTAAAAGGGGATAGACCCGGAATAATTGCCTGGAGAGCTGGTGTCACTAACAGCAGGGCAAAGTAACCATATACAACGGAAGGCACCCCCGACAGCAGTTCCAAGGCTGGCTTGAGCCACTTACGCATCTTGGGGGAGGCATATTCACTCAGGCAAATCGCCGCTAAAAGACCCAGGGGCAGAGCCACGGAAATGGCGATCGCCGTGGTCATAAAAGTGGCACAAACCAGAACAAAAATACCGAACTTAGGATCTGTAAAGAGGGGCGTCCAGCGGGTATCCGTCAGAAAGCGCCAAAGGGAAACTTCTTCAAAAAAGCCAGCAGCATCAACAACTAATGTTGCCACAATGCCAAAAGTCGTCAAAATTGACACAAGGGCAAATAAACCAAAAAGCCCCACGACCAAGCGCTGGCTCCATTTACTAAACGTTCGGTCTGGCCGCCAGAGTCCCGCATTGGCTAATGGGGGGAAAGGACTGGTTGTCATAACACTTCATTAATGATTGATTACCTGCGTCACCGAAATAGGGTGTGACGTTTCTTAAAAGCATAAAGGGAGTCGGGCCTTCCCATGGAATTATCCCCACTCCCTATCTAGGTTAAATATTAAAGCCTAGAGGATAAAGCCTAGAGAACATCACCGAGGCGAACACCCACAGTGGAACCACCATCAAAGATAGAACCAACCGTACGAGAGGCTAGACGCTCCTGGGCTTTGGCATAGATATCAGAACCGAGGGCAATGTAGCCGACCTCAGACACGAGGGAAGAATTCGCTTCGTCAGTGTAGAAGTCCATAAAGGCCTGTACCTGGGGCTTGTCCAGAGAATCAGCTCTAACATAGATGAAGATCGGCCGGGCCAAAGGTTGATAGGTCGTATCGTCTACCGTCGCAATGCTGGGCGCCACACAACCGTCGCCATTGCTGGGGTCGCCATCGTCAATTTCAACGGCTCTCAGATTGTCAGCATTTTCTTCATAGTAAGCGAAACCGAAGTAACCCATCGCGTTGGGATCGTTAACAACCCCTTGAACAACGACGTTGTCATCTTCACTAGCCGTGTAGTCACCGCGGCTAGCTCCCTCTTCACCATTGATAGCGTCGGTGAAGTAGTCAAAGGTACCGGAATCTGTCCCAGGGCCATAGAGGTCGATGGGGCGATCGGGGAAACCTTCACGGACTTGACTCCAGTTGGTCACTTTGCCTTCAGACTCAGGAGACCAGATTGTCGCTAGTTCCTCCGTGGTTAGACAGGTGGCCCAATCATTTTCAGGGCTAACAACAACGGAAAGAGCATCATAGGCAACGGGAATTTCGATATATTCGATACCTGCTTCAGCACAAGCTTCGACTTCTTCTGTTTTGATCGGACGGGATGCGTTAGAGATGTCCGTTTCACCGGCACAGAACTTGGAGAAACCACCACCGGTACCAGAAACCCCGACGGTTACACGAACATCAGGATTAGCGCCTTGGAATTCCTCGGCCATGGCTTCGGTGATTGGGAAAACGGTACTAGAACCATCGATTAGGACATCACCAGACAAACCAGATGCACTGTCAGCGGGGGCATTAGTGGTACCAGCACCACTGTCGGTGGGGGTTTGGGCCCCATTACAGGCAGCGAGAGCAGCGGTAAGGGCGAGGCCAGAAAGACCCAAAGATAGGCCGCGGAGGCGATTAGCGTTTTGTGTCATTGTTTCCTCTATCGTGTACTGTGCAATTAAAAATAAATGGATGAAGTTTTAGACTTATCAGTGCAGTTTAGGCTTTCAGGCGTTTGTTATTGGTCAAAGAAAGAGATTTAGACTGACATCTCTATTCTGAGAAAATTCCTGAGGCTCATGGCATTTGTCAATCTCTGAAAAATATTGATCGAGATTCACAAAAGTTTTCAAGATGTTTATACCATAACTACAGAAAATCAACGCAAGATTGTGCTTCTTTTTTCTTCTTCTATCCAAAAAGTCCACAAGACTTAAGTAGAGTTTTTGATGAGGTTAAACAAAGGTTAATTTTTGACAAACTTAAGGTGAATT
>JAYKIK010000201.1:0-4295 GCA_035284725.1 Synechococcus sp.
AGCCAGAAAATAATTGGGGCACGGTTTAAGGCTAGGGTAATGCCGCCCCCAAAGACAAAATCAAAGCTCGGCACCGCAGGATAACCAAACATCCAATAGGCGATCGCATGGCCGATTTCATGGACGAAAGTGAGAAAGGTATTGAGAATGAAGCGAGTGGGGGGTAAGAAAAACAGCACTAAACCGAGGAGACTGCCGCTGATGAGGGCGTTGGCTGTGCCCTTTGCTAAGGGACGCTGCTGGAAGGAGGGGACAGACAGATCAAGGGGTTCCTGGAGCGAAAAACAGGTTTTCAGCAAGTATTGATCTTGTCCCCGATGGTAAACATTGAGGTAGATTTTTTCGACGTTATCTAAGGGAAGATTTCGCAGAGCTTGCTGGATAATCTGGCAATATTCCTGGCGATCGCGCTGGTCGATCACCGTTAGTTTGATCACCAGGGCTCGGTCAGAGGGGGTCACCTTGATACTCCAGAGATAAGAGGCTAACAGCCGCCGCAGGGTCAAGGTCAGAGCATGGTCCGTGAGGGCCGCTTTTTCCGGTGGGGTTTGGGCGACAAAGGCCTCAGGGGAGGGTTCCCGTTCCGCCGGGGAGAGTAGTCCTGCCACAATGGTCCAGTCCCAATCGGGGTTCACTTCCCCAAAGCGGATTCCTTCCACTGTAAAGGTTTCCGTGATTGTGTTTTGCCAAACCTGCTGCCAGGGACCGAGTACCTGTTTGGCGATCGCCTCGTCGGGGGTTGTAAAGCCTTCCAGTTGAATTTTGAGATGTTTATCCGCCACCCGTTTGACAATGACGTGAATCTGGTGGGGCTGAAATTCCGCTTTCAACACCTGGGCGATCGCCTGGGGATTACCCTGTTCTGCCAACCGACGCAGATCCGACTCTTTCACAATATAACCATTCCGGAGGGGAGTATTTCGATTATGCCACTGGATTTCCCTAAGCCCAAAATCAGCAAAAAAAATAGAGGAGAAACACCCTTGCTTCTCCCCATGATGCTGATTATTTTTCTAAAAAATTCCAGTAAATTCCAGACAAACTGACCTTGAAAGTCCCTCTACTTAAGGGAAATTTAGGAGGATGTCCTAGGCGGCAACGGCTTCCGGCTTTTTGCTCTGGCGAATCCCTTCAATGGCATCGGCATAGCTGGGGGCCCCAAAGACCGCAGAACCCGCCACAATGGCATTGGCCCCTGCATCAATCACCTGCCAAGCATTGGAAGGCTTAATCCCACCATCCACTTCAATCCAAGGATCCAAGCCGCGCTCATCGCACATCGCCCGTAGTTGTTGGATTTTCTTCACCATGGAAGGAATAAAGCTCTGACCACCAAAACCAGGGTTCACACTCATGATCAACACGAGGTCACACACATCGAGGACATGCTCAATGATGTCGAGGGGCGTGGAAGGATTTAACACAACCCCGGATTGTTTGCCCAATTCCCGAATCTGGCAGAGGGTGCGGTGTAGGTGGGGAGAAGCATTGTGCTCCGCGTGAACAGAGATAATATCAGCCCCGGCTTTGGCGAAATTAGCCACATACTTTTCCGGTTCAACGATCATTAAATGCACATCCAAAGGCTTTTTCGTATAGGGACGAATGGCTTCAACAATTAATGGGCCAATGGTGATATTGGGAACGAAACGACCATCCATGACATCGACGTGAATCCAATCAGCGCCAGCCTCATCGACCGCTTTAATTTCTTCACCGAGGCGGCTAAAATCCGCTGAAAGAATGGACGGGGAAACTACAATGTTTTTGTCAGTCATGGTGGGTGGATTCCTCTGATTTCAAGAATTCTAAGCTGTATCAATATTAACAAAAGTTTGTCTCGATATTTTTGGGGGTATTGATCCGAAGGCAGGACTTCTTTCAGGAAATATTGACCTACCGTTGGGGGGGACGGAGGGCACTATCAGTTTGGACGGGGATCAGGATACTGTTGAGGGTGCGCAATTGTTCGGCGGTGCCCATGCAAATCAATACGTCTCCCAGGAGAAGGAATGTTTCCCCCGTGGGGCCAGGGATCAGCTCCCCATCCTGGCGGCGAATGGCGAGGACTAAGGCGCCGGACTGTAGCCGCAAACGGGCTTCGCTGAGGGTTTGCCCCACATAATCGCAGTGGCGATCCACACGGATTTCTTCGAGGTAATAGGACCGTTCAGTACCGGTCAAAATGCCATCCACAAAGTCCATCACCTGGGGTCTGAGGGCAGCGGCAGCCAAGCGGCGACCACCGGTAATGTAGGGGGACACCACGGCATCGGCCCCGGCCCGGCGGAGTTTTTCTACGGCTTCTTCGGTACTGGCCCTGGCGATCGCCCGAATATTGGGATTTAGCGTTTTCGCCGAGAGGACAGTATAGAGATTTTCCGCATCGGAGGTGAGGGCAGCCACGAGACAAGTGGCCCGTTCAATCTTGGCCTCCTCGAGGTATTGGTCGAGGGTCGCGTCCCCTTGGATACAGATGTAACCTTTTTCCTGAGCTGCTTCAATGGCTTCTGGGTTGAGATCGATCACCACAAAGGGGATCTCCTCAGCCAAAAATTCCTTGGCCACCTGCTGCCCTGTGCGACCGAGGCCGCAGACAATGTAGTGGTGATTGAGACTATTAATCTGCTGTTGGTACTGTTTCAATTTTTTAATCTCCTGGAAATAACCACTGATCATCGCTTCGACAAACCGGTTCACAATGTAACCGACCGCAATCAGGCCCAAAAAAATCAGAATAATCGTAAAGATGCGAGAGCGATCGCCCAGGGGATGAATTTCGCCAAAGCCCACCGTTGCGAGGGTGATCATTGTCATGTAGGCCGCATCCACCCAGGACCAATGTTCCACGACCATGAACCATCCCGTTCCTAACAGAAACAGGCCCACGAGCATCAGCAGACCGAGCTGGAGCTGACCCTTGAGATGTTGATATTTTTGCTCAATGCTGTACACCCATTAACCTCAAACCAGTCTGATATTTGTAAGGAAAGTTGCAGATCATTTCATCCCACCTGTAGGAACCTAAGGAAATTGCAGAATTTCTTTAGGCCATTCTCCCCCTTGTATTTAGCAAAAAAGATTACCCATTGGCTAAACTGAAATCTAACTTTGATTCTCGCCATCGAAGAGGAGTAACCAACCCGTGAGTCCCCAAACGCTACTTGACCATTCCCCGTCCCAGACTTTTGATCCAGCCCAGTTCAACCAGTATGTAATGAATACCTATGGGCGTTTTCCGGTGGCGATCGCCAGAGGGGAAGGGTGTCGTCTGTGGGATACCGAAGGCAAAAGTTATTTAGACTTTGTCGCGGGCATTGCCACCTGTACCCTTGGCCATGCGCACCCAGCCTTAATCCAGGCCGTCACCGCCCAAATTCAAAAACTCCACCATATTTCTAACCTCTACTACATCCCAGAGCAAGGGGCCCTTGCCCAGTGGATCGTGGAGCATTCCTGTGCCGATAAGGTCTTTTTCTGCAACTCCGGAGCCGAGGCCAACGAAGCCGCGATTAAATTAGTCCGTAAATATGCCCACACCGTCGTCGAGTTTTTAGAACAACCAGTAATTCTTTCTGCGAAATCAAGTTTCCACGGGCGCACCCTCGCCACCATTACCGCCACGGGCCAACCCAAATACCAAAAGCATTTTGATCCCCTCCCCGATGGTTTTGCCTACGTCCCCTACAACGACATTCGCGCCCTTGAAGCAGCGATCACTGACATTGACGAAGGGAACCGCCGGGTGGCGGCGATCATGCTCGAAGCCCTCCAAGGGGAAGGGGGGGTCCGGCCCGGGGACGTGGAATATTTCAAGGCGGTGCGGCGTATTTGTGACGAAAATAATATTCTCCTTGTCCTTGATGAAGTCCAGGTGGGTGTGGGTCGCACGGGGACCTATTGGGGCTATGAAAACCTCGGCATTGAACCCGACATTTTCACCAGTGCCAAAGGTTTAGCGGGCGGCATTCCCATCGGCGCGATGATGTGTAAAGAGTCCTGCGCTGTGTTTAATCCTGGGGAACATGCCAGCACCTTCGGTGGCAATCCCTTCTCCTGTGCAGCGGCCCTGGCGGTGGTGGAAACTCTGGAACGGGATCACCTCCTGGCCAATGTCAAAGCCCGTGGGGAGCAGCTCCGGGCTGGGTTAAGCACCCTGGCAGAAAAATATCCCTACTTCAGCGATGTGCGGGGTTGGGGTTTGATTAACGGTATGGAAATTAAAGCAGACCTCGAACTGACTTCCATCGAAGTGGTGAAAGCGGCCATGGAAAACGGTTTATTGCTAGCACCCG
>JAYKIK010000202.1:0-14908 GCA_035284725.1 Synechococcus sp.
TTTCGCTACCTTGAAGACCCACCTCTAAACCGTCACTGCTCCTTGCCATGCAACCCACCGCCCTGAATTTAATTGCCATCGGTGTTTTCCTGATGACCATGACCAGCCTCCTGGGGGGGATTTTCCACCTATCTCCCTTTGTCCCGGCGGGGATTACGGCGGCGGTGATGGCCTTTGCCACGATGGATACTTTCAATTGGCGGGGCCAGGGCATGACCCTTTTTCTGGATCTCTTTACCCCTGCCACCCAGCGACAACGGGTTTTACACCACGAAGCGGGCCATTTCCTCGCAGGTCATCTCCTCGGTATTCCGATTACAGGTTACAGCCTTACCCCCTGGGAAGCCTTAAAACAGGGACAACCAGGCCAAGGGGGGGTGAGTTTTGACCTAGAAACCGTGGAAGCATCCCTAAAAAATCCCCAGCAGTTAAACCTTTTGCTAGAACGCCTCAGTACCACCCTCATGGCCGGGATCGCCGCCGAAACTTTAGTCTATGGGAAAGCTTTGGGGGGAGCCGCCGACCGGGCCCAATTGCGGCAATTACTGGCAAAACTGGGAATTTCCCCCGCCACCTATGCCCAGCGGGAACAATGGGCCATTCTCCAGGCAAAAAACCTCCTGGAACGGCACCAGGAGAATTATCAAAATCTCGTTACCGCCATGGGGCAACGGCAACCCCTCGAAGCCTGCTACCGCCTCCTCGACCCAGATTCCTAAGGTCATTTCCGGCACCAAAGGCGATCGCCACCGCCGAGAAAGACCCCACCGCCTGATATTATTTGTGCTACTTAACCTTGTCTGTTTAAGATCCCAGAATTCATGTCTAAAAAACATCCTATCGTTGCCGTCACTGGATCCTCCGGGGCCGGAACAACGACTGTTAAACGCGCCTTTGAACATATTTTCCGCCGCGAAAACATTGACCCTGTTGTTGTGGAAGGGGACAGCTATCACAAATACAACCGCGTCGAAATGAAGCGGATGATGGCCCAGGCTTCCGCTGCCGGTAAAAACTTTAGCCACTTTGGTCTTGGGGCAAACGTCCTGGATAAGCTGGAAGCTCTTTTTAAAGAGTATGGCGAACAGGGTACCGGTCAACAACGTTACTACCTCCACAGCCCCGAAGAAGCAGAACATCACAATGCCCGTCTCGGTGTGAGCTGCCAGCCCGGTGAATTTACCCCATGGGAAGACATTAAAGCCAACAGCGATATGCTCTTTTATGAAGGACTCCATGGTGGTGCCGTCGGTAATGGTATTGACGTGGCCCAGTATGTGGATCTGTTGGTTGGGGTTGTACCCATCGTGAACCTCGAGTGGATTCAAAAGATCTCTCGGGATAATGCAGAACGGGGTTATAGCGCCGAAACCATTGTTGAAACGATCCTGCGCCGGATGCCTGACTATGTGAACTACATCACGCCTCAGTTCTCCCGCACCCACATCAATTTCCAGCGGGTCGCCACCGTGGATACTTCCAACCCCTTCATCACCCGGGATATCCCCACCCCCGATGAAAGCTTTGTGATTGTCCACACGAACCGTTGTTTTTACGACCGTTTCACCATCGATTTCCCCTATCTCCTGAGCATGATTCCTGGTTCCTTTATGTCCCGTCACACCACCCTTGTGGTTCCCGGGGGCAAGATGGGCTTTGCGATGGAACTGATCCTGTCTCCCCTCATCGATCAGATGGTGGAAGAGGCCCGCACTCTCCGCTAAATTCAGATCGCATTTGTCCTTGGGTAGGGGTTTGCCATGGTAAACCCCTACTTTGTTTTTCTGGGGATCGGTCGGTCGCGTAAGATAGAAACCGCTGTGCTATCTCTCTCAATAACCATGGTTTTTGCTTCGACTTCCCCCACGCAACCCCGAGATTGGCCCTGGATTCGGCGGCGCTTGGTGGAAATTGTTGGTGAAAATGGGGTGGTGCGGCGCAAAGAAGAAATCCTTACTTATGAATGTGATGGCCTCAGTGCCTACCGGAAACGGCCTGCTTTAGTGGTTCTCCCGAGAAGTACAGAAGAAATTGCGGCGATCGCCAAATTTTGTTATGAACAGGACATCCCTTGGGTAGCTCGGGGGGCCGGAACCGGACTATCGGGGGGCGCTTTGCCCCTAGAAGAAGGGATTCTGATCGTCACGGCCCGGATGCGGGAAATTTTAAATATTGACCTGGAAAATCAGCAAATTACCGTCCAACCGGGGGTGATTAACAATTGGGTCACCCAGGCGGTGAGTGGGGCAGGCTTTTACTATGCGCCGGATCCCTCCAGCCAAACGGTTTGTTCCATCGGTGGTAATGTGGCGGAAAATTCCGGTGGGGTCCATTGCTTTAAGTACGGTGTGACGACAAACCATGTTTTAAAGCTTAAGGTCGTTACCCCGACAGGCGATGTCGTTACCCTGGGGGGCGCGGTGCCGGAGATGCCGGGCTATGACCTGATGGGGGTCTTTGTGGGGTCAGAGGGAACTTTGGGTATTGCGACGGAAATTACTCTTAAGGTACTCAAGCAACCGGAAGCAGTCTGTGTGCTGTTGGCGGATTATACGTCCATCGAGGCGGCGGGAAACTCTGTGGCGGCGATCGTCAGTGCGGGGATTATTCCGGCGGGTATGGAAATTATGGATAACTTCAGCATCAATGCGGTGGAGGACATTGTTCAGCTTAACTGTTATCCCCGGGATGCGGCGGCGATTCTGTTGATTGAAATCGATGGGATGGCAGCGGAAATCCAAGGGGCGAAGGAGCGGATCAAGGAAATTTGTTTGGCTCAGGGGGCGCGGCAGATCACCAGCGCTAGCGATCCAGAAACCCGGCTGAAACTCTGGAAAGGGAGAAAATCCGCCTTTGCCGCAGCGGGAAATATTAGTCCTGATTATTTCGTGCAGGATGGGGTGATCCCCCGGACTAAGTTGGCGGAGGTACTGACGGAAATTAATGCCATTGGCGATCGCCATGGGTACAAAATTGCCAATGTCTTCCATGCGGGAGATGGGAATCTACACCCGCTCATTCTCTATAACAGCGCCATTCCCGGGGATTTAGAAGCAGTGGAGGCCGTGGGGGGAGAAATTCTCAAGCTCTGTGTGGCCAAAGGAGGCAGCATTTCGGGGGAACATGGCATTGGTGCTGACAAGAAAATGTATATGGCCGCAATGTTTAACGAGACGGATCTTGAAACTATGGGTTATGTCCGTGATGTCTTTAACCCTAAGGGACTCGCCAACCCAGGTAAGCTTTTTCCCACCCCCCGCACCTGTGGCGAAGCGGCGAAAATGACAAATCTGACGACCCTGAACAATGGGGAATTATTCTAGGGGCAGACAGCCTGAGCCATTCTCCATTACATTACCTAGGAAAAAGAGCGTTAAATTCAACCATGTCTGATCTGCTGGCCCAGTTTAAAAATCGCCTCATTATCTCCTGCCAAGCTCCCGCCACTTCCCCCCTCCACCAGCCTGAGATCATTGCGGCGATCGCCCAGGCCTGTGTGAACCAAGGGGCGGTTGGTCTACGCATTGATAGTCCAGAGCATATCCGAGCAGTACGGGCAAAATTACCAGATACCCCAATCATTGGTCTGTGGAAACGCACCTTTCCGGGATCGGATGTTTACATTACCCCCTGCCTAGAAGATGCCTTGGCGGTGGTTGCAGCCGGGGCGGATATTGTTGCCATCGATGCCACGGCCCGACCTCGACCCCACGGGGAAACCCTCACGGCACTGATTGCTGGCATTCAGCAAAAAACCGGAAAATTGGTGATGGCCGATCTAGACACCTCTGAAAATGCCCAACTGGCGGCCCAAGCGGGGGCGGATATCCTGGGAACAACCCTCTATGGCTATACAGGGGAAACGCAACACCTCGTACCCCCCGGTTTTGACCTACTCGAAAGGTTAGTGCAGGATTTTGAGTTGCCGATCATCTGCGAAGGGGGTATACACACCCCAGAAATGTTGCAAAGAGCGTTCCAATTAGGGGCTAATAGCGTTGTCGTCGGCACTGCGATCACCGGTGTTGATCTGTTGGCCCAGAAGTTTTGTCACGCATCCCAGGCGATCGCCTTCCCTCAGAATAATCAAAACTGACTACAATCATTGCTAAATCCCCCAGCTTGACCGATGGCTCCCATGAAAACCTATCTAAAACTCCTAGGCGATCGCACGATTCATTCCACAGCACTCCGGGTGGCCCTAACCGTAGGAACCATTCTCTTTTGCATCAACCACAGCCTTGCCGTCGTCAATGGTACGATGACACGCACCCGCTGGATCTCTGCCATTGTGACCTATTTTGTCCCCTACTGTGTGAGTACCCATGGCCAAATGACTAGCCGAATACGCCACAGAGCAACAATCAAAACTCTGCAACCGGACTAATCGCACCATCGGCAGGTCAATCCTCTACCCGGCTCAAACTCCATGACCCTTAAAACCTACTTGTCGGCCCTAGGGGACGACCGTCTTAGACCCACAGCCTTTCGAGTCGCCCTTTTTGTGGGTAGTCTTTACTTCCTCATTAACCATGGCAACGCTGTCCTTGACGGTACCATGACCCGTGGTCGTTGGGTTTCGGTACTTTTGAGCTACTGTGTTCCCTATTGCGTTAATATCCATGGCCAACTGGCTAGCCAATTACGGATCGAATCTCAACTCCGAACCTCCCACACAGGCGACGAAATAATTGTCCCTTAGCAACCCCTAGTAGGTATGCTGACCTTTGTTCGCGGCTGCCTTTTGCCAACATTTTTCTAAAAGATTGATCCGATAAAGGTACCAAAAACGATTGGGGTTCCACACTGTATGCTGATCCGTATGCCCCACCGGTTGATTGAGATATTGCAATACAGGATCGACTAGATGCCTAATTTTGAGCCACATAGACAGCATCCTCACCTTAGATAGTATGTTTTGAATCGAAAAGCGGCGGTTCATCACGAGACGCCTGCCCTCAAAATCTTGCTATGGCTTTAATGTGCCAAATTCCCCGCAGAACCTAAAGGGAAGTTTTTCCTGGGATAATGACAACTTTTGCGGAAATATCCTCTAATTTTCGCTGATAGTCTTTTTTTTGAGTGGCGTGACTTGATAGAAAATGTTGTAAAAGTAGGGGAGGGAACGTAATATTTCTTTGGATAATCAATATTTCTTGAAAATATTAGGTTTTGTAATGTTCTGTGGCGGGGGAGACCTGGGATTTTGCCGGGGTATTGGGCCGGATCTTGATCTAATTGCTTAGCTTCTCCCGGGGGCGATCGCCAATTTTTTGATCTGTTTTTGGAAATTTAGGTTTACCCTGAAACCAGTTGATTGCAGGGAAATGGTCGGACTAGAACGATGCAATTGGAGACGGCGTTAGAGGATTGGCTCGCGGGACGACAACCCGAACAAGCTGAGGTGATCGATCTCTTGGCCCAAGCCCAAGGGAATCCGATGCAGGCCAAGGCTTTGGATTATGATCTGAGTCTGCAAGGTATTACTCGACGGGCCCAGGATTTTTTGGCGATCGCCCCGGAAATTCTGCAGCTCTGCACCAACTTAAAGTTTTCGGATCAAACCGCGATTCTCAAAACCCTCTGGGAACTGTGGCTGCCCCTGGCCCAGCAAATCCGTACCGCCCGACAACAGCAGGATCAACCGCTAATTTATGGCATCCTCGGCGGCCAAGGCACAGGCAAAACGACCCTCTGTCGGGTGTTGCAAACGATTCTGGAGCGGTGGAACTATCCCTGTGTGGCGATTTCCATTGATGATCTCTACAAAACCTATGCTGAACGCCAAGACTTACTGAAAATCCAGCCGGAACTGATTTGGCGTGGCCCCCCTGGTACCCATGATGTCGAGCTTGGTCTAGGGGTTTTGACGCACCTGCAACGGGCGAACAGAGGGGATAAAATTGCCATTCCTCGCTTTGATAAGTCTTTGCATAATGGGGCGGGTGATCGCCTAGGGTCGGAGTGGATTGATCCCGTAGAAATTGTCCTTTTTGAGGGGTGGTTTGTGGGTTGTCGCCCCGTTGCCCCAGAACTATTTGAGACGGCCCCAGAGCCCATTCTCACTGAAGGCGATCGCCTTTTTGCCCGCCGAATGAACGAAGCTTTAGCAGAATATTTGCCCCTGTGGGAAAAGCTGGATCGGTTGTTAGTGCTATCCCCCGCAGATTATCGCTTGAGTAAACAATGGCGCAAAGATGCAGAACACCAGATGATCGCCCAAGGAAAAACGGGAATGACAGATGCAGAAATTGATCAGTTTGTGGCTTATTTTTGGCGATCGCTCCACCCAGAGCTTTTTATCCGCCCCCTTACCCAAAATCCCCATTGGACAGATCTTGTGATTGAAATTGACGCCGCCCACCGCCCCAGTAAAATTTATCGCCCCCCAGATCCGGCATAATAGGCTTGTTTTTTGTGGATTGCACGATGCCAAACGTTGTTCTTTGTGGCTACTACGGTCAGGGCAATGCCGGGGATGAAGCCCTGTTGCTCACCTTATTGCAGATGTTGCCCCCTGGGGTGAAACCCATTGTCCTCTCCCACAATCCCGCTGCCACCGCCCAAGCCTATGGTGTGGAGGCGATTTCTCACAAATCCTGGGCTACCCTCAAGGCGATCGCCCAAGCAGACGGCTTTATCTTCGGGGGGGGGAGTTTGTTACAGGATGTCACCAGTTTAGGAAGTTTGCTATATTACGCCGCTTTGATGAAATGGGCACAACTATTGGGCAAGAAAACTATTGCTTGGGCCCAGGGGATCGGCCCGCTCCAGTCGAGTTTAGCGAACAATATTACCCGCGCTATCCTCAGAGGCTGTACCGAAATCTCCGTGCGTGACCAGGCCTCAGGGGATTTATTAAAAAATTGGCAAATTCCCCACCTATTCGCCCCGGATCCGGTGTGGGCCTTAGCACCACTGCCCTTTACGGAAATGCCGGATTTACCCCGCCCCCGCATTGCGGTTAATCTCCGCTCCCACCACACCTTAACACCGAAAAAAATTGCCGTCCTGGGGGAAGCCCTCAAACAGTTTCAGCAACAGCACCAGGCCAGTCTGATTTTTGTGCCCTTTCAAAAAAGCCAAGACGAGGCGATCGCCCAACAGCTTTACGATCTTGTTGCGGAACCTAAGACGATCCTCTCCCCCTGCCAACCCCAGGAATATAAAGGGCTATTTCCCCAGGTGGATTTCCTGATCGGAATGCGCCTCCATAGCCTGATCCTGGCGGCGGCGGCCTGTCCCTGTTTTGCCCTCTGCTATGACCCCAAAGTCACCCAGCTACAACAACAATGTGCAATCCCTGGCCTTGACCTCGAACAGTTAACCCTCGATGCTACGGCCATTGCCGATCAATGGACAAAGGCATTTCACCATCAGCAGTCCCTCACCCCGACCCAACAGCAGATCCTCCAGACCCAAGTACAGGCCCACGCAGATATCCTCACGGCTATCCTTTAAGAAAGGTTGTGTTTTTGTGCCCAGAGCGGCGATCGCCCGAAAAAATTCTTGATAATAGGCATAGAACCAAATCTATGTCACACGCTACAGGAAAATTTTTCTCAAAATGGGTAGTAAATCCAAAACGAAGACCAAAGCCAAAGAAGAAGTAACCATGCCGCTAGCTGCTGCCGAACCCATGGCCATCAACATTGGCATTAGCGAAACAGACCGGGAGGCGATCGCCAAAGGGCTAAGCCATCTCCTTGCGGACACCTACACCCTCTACCTCAAAACCCACAATTTCCACTGGAACGTCACGGGGCCAATGTTCCAAACCCTCCATCTCCTCTTTGAAACCCAGTACACCGAACTTGCCCTCGCCGTGGATCTCATTGCTGAACGGATTCGCGCTTTAGGTGTACCAGCCCCCGGCACCTATCAAGAATTTGCTGAACTATCCTCCATTCCCGAAGCCAAGGGAGTACCCACCGCCGAAGAAATGATCCGACTTTTAGTCGAAGGCCAGGAAACTGTCGTCCGCACCGCCCGTTCCATTTTCCCCACGGTAGACGCAGCTCACGACGAACCCACCGCCGATCTCCTCACCCAACGGATGCAAGTCCACGAAAAAAATGCCTGGATGCTCCGGAGTTTGTTGGGCTAAAACCGATCACTGAGAAAAAAAGATGGGAGGTGATCGCTAATTTTGTATTGGGTTTTCCTCCCCTGGGAGCCAAGGGGCAATGCTATACTAATTGCATTGCACGGGGCCGCAACGGTTTCGACAGGTTGGCGAAAGCTTCCACTGTGATGCAGGTCGAGAGTGGGTCTCCTCTCGCAAATCAAAGATCCAAACAAAATGTAACTGCGAACAACATCGTTCCTTTCGCTCGCAAAGCTGCTGCTGTAGCTTAATAAGACAACCTTAACTTAGGTTCGAGCATTCATAATTCGACTCCGTTAAGGATTATGACTAAACCCCCAACGGATGCTCTCTAGGAATACATCTGGTTTGCACTAGAGCTAAGACTTCACCAGAGATTCTTGGCGACTCGGAACAAGCAGTCGTTCCCGTTCTGAGGATCAGAAGAACTAAACCTGTGAATGAGCTAGGGGTGAATACCCAGTTTGGACAGCAGTTCGACTCTGCTCGGCTCCACTACTATCTATCAGTTACAAAGAGGCCCCCACGATTTTCGAGGGGGTTTTGCTTTGGGTTGCAATGGATTCTCTTTAGGCTTGATCAAGCTCTTTTAAAATGGCGATCGCCTGCTCACATAGTGCTTCATGGGCGTGACCATTGGAAGCCATGATGCCGCCCCATTTCACCACATCTCCTTGGTTATAGAGCACTTCATTCCCTTCGAAATAACTAAATTTTCCACCCGCTTCCGTGAGAATGAGTTCGGGTGCCGCGAAATCCCAATCCTTCGCCGCTGATTTGCCCGACAAAGAAATATAAACATCGGATTGTTGTTCGAGAATATGGGCGATTTTACAACCTACACTGCCTACATAATTGCGGTCTTTGAAGGGCAGACGATCTAAGAGATCTTGGAACCGTTGATCGCGGTGAGTGCGACTGGCAACCAAATACAAATCAGCCGGATGAGAACGCTCGGAAACGCTCATTTTTGTGAGTTGGCCGTCACGGGTTTCACAATAGGTGCCGCTTCCTTTGAGGGCGAAATAGAGCTTTTCTGCTTCGGGGACGACAACTACCGCAATGACCGGACGACCTGCATGGACGAGACAGATATGAACGGCGTATTCGTCGGTTTGGTCAATAAAATCCCGGGTGCCATCGAGGGGATCGATAATCCATACCCAAGGGTGTTCAATCCTATTGCCGTCGTAGGTTTCTTCGCTCAGATAAGCAAAATCTTCCGTACCTAATTTTTCCCGAAAAGTTTCGAGGATATAGTGATTGGCCGCGAGATCTGCCTTGGTGACGGGGCCATCTTTTTTATCAGAAATATCCTGAACATCTCCCTTATAAAACTGCCGGAGAATATCCCCTGCACCCCAACCCACCTGACGGGCGATCGCCAAAACTTCTTCCAAACGTTGTTGATTCATTAAGTTGCTCGGTTTGATGGTAATTGTGAGACATTGAGTAGGATCTAAACCGAAGCCTTTTCGGTCTGGGTAACTTCTTCAGTTTCCTTGCGGTTCTTCAATAGGGGGAAGGCGATCACATCACGGATACTTTCGGCATTGGTCAACAACATCACCAGACGATCAATCCCAATCCCTAAACCAACAGTGGGGGGCATCCCATATTCCAGCGCCGTGACAAAATCCTCATCTACATCACAGGCTTCTTCATCACCCGCTGCCTTTTTCGCGGCTTGGGCTTCCAGCCGTTGCCGTTGATCCACGGGGTCAGTTAACTCGGAGAAACCATTGGCGAGTTCCCGACCCACAATGAATAGTTCAAAGCGTTCTGTTAGCCCCGGTTTATCGCGGTGGGGTTTGGCGAGGGGCGACACTTCGATGGGATATTCCGTCACAAAGGTGGGCTGAATTAAGGTTGATTCTACTTTTTGCTCAAAAGCTTCGTTCAGCAGTTGGCCAATGGTTTCACATTTCTCGGGAATGTGAAACCCCACAGATTCTGCTGCTTGTTTGGCGGCATCAAAATCATCAAAGCCCAGGAAATCAATCCCAGTGGCTTCTTTCACGAGATTTTGCATGGTTTCCCGGCGCCAAGGAGTACCCACATCAACAATCGCATCCCCGTAGGGCAGTTGCGCCGTCCCGACCACATCCTTAGCCAGGGTGCGGATCAAATCCTCTGTGAGATCCATCATGTCGAAGTAGTCTCCATAGGCTTGGTAGACTTCGATGGAAGTAAATTCTGGGTTGTGTTTGGTGGAAACGCCCTCATTACGGAAGATACGCCCCAGTTCAAAGACCCGCTCAAAGCCACCGACAACCAAACGCTTCAGGTGTAATTCCGTGGCAATCCGCAGATAGAGCGGCATATCGAGGGTGTTGTGGTGGGTAATGAAAGGACGAGCTTCGGCACCACCAGCTTCAGCCTGGAGGACGGGGGTTTCAATTTCGAGAAAATCTTTATCTTCCAAATAACGACGGATCGCGGCGGTAATTTTGGCGCGACGACGGAAGGTTTCTTTAACGTCGGGATTGATAATCAAATCAACATAACGCTGACGGTAACGCTTTTCGATGTCGGTGAGGCCATGCCATTTGTCGGGGAGGGGGAGCAGGGATTTAGTGAGCATGGCAAATTGGCTCACTTTAATGGAAAGTTCCCCTTTTTCAGTCCGTTTGATAATGCCTTTGACACCGATAATATCGCCCACATCGGTGAGTTTTTTCAAGTGATTGAAAGCGCCTTCAAGGTCAGGCATCCCCTCATTGATCAACTTTTTGTCGAGGTAGAGCTGAATGGTACCAGTTTCGTCCTGGAGGCTAAAGAAAGCAAGTTTGCCGAAAACGCGACGGGCGAGGATCCGGCCCGCAATGGATACGGTGTCTTCAACTTCTTCCCCGGGTTTGATGTCTTGATATTTCTCCTGTAGTTCGGCGGTGTGGTGGCTGATCTCCCATTTGTAGGCGTAGGGATTCATGGCGATCGCCTTGAGTTGATCAACTTTTTCTAATCGGGTCGCGCGAATGTCATCAAGGGAGGAATGGCTAGACTCAGACATGGGAAATTAAGAACGGTTAAGGCTCGTCGCAGAACTCGGTTATTATAGCGGCTTCGTTCTGAAAACAGAACCGTCACAGCCCTTAACTCATTGGGGACTGCCATGGGTTGCCAGGGCGGGGACGGCAAGACTTCTCAAAAATCCGAGGAAAAATTGGGCCGCCGCTTCGGCAGCATAGGCTCGGAAAGGCACATGATCGCTAACAGTGTGGTAACTTTGCACCGCTTTCGCCACAATCAGGGGATATTCCAGCTGGGCGGCAAGGGTGGCAACGGCGTAACTACCAAGATCTAAACCAAGAATCGGGGGGTGATGCTCAAAGACTGCTGGAGTATCCAAAGAGGAGGGATCCGCTTGGGCAATATCGGCGATCGCCCCGAGGTGAATGGTCGGTGTGACGGGATCATGGGGGAAACCGGTAGCCAAGTGTAGCAGTTGGTTTTCCCGAATTAAATCAAGGGCCGTCGCAGTTAAACGGAGAGGATCAGCGTTGAGGAGTTGTTCTGCCACCAGTTCTTCAAAGATCAGCGACCAATCAGGACAGTGAAAATGGCGTTCAGGGTGCTCCTGGGGAGAAAGACAATGGTCAGGCTTGAGTTCGTGGTCATAGAGGGTATGGAGGAACCAGCCCCGTTGATGGGAGGAGGACTTGGGTCGGGGGGTTTGGATTTGTTGCCGCCAAGTGGGAACTTGTCGCAGCAGTTGACTTTGCCAAGGATGATCGAGGATATAGAACTCTGGCTTGGCCGTGGTTGCCGTGAGGAGCGCCCAAATCGTCTGCGCCACGATGATATCGCCTAGCTCAACTTTGGCGCGGTTCCCCTGACAAATTCCCGTCATAGCGATGAGTGTGGGATCAAGGCTGGTGGCGAGGGAGAGGAGCTGTTGGGGATTGGTGATGGATTTTTGGGAAAGGTGAACAAGGGCGAGCTGTAACCCCGCGTAATCTGTAGTGAGGTAGGGGTTACCGCAGGCGGTGAGGGTTTCTTGCCATGGGTGATGGATCGCTCTTTGGAGGGCAAGAAATTCATCGGGAAAGGCCGTAAAACAAAGAATATCCATAGCAGTAGGCCGCAAGACAATGCTGGCGCAATTTCAGCATAGGAAATCTATTAGGTATTGTCCGCCCATTGCTGTGGGGAAAGAGGGCAAATTCTAAGCTCCTATATTTCTATTTTACTGTGGCTTTTTTTACGTTGGTGGCGGCCAACCAAAGGCGATCGCCCCTGGCGTGAAGGGAAACTTTACAGTCTGAAACATTTGGCCGATAATCGTTAGGGCATTCCACACCGTAGCGATCCATGGCGAAACAGCGCATTCTCTCTGGGGTACAACCCACCGGTAATCTTCACCTCGGCAACTATCTCGGGGCGATTCAGAACTGGGTGGAAATTCAACAGGACTCTGACAGTTTTTTCTGTGTGGTGGATCTCCACGCGATTACGGTGCCCCACGACCCCAAGGTTTTAGCAGAAAATACAAAGGCGATCGCCGCACTGTACTTAGCCTGTGGCATTGATTTAGCACACTCGACCATTTTTGTTCAATCCCATGTGAAAGCCCACAGCGAACTGGCTTGGTTGTTAAATTGTGTCACCCCCCTGAACTGGCTGGAGCGGATGATCCAGTTTAAAGAAAAAGCCCAGAAGCAAGGGGAAAACGTCAGCGTCGGCCTGTTGGATTATCCGGTGCTGATGGCAGCTGACATTCTTCTCTATGATGCCGACAAAGTGCCCGTGGGCGAAGACCAAAAACAGCATCTGGAACTAACCCGGGACATTGTCATTCGCATTAACGATAAATTTGGTACGAAGAAAAGTCCGGTGCTGAAAATGCCCGACCCACTGATCCGCACCACCGGAGCAAGGGTGATGAGCCTTACCGACGGGACAAAAAAAATGTCCAAGTCTGATCCCTCGGAACTGAGCCGCATTAACCTGTTAGACCCCCCCGATGTCCTGACCAAAAAAATTAAAAAGTGCAAAACTGACCCCGAACGGGGCCTCGAGTTTGACAATCCCAACCGCCCGGAATGTAACAATTTGCTGGGTTTGTACGCCCTCCTCAGTGGCAAAACCAAAGAAACTGTCGCTACCGAATGTGCAGACATGGGCTGGGGTCACTTTAAACCCCTCTTGACCGAGACTGTGATTGCCGCCCTCGAACCCATCCAGACAAAATACCACGACATTATGGCGAACCCAGACTACCTCGACCAGGTGTTGCGGGAAGGCCGTGAAAAGGCAGAAACTGTAGCTAATGCGACCCTCAAGCGAGTTCAAGATGCCCTCGGTTTTCTGCCGCCCCTGTAGAATGGTTCATTACCCTTAATTTTTCCAAAGAAACCCTGCTTCCATGACCACCCGTCTGCGTCGTGCCATCGAAAACCGAGAATTTGTCGTTACGGCGGAGGTTGCCCCCCCAAAAGGTGGCGATCCCACGAAAATGCTGGGGATGGCAAAATACCTAGGCGATCGCGTCCATGGGGTAAATGTGACGGATGGCAGTCGGGCGGTGATGCGGATGTCCTCCATTGCCGCCTCCACTCTGCTGTTACAACAGGGTATTGAACCTATTTTTCAGGTGGCCTGCCGCGATCGCAATGTGATTGGTCTTCAGGCGGATCTAATGGGGGCCCATGCCCTGGGTTTACGGAATGTGTTGGCCCTGACGGGGGATCCGGTGAAAGCGGGTGATCATCCCAAGGCAAAAGCGGTTTTTGATCTCGAATCCGTTCGTCTCCTGCGCTTGATTAGTAAGCTGAACCAAGGCCAAGATTTTAACAACAAGAAAATGCCCGATGGTGCCCTAGATTTGTTTCCAGGGGGGGCCGTCGATCCTCAGTTAAAGAGTTGGTATGCCATTGAATCCCGCTTTGCTCGTAAGGTAGAGTCCGGCGCAAAATTTTTCCAGTCCCAAATGATCACGGATTTTGGCCGCCTCGAAGAATTTATGAACCGGGTGGCCAGTCAATATGATGTGCCCGTATTTGCGGGAATTTTTCTGTTGAAGTCGGCAAAAAATGCTCAATTTATCAACCGCTGTGTACCAGGGGCGCAAATTCCTGACAGTATTATTGAACGGTTAGACCAAGCGGAAAATCCCCTTACAGAAGGGATCAAAATTGCGGCGGAACAGGTGAAAATCGCCAAAGAACTGTGCCATGGTGTGCACATGATGGCGGTGAAAAAAGAAGATTTAATTCCTGAAATTCTCGACCTAGCCGAAGTATCAATTCAAACCCCTACGGCACCGGCATTCGTTTAGTGGATTTTCTTTATGGCTCAATCCTATCGATTCTATACCCTTGATGTTTTTACAGAGCAAATCTTTGGGGGCAATCCCCTCGCTGTTTTTCCTGAGGCCCAGGGCTTAACTCCCGAACAAATGCAGGCGATCGCCAAAGAATTTAATCTCTCAGAAACGGTTTTTGTGCTGCCCTCTGAAAAAGTAGATTGTGACTTTAAACTGCGGATTTTTACCCCCAACGCCGAACTTCCCTTCGCTGGGCACCCCACTGTCGGTACAGCCTATCTTTTGGCCCACCTTGGTTCCGTAACCCCTGACCAGACCATGATTTACCTCGAGGAAGGGGTAGGCACAGTACCCGTGGCGATTCACTGGGAAAAAAATCGGGTTAAAACTACCGCTTTAAGTGCTTCCCAAGCCCCCAGTTTTGGCATAGTTCCCGAAGTGGCGATCGCCAAATTATTAAATCTCACCCCCGATGATTTAGCCCCGGATTTAAACCCAGAGGTGATTTCCTGTGGTCTGCCTTTTCTTTATAT
>JAYKIK010000203.1:0-41906 GCA_035284725.1 Synechococcus sp.
TTAGAGACATTGGCCTGACTAGTATCCGTTGCATTGACCAAGTCCTGCACACAGCGCTCCCCATCCCGCAATAAGTTAAGAAGCCTGAGACGCATCGGTTCTCCCAGAACGCTGAAATAGGAAGCCACCTGCTGAAGGACTTCTGGAGAAATCTGATGGTCGTCAGGCATGGGTTTTCTTGGGGGAGAATAGAAAGTTTAAAACTATTGTATCAACTGATTATCAGGGTGTTTAACCTGGATTGACCCACATCAGTGTTTGGCCAAATTCAATCGGTTCACCGTCTTCAACGGCAATTTTAACCACTTCACCGCTCACTTCGGCCTCAATTTCATTCATTAATTTCATCGCTTCGATGATACAAACAGTCTGCCCGTTACTAACGCGATCGCCAACGGCCACAAAGGGATCTTCCCCAGGAGCTGGGGCACGATAAAAAGTTCCCACCATCGGCGAGGTAATGGCGACCCACTTGTCGTCAATACTACTGCTGGGGGGTTCGGGGGTAGTGGGTTCTGGAGGGGTAATAGTTTGGGGAACAACAGAAACTGGCGCAGGTTGAGGCACCACCATTTCAGGGGCGGCAACCACTGGCGGGACCGCAACTACCATACCTTTGCTCACGCGAAGTTCAAAGTCATCGGTCTTCAGCTCGAACTCGGTGACATTGGTTTGGCCGATGGTGGATAGAAGTTCTTGGATCTCTTGTAAATTAATAGCCACGGATCAGATCATTCCTCACAACTGCATGGGTAGGGGAGATCTCTGGATTAAAGTAGGCCCAGGATCTCCAGAAAGATTTAGGGCTTCTATTCGCGACCGAGATAGGTATCGGTACGGGTGTCAATCTTGATCCGCTCACCAATGGAAATAAACAGGGGAACGTTCACCTGGGCGCCGGTGGAGACGATAGCGGGCTTGGTGCCGCCGGTGGCAGTGTCACCTTTAACGCCAGGATCGGTTTCTGTTACTTCGAGGATGACGGTGTTGGGCAGTTCAACGTCGATTACTTGGGTGTTCCAAAAGAGAACGTTAACTTCCATTTCTTCCATGAGGTACTTAACGCGATCGCCAATTTGTTTTTCGGTTAAGCGGACTTCCTCATAGGTTTCCATGTCCATAAAGACAAAATCATCGCCCTCTTTATAGGTATGTTGCATTGTGCGCTTATCGAGGACGGCCTGGGGCACGGTTTCACCAGCGCGGAAGGTTTTTTCAACAACGCTACCTGTTTGGGCATTTTTGAGTTTGGTGCGTACAAAGGCGGAACCTTTACCGGGCTTAACGTGGAGAAATTCGACGACGCGCCATACAGAACCGTCTAGTTCGATGGATGTACCAGTACGAAAGTCATTACTTGAAATCATGGAGCTTTAGCAACATTACGGGCTTGCATAATCAAACCATATTCTACCGTTGATGGGGAAATTTCCTGCTAAATTCCTCGACTGCTTTCCCATGGGGGGATGTTTTCGGTTTTAGGGGTGGCGATCGCCGCAATGCCATAGACAGGAATTCCGACTTGGGTGAGGGTTCGTTGCGCTTCGGCGGCGGTGGTTCCTGTTGTGTAGATGTCATCGACTAGCAAAAGGGGCTGTCGAAATCCTTGGGACAGGGCCTTGGGATTAACGGAAAAAGCTCGCTGGAGTTCCCGTTGCCGTTGTTGCACCGTCAGCTCAAAGAGGGCCTGGGTCGCTTTGGTGCGCTGGAGGAGGTGGGCCTCATGGCGTAAGCCTGTTACCTGGGCAAATTGGCGAGCAATAATTTCCGCTTGGTTGAAACCCCGTTTTTTCTGTTTTTCGGGATGCATCGGGATGGGGATGACGGTTAATGTTTGCTGGCCAGGAAAAAATTTTCGCCATTGCAAACCTAATTGGGTGCCGAACCACTGTCCCAGTTGGGGATGGTTATTGTATTTCATCGTGGCGATCGCCCGTTTGAGGATGCCATCATATTTTCCCCAGACAAATAACGGTAGATCATTTTGCCAATGGCGTTTGGGGTTAGGTAATTGATGTTTTTGTAATTGGCGATCGCAGTCCCGACAAAGAATCTTTTCAGCAGGGCGATCGCACAGTGGACATTTATCCTGTAAAAAAAGCGATAAAAACGATTTGAGTATGGTGCTGTTCTCCATCTATTTCGCCCTTACTGTGTCACAAAAAACTCCCCTAATCATGATAATTAAAGGAGTCAATCAAGATTTAAACGAAGAATTTACTTCGCAAATTGGATATCAAGGGTACGCATGTAGATTTGCATTCCCGCATCCTGTACCGGAAAAACAAAGGCATCTTCATCGGATTCGTTGTGGTGGGAATGCCACAGACTCGGCGGCGTCACAAAAACGCTATTAGGCTGCCACATCACCTTCACGGGATTAATAATATTGCCCTCGTTGTCTAGGGATTTACCAATCAATGTATAGGTATTTTCTTTGGCAGAAACCGCTAAATCTAAGGCGATGGAGTTGTGACGGTGGGGCTTCTGGGAAGAATGGGGTGGTACCAGGTTGTAAAGTGACCACATGGTATGGGTGGCCGTGCGGGTGGCTTCGCTCTCGGGGTTGCCCAGAATCACGCCATTGCGGTTGAGATTACGACGGATGCCTTCTTCCCGAATGCGCTCAATTTCACGGTTGAGATATTCTCCTGCATAGAAAGCCGGTTCGAAGCGAGGCGCAGTGGGACGGACGCCAAGGTAGGCTAACATCGGGGCATCGTGAACCCAATATAAAGCACTGTCTTCATCGGCATAGTGGGTGACACCAGCATTCATCGGCAGTGTAAAGGAATCCCCTTTTTTCCAGACCAGGGTGCCATATTCAGTTTCTGTGCGGCCAGCGCCGCGCATGACGTAAAAAACTTCGGAACTGGAAGTGGCGATCGCCTTAATGTGCTCCCCAGATTTAATCCGGATGTAGTTTGCAAGGAGGTTTGGCGTTGTGGCAGGATATTTTGTCCCCAATTCTTCTGCCAAATCCAGGGCAATGATTCGGGTTTCCCCAGACTCATGGAGACTTGCTGGAAAAGAGCGAATCGGTACCTCTGCTAAACGGGGATTGGCAGCCTTATGATATTCCCAACTCAGCGCCGTTTTTTGCCAAGTTTGATTGATCACATTTTCCATATCCCTACTCCCGTCTAACTTGAGTTAAGCCTTCAAGAAAAAAATGTCTCTTTGCACAGTTCCCAACACGGATAAATAGGCTTTAGGCAAAGAGATGTTTAACTAAAGTTAACATAAATGCTTCTAGGAATCGTACATTTAGCAACAAAATCCCTGAAGTTGACCATTGGTTGCTCTAATCATTCCAGATACTGAACTCTGACCCTGATTGAAATCGGTCTTTCTTCCAGGATTCGTCATGTGTTCTTGGAAAAATTGTTGTTAATCTGAGTTTTTCTATTTGTAAAAATCATTGGTCGAGGTAGAAGGCACAGGTTCATAAACCTTTTCCTTTTCGACATGGGGCACCAACTGCAACTCCGGCAGAATGGGATGGAAAGGCTGGTGCAGGCTTACGAGCTGGGCTAGGGTTCTTTTCAGTTCTGTGCGCGGCACAATCGCATCGACAAAACCATGTTGGAGTAAATATTCTGAGGTCTGAAAATCGTCAGGTAATTTCTCCCGGAGGGTTTGTTCAATGACGCGGCGTCCGGCAAAACCAATGGTCGCTTTGGGTTCCGCAATGATCAAGTCTCCCAACATCGCAAAACTAGCGGTAACACCTCCAGTGGTGGGATTGGTTAAAACGGGGATGTAGAGCAGTTTTTTGGCGCGATGACGTTCTAAGGCCCCAGAAATTTTCGCCATTTGCATCAGGCTGAGCATTCCTTCTTGCATTCTCGCCCCCCCGGAAGCGCAGACCACAACGACGGGTAAGCCTTCGGCGGTGCCATGTTCGATGAGACGACAAATTTTTTCCCCGACCACGGAACCCATACTGCCCCCCATAAAACCAAAGTCCATGACGGCAAGGGCCAGGGGAAGGCCGTCAATAAGTCCGGTTCCGGTAATCACGGCGTCGGTGAGGCCCGTTTTTTCTTGGTAATCTTTCAGGCGATCGCCATAGGCTTTTTTATCCCGGAATTTGAGGGGGTCAGTGGGGGCAACATTTTGGCCAATTTCTGTCCAGGTGCCTTCATCCATCAGTTGGCGAATCCGTTCTCGACTACTGACCCGATTGTGGAAACCGCATTCTTTACAGACCATTTGATTGTGGCGGAGGTCTTTGGTGTAAGTGAGGACATCGCAGGATTTACATTTCGTCCAGAGGCCATCAGCAATCTCTCGCTCTGGTTGAGGCTGGAGCTGGGTTTCGGCGTTCTGGCGATTTGCGGCAAACCAATCAAAGAGAGACATAGGCGGCTAGGACGACACACAAATAGTTTAGGAATTATCTTCCGGGGAACTGAGCAGGAGTAGGGCAGTCCATTGATCTTGCGATCGCACTTGGAGGGCAGCTTGGCTTCCTTGCCCCAAATAAATTCCCAGGCCGATATCGAGGACACGGTTAGGGATACTGTGGGCTTCTAGGATTTGACCCATCATTTCAGCTTCCCAACGGGCTTTTGTGGTTTTAATTGTAGTCCAAGTCACAGTTTAGAAAAAGCGGCGGGGGTAAGGGAGGCTCCCCAAACAGTAAAGACTCCAATCTATTCTGCCAAGGATTTTCCTCAGGGGATCTGTTTTTTTCCCGAACGCCCCCTGACTATAATAGGTAAATTTGTCCTAATCATTTTTTGTTGCGGAGAACAAAGCACCATGGCGGACTTACCCCATAAACACATTGGCGTAGCAGTAATTTACAACGGAGAGGGGGAAATTCTCATCGATCGCCGTTTAGATAAAGGGGAAATGGCAGGTCTCTGGGAGTTCCCAGGGGGCAAAATTGAACCAGGGGAAACCGTTGAAGCTTGTATCGCCCGAGAGATCAAAGAAGAAATCGCCCTTGATGTGGCCGTTGGCGATCGCCTCATTTTGATCGAGCACGATTATCCTAAATTTCGGGTTTCGCTCCATGTCCATTGGTGTAAAACCATTGGTGGGGAAGCCCAGGCCCTCGAGTGTCAGGAAATCAAATGGGTCAAGCCCGCTGACTTGGGGGAGTACTCATTCCCGGAAGCCAACCAAGCGATTATCGAAGCCATCCAACGAAGCTGAATCCCTACGGAACTCCCCAGCCGAACAAAACGTCTAGGGCTTTAGTTTTGGTGTGAGGCAAAAAGGAGCGTCGGGGGGTCGCAACGAAGGATAGATCCCTGGGCGCTTCTTCAATGTTGGGACTGGTTTAGGATGTGAAGCGTCTGTCAAGAACTGGCATTTTCTAGAGGGGCGATCGCCTCAAATGCCATGCGAGCAGCGGCCTGTTCAGCGGCTTTTTTTGAACGCCCTACCCCTTTCCCTAAGAGGGTTTCCCCAAGCCATACCTGGGCGATAAACCGTTCTTCTTCCTGGCGAAAACCTGGATTTTCTGTGACTTGGTAGGTGGGGAGTTTTTGGTATTCCCCTTGGCTCCAGGTTTGCAGGGCATCTTTATAATTTTCCCGGGCTGGATCTCGCTTAATGTCAGCGGCTTTTTGCCGTAGGTGGCTATCTAACCAGGGGTGTATCAAACTCAAGTCGTTGGTGCTGAGAAATAAAGCCCCTAACATTGCTTCGAAGGCATCGGCTAACAGGGAAATTTCCCCTGCGCCCTGGTAGTGGCCGTGGTAGAGCAAATACTTTTTCAGGTTATACAGATGGGCAAATTCCGCCAGGGTGCGATCGCTCACGAGGATCGACCGAATCGCCGCAAACTCCCCCACGGGTTCATCGGGGTATTCTGCATAAAGAACTTCTGAAGCAGCAAGACGGACCACCGCGTCACCGATAAATTCCAGTTGTTCGTAGTTTTTATCGGGGGAAATGCTGGGGTGGGTCAAAGCCAGGTCGAATAAATCCCAACGGAGCCCCTCCTGCTCGGGGAGACCGAGGCGATCTAGCAGGCGACGGAGACTTTTTTGGCGTTGGGGCAGCAGCATAGCAATAGGGGCAGACAGGCAACGGGAACTCACCTGGACAATTTTCGTCTACCCTTTACACCATAGCAACTTGAGACGACACAGGCGGAGAATTATGACTTTTTTCGGACAACGGTTCGCTCAGGGCCCCCTACCCTTGCTGTTAGTTGCGGTGGGACTTCTACCCAATGCTGGGGCGATCGCCAAACCGCTACCCAAACCCCAACGGGGAGCAATGGAGCAAAGTTTTAGCCAAGCCCAAACCATTCCTAGCCGTCAAATTTGGCAAGATATCCTTAGCGCGATCCAGGATCAGTACCGTGACATCCCTGAAAACCGTTTCAGTCAGTTGCGGGGGGATGATTCTTTCCGGAACCAGCTTTTTTCCCTCTTTTGGGGACAAATGGGCGATCGCCAAACCATCGAAGATATTCTCGTCGATGTGCTCCTCGGTGCTGGGGGAGAAAATACCGCTGGTTATTACTTCTACGATATAAATGAAAGCTGTCTGCCCCCTGGACAACAACAACGCCTCGCCAGTGGTAAACCCGTTCCTCCGGGCATCCTGCAAAAATGTGGCCGGTCAATTTTTCGCGATGACTAACGCTAGAATTATTAACCCCAGGTGATCTTTGGGCCGGCAAGTCGATACAATCGGCTCCATGGGTAAAAAATGGTCACTAATTATCTACTTGGGCTGTGCGATCGCCGCCGCCTGGGGACTCTTAGAATTGGTCTCCCGTTTTCTCGTGGAGCAATACTGGTTTGCTGAGGTGGGTTACCGTTCCGTTTTCCTCAAGCAAGTGGCGCTCCGGGTGGGCCTCTGGAGTATCGGCTTTGGGGGATCGCTCACCTTCCTTTGGGTAAACTACCAGGTGTTAGATCGCCAGGTATGGCAGGAAATTCCCGATCAATCGGGGGGCGATCGCCAAAATAATGTCCCCCGAGACTCCCCACGGTGGTGGCAAAAAGTTTTACCAGAACCCATTCCCCACCACACAAAAATTCCTGAATCGCCGGCCATTGGTTTTCGCAGCCTGCTGCTGTTGATGACAGCCTTTAGCTTGCTGATCGTCCTGATCCTGTTCCATTATGGTTCGGTGCTATGGGCGATGACCCAACGGGATCTGAGCCTCCCCCTGATCACGCCGACTCTGCCGAAGCCCCTCGCTTTTAAGTCCCTACGGAGTCTGTGGGAATTTACCCAGCAACAGGCCTGGCGGTTGGGTTTTGCTGTAGTTATTTGGACAAGTATTCTCTGGCGACGTTGGTTTTCCCTGCGGGCGATCGCCGTGGGATTAAGTCTCTGTTTTGGGACAATCCTGGCGAATAATTGGGTACGGGTGTTCCAGGGTTGGTTTGGGGTATCTTTTGGCCAAATGGATCCGATCTACGGCCATGATGTGGGTTTTTATGTGTTTACTCTGCCCCTCTGGCAAGTGTTAGATTTTTGGTTTGAGGGTCTGTTCCTCTATAGCCTCGTCAGTGTCACCCTCAGTTATCTCCTCTCTGGCAATAGTTTTTCCCAGGGGCAATTTCCGGGGTTTAGTCCCGCCCAGTTACGCCACCTTAATCTGTTGACAGGATTACTATTCTTGGCGATCGCCGGCCGCCATTGGTTAGCCCGCTATGAGCTGCTCTATTCCAAATTGGGTGTTGTCTATGGGGTGAGCTATACCAACATCAACATCGATCAGCCAGTGGAGATCCTCTTGACGGTTTTAGCCTTGGCGATCGCCAGTTGGTGTTTGTTGCAATTTTGGTATCATCCCCACCGGCGCACCGTTTCGATTCGCCGGCAGCAGCCCCAGGTTCTCAAGGGAATTTTGCTTTATGTCGGGGTCATGGGCTTGGGTTTGGTTTTCTCGGCGGGAACCCAACGGTTAATTGTGCAACCGAATGAACTGGCCCGGGAACGTCCCTATTTAGAATACAGTATTGCTTCGACCCGCAAAGCTTTCGGCCTTGAGGGCATTGAATCTCGAGTATTTAACCCAGAAGGGGAACTAACCGCCGCCGACATTAGTAATAATCCCCTCACGATCAACAATATTCGCCTGTGGGATAGCCGGCCGATTTTGCAGACGAACCGTCAGCTCCAGCAAATTCGCCTGTATTATCGTTTTTCCGACGCGGACATTGACCGTTATACCCTCCGCCTAGAACCAGACCAGGATCCTACCCAACAACAGGTGATTATCGCCCCCCGGGAACTGGATTACGAAGCGGTTCCTGATCAGGCGAAAACTTGGGTTAACAAGCACCTTATCTATACCCATGGCTATGGTTTTACCGTTAGCCCCGTGAATCGAGCTGAAGAAACAGGCTTGCCCCAGTACTATGTGCAAGATATTGGGGTGGGGGAAACGGCGGCGGATGGTAATTTAACGACCTTGACCCCTGGTGTGCGGGATGCGATTCCTATCGGTCAACCGCGTATTTATTACGGTGAGCTGACCAATAATTACGTCATGACGGATACGAAAGTGCAGGAGCTGGACTATCCCAGTGGTGAGGACAACCGTTACAACACCTATGACGGTACCGGGGGCATTAGTTTTGGGAATCCTTTGAAGCGACTCATTTTTGCCCAGTATCTCCGGGATTGGCGGATTCTCCTCTCCAATGATTTAACTGCCGATACCCGCCTGTTAATGCGCCGTAATATTAACGACCGGGTCCGGGCGATCGCCCCTTTTTTACGGTTTGACCGTGACCCCTATCTGGTCGTAGCCGACATTGGTGAAACCAACCGTCTTGGGGAGAAAAATTACCTGTATTGGGTTCTCGATGCCTATACCACCAGCGATCACTACCCCTATTCTGATCCGGGGGAACATGCCTTTAACTACATTCGCAACTCCGTCAAGGTGGTGATCAATGCCTATAACGGCACGGTGAATTTCTACATGGCCGACCCGGATGACCCCATGATCCAAACGTGGGACCGGGTGTTTCCGGAACTGTTTCGCTCTTTTTCAAAGTTGCCCGATAACCTCAAAACCCACCTGCGCTACCCGACGGATTTTTTTGATGTGCAGTCGGAACGGCTCCTGAGCTATCACATGCGCGATCCCCAGGTGTTCTATAACCGCGAAGACCAGTGGGATATTCCCCAGGAGGTTTATGGGGGTGAAGCCCGGGCGATCGCCCCGTATTATCTGATCATGCGTTTGCCCACGGCGGCCTCAGAGGAATTTATTCTTCTTCATCCCTACACCCCCACCAGCCGCCCAAACCTCATTGCTTGGTTGGCGGGCCGGGCCGATGGGGAGCATTACGGCAAGCTGTTGCTCTACCAGTTCCCGAAACAGAAATTGATCTATGGGCCGGATCAAATTGAAGCACTGATTCAACAGGATCCGATTATTTCCCAGCAAATTTCCCTCTGGGATCGCGAAGGCTCCCGGGCAGTGCAGGGTAATTTATTGGTGATTCCCATTGAGCAATCGCTGTTGTACGTAGAACCTCTCTATCTAGAGGCCGACGAAAACAGTGTGCCCACCTTGGCCAGGGTGATCGTAGTGTATAACAACCAGATTGTGATGGCGCGCACCTTAGAAACAGCTCTGAATACGATTTTTCGCCCGGAGCTGGAATCACCACAACCGGATACGATTTTCCGGGATCTAGAAACGGGAGAAATTGTCTCACCCACTTAAACTTTTCGGGAAACATAGCCTAAATATCAAAAATTGTGAGCGATCACCTTTGGTTTAGCGTCTCTAGACCATTATGGAAACATCGCTAATTTATCGCTGTTTTGACCGATGTTTTTCAAGACTTTTACGCCTAGCCGCCGGAATTTTCTCGGAATGATGGGGGTCATCCTAGGTTTGGCGATCTCCCCTTCATCTGTCTGGGCCGAAACCGTCGACATTCAACTGCTCCACCTCAACGACATCTATGAAATTACGCCGGTGGCCGGGGGCACAATTGGTGGCTTAGCCCGGGTAGCAACGCTCCAGAATCAACTCCTCGCAGAAAATCCCCATACTTTTACAGTTCTAGCGGGAGATCTTTTTAGCCCATCGGCTTTAGGAACGGCGGTGGTAGATGGCGATCGCCTGGCGGGAAAACAGACTGTGGCAGTGATGAATCAAATCGGTTTAGACCTGGCTACCTTTGGCAACCATGAATTTGACATCAGTGAGGCCCAATTTAAGCAACGGCTCGCAGAGTCAGATTTTCAGTGGTTTTCGGGTAATGTACTCACGGCGACAGGAGAACCCTGGGACAATGTGCCGCCCTACGTGATTAAAACCATTTATGGCGAGGCGGGAACCCCGGTACGGGTGGGCTTTGTGGGGGTAACTATCCCGAGTAATCCGGTGAATTATGTCACCTATCTCGACCCGCTGGAGCAGATGAAACAGCTTGTCGCCGAACTGGAGCCCCAAACGGACATTATTGTGGCACTCACTCACCTGGCGATCCAGGATGACCATTACCTCGCTGAAAATATTCCCGCCATTGATTTAATTTTGGGGGGTCATGAACATGAAAATATCCAACAGTGGCGCGGTGCCGATTTTACGCCAATTTTTAAAGCCGACGCCAATGCCCGCACGGTTTATATCCACAATCTCCGCTACGACACAGCACAAGATCAATTAACAATTCAATCGCATTTGCAACCGATCACAGCGGCGATCACCCCGGATCCAGAAACAGCACAGGAGGTCAATTACTGGCAGCAATTGGCCTTTGATGGTTTCCGCGCCAACGGTTTTGAACCCGAGGCGGTAATTACGGAAAGTCCCATTGCCTTGGATGGCTTAGAAAGTTCTGTGCGTAACCAGCCGACAGCTTTAACAAAACTCATTGCCCAGTCGATGTTAACGGTAACGCCCGGTGCCGAATTAGCCTTTTTTAATGGCGGCTCGATTCGTGTCGATGACGTGCTGCCCCCCGGCCCCATTTCCCAATATGACGTGATTCGGATTTTGCCCTTTGGGGGAAATTTAGCCACCGTAGAGATTAAGGGCGCAACCCTAGAACGAATTCTTAATCAGGGCTTGCTGAACCGGGGAACAGGCGGATATTTACAAACGGCAGGGGTGCAATTTATCCCAGATAACCAAACCTGGCAAATTGGCGATCGCCCCCTGGATGCGGAACGTATCTACCGGGTAGCGGCGACGGAATTTTTATTGTCCGGCAAGGAAATAGGCCTCGATTTTTTGACCCCCGACAATCCCGACATTACCCTCATCGAAACCGGGAAAGATGTGCGCTTTGCCCTGATCCAGCAACTCCAACAGGAATGGTCAGATTAGAACCCTCCCCTAGCCCCTCCGCTGGAAGGAAACAAGAAGTCTCCCTTGCAAAGGGAGATTTAGAGGGATGTGGGGATGGGATGTCCTACTTTTCAAAGCGCACCGCATACCATTGCAAAAAGCCGTCTTCAATCTCCAGTTCGCAATAATCTTCGAGGAGTCGGTCAATTTGCTCCGCTTGGGAGGGGAGTTTAGCTAGATCGGCGGGCAGCAAATCCGGTCGTTTGCTCAAAAGGGTCTGGAAAAAAGTGCGAATCTCGTTGGATTCCATCAATTGTTCCGGCTGGTCGTGGCGCAACACCACATAACCATCCACTTGGTACATAATCGGATCTGCCATAATATGCCTTAATGCTTTTTGGTTTAATTGTACGCCCATGGCCCCCATCAGTGAGCTCACCCAAAATCCCCTCGTTTGTTTGCCCTATGAACAGGTGTTTGCAAGCCTTGGCGATCGCTTTTTTGATGAAGTGACAGCGGCGGAATTTCCCCAGCACGAATTACGGTTCCGCAATGATGATGTTTTAACTAAGCTGGGGCTCACACCGGAACAGGTGGAAGATCAAGATTTCATCGAAGCGTTCGGTCAGTTCCAAGCGCCTCATCCTCTCCGGGCCATGTGCTACCACGGTTATCAATTTGGCCAGTATAACCCTCAACTGGGGGATGGTCGGGGTTTTCTCTATGGACAGGTGCGCGGTACCGATGGTTTACTCTATGACCTCGGCACCAAAGGATCGGGCCAAACCCCCTATTCCCGCAATGGCGATGGTCGTTTAACGCTTAAGGGTGGTGTCCGGGAAGTGTTGGCGGCGGAAGCGTTGCATCAACTGGGGGTGACAACCTCCCGCTGTCTGAGCCTAATTGAAACGAGGGAATCCCTCTGGCGGGGTGATGAACCTTCTCCGACCCGGTCTTCGGTGATGGTGCGGTTCCAGCGATCGCATATTCGCTTTGGTACTTTTGAACGGCTTTATTACCTACAACGGCGGGATCTTTTGCAGCAACTCCTCGACCATGTGGTGGAACATTACTACAGCGACCATGCCGGGGACGAGGATGCCTATGCTCTGTTCTATGCTGATCTAGTAAAGCGGGTGGCCCGGTTGGCGGCCCAGTGGATGGCGGCAGGTTTTTGCCATGGTGTTTTAAATACGGACAATATGGCGATTACGGGGGAAAGCTTTGATTATGGCCCCTATGCGTTTATTCCCAACTACGACCGCAAGTTTACGGCGGCTTACTTTGACTACAGCGGTCGGTATAGTTATGGCAACCAACCAATGATTTGCCGTCTGAATTTGGAAATGTTGCAGATGCCCCTGGCGATGGTGGTGGATCGGCGGGATTTGGCGACGGGTCTTGTGAACTATGAAATTGAATATGAGCAGACCTATCGGCAGTTAATGCTCGAAAAACTAGGGTTGAGAGATCTACCAGAACCACTTGGGGCCGATCTACATGGGGCAACCCTGGCCCTCTTGGAGGAAACCCAAATGGGCTACCATGACTTTTTCTACCAGTTGGCGGCACAGTTTAACCACGCTTGGCGATCGCACTCCAACACCATCCTTGAAAATACGGATCTGTCAGGATCTCTGTTTGAAAAATGGCAGGGGTTATACCAGCGGGCCTTACAGGAAATCCCCGAAACTGAGTTGGCGCAAATTGGTGATCGCCTCCAGCAGAACAACCCGAAAACGGCCTTATTACGCCCAGTGATTGAATCTATCTGGGAACCGATCACCACCGAAAATGACTGGCAACCTTTTTATGATCTGCTCAGCGCAATTCAACAACGTCAATAATGGCTGCCAATGGTGCTACAGTGCAAAGTCAAAGATTAATCAAAGGACAAACTCCCATGGAATGGACAGACGAAGCGAAGGAACTCTTTAAGAAAATCCCCTTTTTTGTGCGCCCCTTTGCCAAAGGAAAAATTGAGAAACTGGCCGAAGAAATGGGTGCGAGTGTAATCGATAAAGAAATTTATATCCAAGCTAAAGCCAAATTTAACGACCCGAAAAAATCTGGGGAAGCCTAATTATGTTGCCATTGGCCTGGAAAATTGAGGATATCAAGGGCTGCCACATCACAGGCACTGCCATCACCCATCACTGCTCGCATTGCTTGATAGTCCTGTTGGAGTTGGGTTTGGCGATCGCCATCCTGAAGTAAAGCCAAAGATTCTTGGACAATGCGGGGGGCGGTTGCTTCTGTTTGCAACAGTTCCGGCACAATCCGACGCATGAGCATCAAATTCACCGGACACATAAAAGGAATCGAGAATTTCAGCAAATGTTGGGCAATCCAAGCGGTGATAGGATGCACTTTATACAGCACCACCTGGGGCACATCCAATAGGGCAATTTCGAGGTTTACGGTGCCTGACTTTGTGATCGCCAGATCCGCAGCGGCGATCGCCAAGGGGGTTTGATCTTGTGCATCAATTAAAATCGCATTTAAACCTGCTGCATTGACTGCTGTTTCTAAAATGTTGCGGTACTGGGGCAGGGCAACGGGAATAAGGAATTTCACCTCCGGCAGTTGGCGCTGGAGGATTTGGGCCGCTTCGACGATCACAGGTAAAAGATATTTCAACTCTTGGCGACGGGATGCTGGTAATAGGGTGATCAGGGGATGTTCTGGGTGTAAGCCTAATTGTTCCCGGGCAGCGGCGCGACGGGGATAGGTAGCCATTTTGGCAACGAGGGGATGCCCCACAAATTTCACATCAATGCCATATTCTGCAAAATACCGAGCTTCTTCGGGGAAAATCGCGAGGATTCGGTCGGTGATGCGGGCGATCGCCTTGGTATTGTTGTCATTAAACGACCAAACCCAAGCCTGGGGCGCAATGTAGTAGATAATCGGCACCTGGGGCAGTTGGCGGCGGACAAAATTACCGATGCCAATGTTTGGGCCAATGTAATCAATCAGCACCACCAGATCCGGTGGATTTTCCTTGAGGTAGTGTTTTGCCTGCCGTTGAATGCGGAGGGTGGGAATGATATAAGGGAGAGATTCAATCAGGCCAATGGAACCAATTTTTGTTGTGTTCCCCAGGAGGGTTGCCCCTGCCGCCGCCATGCGATCGCCACCAAGAGCTGTAATTTTCAGGTCAATATTTAAAGTCTGTGCCTGACGAAAGAGCGCTTCTACCAAGAGACTTCCCTGGAGATCCCCTGAAACCTCCCCCGTACTGATGAAAATATGCATATTTCCCTAGCTCCGCTTCCCCGGAATTAAACCCCGCCGGCTGGGATCAAGGGCTTTTTCCAGGAAGTTTTGGAGGTGTTGCAAATGTTCATGGTCACCGATTTCCGTGAGTTTGGCGATCGCCTCGGATGTTTTTAAATCCGAACGGTACAGTAAACGGAAAGCCTGTTTCAATAAACCCATTTCATCCGTAGACAGGCCACTGCGTTTCAGACCCACCAAATTTAGGGAACGAACCTTCGAGGGGTTGCCTTCCACCAACATAAAGGGCGGCACATCCCGATCAATGCGACTCATGCCCCCCAACATCGCCATCTTGCCAATATGCACGAACTGATGAATGCCTAGCATTCCGCCAATGACCGCCCGGGATTCGATTTCCACATGGCCGGCGATCGCCACATTGTTGGCAATAATAATGTTATTTTCCAGAACACAATTGTGGGCCACATGGACATAGGCCATCAGGAGGTTATCGTTACCAATAATGGTTTTTTCCCCTTCCGCCGTCGCCCGATTCACCGTCACATATTCCCGAATCGTATTGCGATCGCCAATTTCCACCAAACTGGCCGCCCCTTTGTATTTCAAGTCCTGGGGTTCCAAACCAAGGGCCGCCCCCGGATAAATCCGGTTTCCCTGGCCAATGCGGGTATGACCATCGATCACCACATGGGCACCAATCACTGTCCCTTCCCCGACTGTGACATGCTCACCAATCACTGCATAAGGGCCAATCTGAACCGAGGGATGAATTTGGGCGTTAGGATGGACTACCGCCGTCGGGTGAATCAGAGTACTCAAAAGAATTCTCCAGTTTGCTCCATAGTAGTGTAGTGGGCTTTCAAGCTTATTATTCAAAACTGAGACGGGAAAAAAGCATTTCTCCTTCCACCGCCACTTGGCCATCCACGGTACCAAACCCCTTCATTTTGGCGATGCGCTTGGCTTTTACCGTAATTACTTCCACCGTCATAATCAGCTGATCCCCAGGAATAACGGGCCGCCGGAATCGCACCTTATCAATCCCGGCAAAGGCGAAAAAGCTATCTTCCATCCCGGGCATCTGGGTCAAAATAAAGCCCCCCACCTGGGCCATGGCTTCCACCATCAGTACCCCCGGCATAATCGGATGATTCGGAATATGGCCTTGGAAATGGGGTTCATTGAAGGTGATATTTTTCAGACCTACGGCCTTTTCCCCGGGGATATATTCCAGGATGCGGTCTACCAAGGAAAAGGGGTAACGGTGGGGTAAGAGTTTTTGAATTTGTTCGACGGGAATCGGCTGGGCTAAGGTTCCGGGGTTTTCTGTGGTCATGGACGATGTGATCAATCAATAACAGTCTGTGCGGCTAGTTTAGATTACCCTGTAACGGCTTCCTTTTGAAGAGCAAAATCAAAGGCGATCGCCCCTGTTGCCTAGGATCCTTTTTGGTTCGCAGAACGGAATCGCCCTTCGACAAAATCGCGTTTTTGTAGATGTTTGGTATTTCGACCTGTTACCCGTTTGCGCCACATTTTAAAACTAGAGCGTTTCATATAGCGCCGCATAATTTGAATCACTTCCTTTTCCTGGAGGCCAAATTGCAGTTCAATCGCTTCGAAGGTGGTGCGGTCTTCCCAGGCCATCTCAATCACCCGATCGATGGTGGCCTCATCTAACAACTCAAAATCCATGGTCTAACGTTCAATGCTGATCTATTTTCAGGCTGTACTGTAACGCAAATTATCCATGGGGGAGTTCGAGGGGAATCGGCCCCAAAATGCCCTTCCGAAACTCATGCAACAAAGTCACGGCACTGCGTTCCTTATCCCCCTGAAAGCGGTGTTCTCCGAGGGCAATCACATAATCTTCCCCGGACATATCAAGGGGATCGAGGTCATAGCGGTTGGTTAGATGATGTTCTAAATGCAGTTCTACGAGTAAATCCACCATCGCCGCCGCAACTAGCTGATTATCGTAGGAGGCCGCGCCAATATCCTCACAAATCGCTAATTTCACGGCATTATGCTGATCGTCGAGCTTCCAGGGAATCACCCCCGGGGCATCGAGCATTTCAATTTGATCAGAAATCCGCACCCAACGTAATTGTTTGGTTACCCCAGCTTTGCGGGCACTTTCAACCACCCGTTTTCCCACCAGACGGTTAATCAGGGCTGACTTACCCACATTGGGTAAACCCATCACCACCGCCCGCACCGGGCGAGGTCGCATTCCCCGAGAAATACGGCGATCATTCATCGCTTTGCCTGCCAACTGGGCCGCTTTGATCACCCCTTTGACCCCTGTACCTTTTTTCGCATCGGTAAAGACGGGTTGAATCTTTTGGGCTTGGTACCAGTCCCGCCACTGGGCAAGGATTTCGCTGGGGATCATGTCCCGCCGATTAATCACCACCACCCTCGGTTTTTCGCCGATCCATTCGTCCACCTGGGGATGATGGGACGCAAAGGGAATGCGGGCATCGAGGACTTCCAGCACCACGTCAACGCGGTTGAGTTGTTCTTTAAGCTGGCGTTCGGCCTTAGCAATGTGACCGGGATACCATTGGATCGGTTGGGGCATGGGAATGAAGTCAAAACGGCGCTTTTTATCATACTGCCTTGGGCTCAGGGAAAAATCGAGTGAGGCGATCGCCCTTCGACAACCCACCATAAAAAAAGACCACAGCGGCGAACCCTGTGATCGTCTTAGAAGTATTTAAGATCTAGCGTCTGGTTTTCGTCAGGTGAAAAACCTTAGAATTGGGGGCCGAGGCCAACCTTGGGCGCATAGACTGCGCGATCGCCTAACTCGTCCTCAATACGGAGCAGACGATTATATTTAGCTACCCGCTCACTGCGGCAGAGGGAACCGGTTTTGATTTGACCAGCCCGGGTTGCCACAGCCAGATCAGCGATGGTGGTATCCTCCGTTTCCCCAGAACGGTGACTGATCACGGACTGATAGCCATTACGGGTTGCAAGGTCAATGGTTTCGAGGGTTTCGGTGAGGGTACCGATTTGGTTGAGCTTAATTAACACCGCATTACCGGCCTTCTTCTCAATGCCCTGTTGGAGGCGCACTTTGTTGGTTACAAACAGGTCATCACCGACGAGTTGTACCTTGTGGCCAATTTTCGCGGTTAAAGCGGCCCAGTTTTCCCAATCGTCTTCATGGAGACCATCTTCAATGGAAACGATGGGATACTTCTCGACCATCTCGGCGAGATAATCAATAAATTCAGCGGGACTATGGGTGGCACCGTCGTAGGTGTACTGACCATCTTTGTAGAATTCACTGGCGGCAATGTCAAGGGCAAGGGCAACCTGCTTCCCGGGTTCGTAGCCAGCGGCTTTGATCGAATCCACCAAAATTTCGAGGGCTTCTTCGTTAGAACCGAGGTTAGGGGCAAAACCACCTTCATCACCAACACCGGTTAGCAAACCTTTGTGCTTGAGGACTTTACTGAGGGACTCAAAAACCTCTGCCCCCCAACGGAGGGCTTCCTTAAAGGAATCAGCCCCCACCGGCACGATCATAAATTCTTGGAAATCAACGTTATTTGCGGCGTGGGCTCCCCCATTGATCACATTCATCAAGGGCACTGGGAGCACGTTCGCCAAGGGACCACCAAGGTAACGGTAGAGGGGTAGGGCAAGTTCAGCCGCGGCGGCTTTGGCAGTGGCGAGGGATACCGCCAGAATGGCATTGGCTCCCAGGTTGGATTTATTGTCAGAGCCATCCCGGGCAATCATGGCGTAGTCGATCGCCGTTTGGTCGAGGGCATCTTGGCCAGTCAGGGTCGGGGCAATTTTTTCCTTGGCATTGCGGACGGCCTTGAGTACCCCTTTGCCCCCATAACGGGCTTGATCACCATCCCGCAGTTCATGGGCTTCAAAACTGCCGGTAGAGGCACCACTGGGCACTTGGGCAAGGCCCACAGCACCGCTTTCTAAAAGAACTTCAGCTTCGACGGTGGGGCGACCTCTGGAATCTAAAATTTCTCTAGCATCTATTGCTTCGATGATTGCTTCGGATTTGTCCAGCATTTGGGATTACTCACTGACCATTGATATTCAGGTATAAACATACCCTGTTCTGGTGGATTTGTTGCTTTTTTCGGGGGTGATCTTAGGAACAATCGTCAGTTGTCAAGGTTCAGGGATATATCTTGATATTTTCTTTAGGTTTGCTGTGGTGTCCCGGGAGATTAATCCGGGAGTTGAAGGGTTGGGTTTTTTCAAGATACACTGAGGGCGTTGTCATACCGCTAAAGTGAATTTTGAGTTGGAATGCAACGGCCAGGGCGATCGCCACATTTTTTTTTGACGCTTTTTAACCAGCTTGGAAGATTCAAAAAATTGTGAGAGTGGGTCGTGGTGAGAATGCCTGGGACGCGGTACAGGATTTTAGGAGGCGAATGGAGTCATGGCCAATAATCGACGGGTATCGAAAGTTTCCTCGCTCATCAAGCGGGAAATCAGCCTAATGCTCATGCAGGACATTAAAGATGATCGCGTTGGGGCGGGCATGGTGAGCATTACCGAGGTAGAAGTATCTGGGGATTTACAACACGCCAAAATTTTTGTCAGTATCTATGGCTCTGAAGAAGCCCGGGCCGAGACGATGGAGGGACTACGGGCCAGTCAAGGGTTTGTGCGTCGTACCTTGGGCCAACGGATTCGTCTGCGGCGATCGCCTGAGGTGTTATTCGTTGAAGATCGTTCCCTTGAAGAAGGCGACCGGATGATTCATCTCATCAATCAACTGGACATCAAGCCCCCCGAAGAAGAACTCGAAAGCGAAGTATCCGAGGAAATGGTGTAACGACCTTGACCACGGCTTCTCTCCCCTCCGTAGAATCTTTATCGCTCCGCCAGGCGATCACCCAGATGATCGTGGTGCGTGGATCAGGACATTTGTTCGACCATGAACGACCTTACCCCCAGTGGGAAGCGGCTCAATCGGCCCTACAGCGTTGGATTGAAGCAGGTGTGGGAGGGGTGATTTTGCTGGGAGGCAGTGCCGCAGAAGTTGCTCTAAAAACCCAACAACTACAAACTTGGGCCGAAATTCCCCTGTTGATTGCTGCCGATATCGAAGAAGGGGTTGGTCAGCGCTTTAGGGGCGCGACAGAGTTTCCTCCACCGATGGCTTTAGGGGAGATTTGGCAAAAGGATCCCCAACGGGCGATCGCCTTTGCCGAAACCATGGGAACCGTGACGGCCCAGGAAGCCCTCAGTATCGGCATTAACTGGATTTTAGCCCCTGTGCTGGATGTGAATAATAATCCCCACAATCCGGTGATCAATATCCGGGCCTTCGGGGAAACCCCAGAGCAGGTCAGTGACTTAGGTTGTGCTTTTATCCGGGGAGCCCAGCAATATTCCGTGTTAACCACGGCAAAACATTTCCCAGGCCATGGGGACACCGCCACCGATTCCCACCTCGATCTCCCCACGCTTTCCCACGATCTTGAACGCTTAGAACAAGTCGAACTGCCCCCTTTTGCTATGGCGATCCAAGCTGGAGTAGACGCGGTGATGAGCGCCCACCTGATGATCCCTACTTGGGATGCAACCTACCCCGCAACCTTGTCCCCAGAAATTCTCACCAGCCAGCTACGCCGCAACCTAGGTTTTCAGGGTTTAGTGGTGACGGATGCGTTGATTATGGGGGGAGTGACCCACTTTGCCGACCCGGATACCGTAGCGGTCCAGGCGATCGCCGCCGGCGCAGATATTCTCTTGATGCCCCCCGATGTGGATCGGGCAATCGTTGCCATTGAAGCCGCCGTGCAAAAAGGGCAACTGTCACCAGAGCGCATCTATGAATCTGTTCGGCGAATTTGGGCAGCCAAGCAAAAAATTTCTGTCCCAGATCCTTCCACCTTTCCCCAAGGGATCGTGGGGGATCATCTTCATACCCAAAAAAACGTCGTCGAGATCCTCAAAACAGCCAGCAAACAATCCCTAAACCCAAAGAAAATATCAACTTTTCCTGACAATACTGCCTGCAATCTGATTGTGGTAGATTCAGTTCCAAAGAGTGCTTTTTTGCGCCCCAATTGCCCGGTGATCGCCATTCCCCAAAGCCATGGTTACACCGCTAAAATTATTGAACTACAATCACTTCCCCAGTTGCATTTGGAGCCTTTGCCTACCCTGGTGCAGTGTTTTCTCCGGGGTAACCCTTTCACCGCAAAACTCGTTGATCCGATCCAGGTTCTCAAGCAAATCGCCACCCAAATGCCGTTACAGGGCGTTATCTTCTACGGCAGTCCCTACTTCCTCGAGACGTTACAAAAAACATTACCGGAAATTCCCTGGTGGTTTACCTACGGTCAGATGGCGATCGCTCAGGCGCAAATCTGCCAATCTCTTTGGAAATCGGTTCCCCAGATCCTTGATGCTTCCGGCGAATTTATTTAACCTGTCCCCTTGGCCTTGGACAAAGTATAATCAAAACTTAATAATCGTTGCTTACATCACTTAAAGTTTCGCTAAAAACATTATTGATAAGTATTGAAATATACAGCGTTTTTTGTATAGCAATGCCTTGCGTGATCCAATAGAATATGCATGGAATGAATATCAGCCACCAAGAGGTAACTCCTATGACCACGACGACAATGCCTCCGGCATCCCCCGCGCCAAAACACTTTTCGTTAGAAATGTTGAGAGATGAAGCCCGTCAGTTGGTCGAATCAGGCGCTGTTGACTGCCACCAACCCATCTATGTTCTCTGTCAATTTATCCCTGCTCGAGAATGGGTTTGGGTCGAATGTGAACTCGAACGCAACGGCTTTTTACTACGGGATCAAATTGCAGATCTCAACCCAGCCCAGTGCTGGTCTGATGACTAATTAAGCCCTGGCAATCGCCCATCGAATTGCCACTATCTCGATCCCATTTCCTTTGGCACTGTCTATCGTCTTTGGATAAACTCCCATGGCCCAATCCAGTTTTATGTTGCCATCGCCCTTCTTCTTTTCCCTCGGGCAGATCCGTGATGAAGCCAAACAGCTCGTTGAGCAAAACCGCGTTAGTCGTCGGCAGCCCCTTTACAGCCTCTGTGAATATATTCCTCCCCGGGAATGGAGTTGCATCGAGGTTGAACTAGAACGCTGCGGGTTTCTATTGCGAGACTGTATTGGCGATCTTCTCGGGGGCGAAAAGTGGGACAACGATTGATTTGACATACTCCTGATCTTTCCGTCTACATCCTTGCCAATACAAATTCTTGTCTAAAAACCTTCAGCAGCACCTTTAAAGGCCACCATTAAATATCATTAAAAAAGTAGCTGGCAAATATATTCCCACCCGCTCCAATTGACAGATCATCGCGATCCCTTGCGTCAAAGACCAATAAAATAAATGGAGCAGAAATCATTGTCCTGCCCCAAAATCCTCTGAAAAGTTAGTTAATCAATGGTTGCATACTGTTTGGCTAACCCAATCAGTTTTAATTTTGACTGTCCTTTTCTTCCCGGAGAGCAGCAAGTTCACTTTTAAGAGTGACAATTTGCTCTGTTAAATTTTTTAGCTCATTTTGCAAATCGCTATCTTCAACTTCGATGGCGGTGGTCACAATGTCTTGATTACCAGTTTCCCTGGTAGTTTTACCCTGTTGGAAGATTTTTTCCAGGAATTTGCGCGCTTCCTGCTCAGTCATTTCCCCTTTGCTAGACCACTGTTCCGCTCGATTTTGGAGCTCGATACGGAATTCAGTGATCGTCACTTCCCGCTTCAGGGGATCCTGGAGGGTCTCAACAAGGGTGGCAGCAGCGCCGACCGTAACATGGAAGCCTTTTTGGAACAGTTCAAAGAGATTTGGGGATGATGTACTCATGGCAACAGTTCTTGGGGATAAAGAATTAGGTAAAAAACAACTTCATCTATGTTTAGCCTAGCGCACTGCCATCAAAACCGCTGTTATCCTGCACACGCTTCGGTCTGGGCGAGGTAGTTATCTAAATCTTCAATTAAACGGGGCAGTTCGGCCTCGCTAGTAAGACGAATACGGTCGTCTCGGAGGGTAATTAAAACCTTTGCGGCAAAGGGACTGGGGTAAATATTTGGGTTACAAAAGATTTCCAGAAAAACATCACCGATATATTGATACTCCATTGTTTTTTGGGGTTGGGGGCGTCCCCTGAGGTCGGTATTGCCGGCGATCGCCTTCATACTCTCGATTAACTGGGAAATTTCCGTTTTCAATGCTTGGGCCGCCGCAGGGGGAAACTGGAAAGTGAGGGAGCCTTGCAATAGGTTAAGGGTAAGAGGCAGGGACATTAGGTCAAATTTAATGGAGATCAAGAGAGTATCTTCATCATAGGAAGTGCAATGGCGATCGCCAATTTTTTGATGATCTTTTATTGAGGAATGTCGACAAATGCTAACGGGAATTGTCTGGCGTTAGAGAGGCACCGCAGCGTTTACAAAACCGAGCATCTTGATCATGGAAGGCTAGACCACATTGAGGACAGCCAATCTCTCGTTGATTGGCGCTTTTGAGGAACTGACGCACTAAATCGCCCAGTTGCCAAGGAATAACGGCAATGCCCGTGAGAATCATCGTCAGGGTGACAACTTTACCAATGTCAGAAACCGGAGTTTTATCACCAAAACCAACCGTGGTCATGGTCACAACCGCAAAATATAATGCATCCAAAAAATTTCCAAACACGGCTGGATTGATATCATGTTCGACCTGATAAATAAGACCAGAGTAAACAAAGATTATCGTAAATAGAGTCAGCAAAATTCGACTCAAAATGATACTGTCTTCGGCCTTAATTTTGAAAATCGAAATTTCTAAGCGAAAGAAACGAATCAGCCGGAGCAACCGAAACCAGCGGAAAAGTCGCACAAAACGCAGATCGAAAATCCCGAGAAACAAAGGGGCGATCGCCAACAGATCCAGAAAAGAAAAAAAACTAAAAATAAACTTGCGGGGATCTGGAGCGGCAAGGCAACGGCAAAGGTATTCGAGGGTAAAAATGACTAGGATGAGGGTATCGAGGGTGCTGAGCCATTGTCCCCACTGGTCTGGAAGGTCATAGGTCTGAGCCACAAAAATCCCCGAAGAAGCAAAGATCAGCCCACAGAGGATCAGATTAAGCAATCGCCCGATGGCACTGTCAAAATCATCGAGGTAGGTGCCAAGCTTGAGATGCCAAGGGAGTGGGCTTTCCATAGGGGAATCGGTTTAGGTGGGGGTATGACCCGCTTGGGTGATGGCCTGTTTTAAAGCCGCTTCCGTAAGGTGAGTGTCCACAACGACGGTTTTCGTCGCCATATCCACCGCAACCACAGCATTTTGATCCTGATCTTGAATCGCTTTGGTGATGGTTTGACCGCAGACTTCACAGGCAATGGTCGGCACTTGAATAATAATTTTCATCGAACAATAATAATGTGCTCTCAATACTTTTCAGCTTAATTTTTTAGGAGCTTAATTTAAAAGCTTACTCCAGGTCTGGGGCCCGACAATGCCATCACCATCTAGTTTAAAAGCCGTTTGAGCGGCGATCACTGCCAGGCGAGTATTGGGACCGAAAACACTGTCAATGGTACCGTCGTAATATCCCAATGCTTTGAGGCGGGTTTGTAAAAGTTTCACAGCATCTCCTTCCATCCCTTCCTTTAAGAGGGGCAAGGTATTCGGATTGGTCGTCGCAGCAGCAGCGGTGGTGGTGGGACTTGTGGTTGCCGGTGTGGTGGTTGTTGTTGTTGGGGTGTTTGCATCGGCCGTTGATGTGCCCTGGGTGACAGATGTGGTGCTGGACGTGGCTGGGGAACTGTCCGCAACGGGTAAATTGGCGCTGGAGTTGGGCAGAAGGGTATTCCAAGTGGTGCGATCCATCACCCCTGTCTCGGGAATTTTTGCTGTCTTTTGGAACTGGTAGACAGCAATTACCGTGGCTTCATCATAGATACCTGTGGTTTCGCCGCTGTAATAACCCAGGAGGCGGAGGGTGGTTTGTAGTTCGCTAACAATGGTGCCAGTGCTGCCAATGCGAATTTCGGGGCGGGAAGTTTGAGCGAGAACAACGCTACTGCTCCCGACTAAAAGGCTAGAGAGGACGACACTAAAAAGGGTTTGACGCGCGAACATAGTTATTTAATCTTTATTAAATTTTTAATCTGTGGGGGAGTGGGGGCGATCGCCTTTCAAGATAGCTCAATGTCTTCAATGAGGGAAAGCGCTTCCCGGGGGCCCACAACAGAAACATAGGGCTGTTGGAAGTGACGTTGGGCGGCGGCGTAGGTTTCGGCGGTGGTAATTTTTTCTACGTGGTGCTGGAAAGCTTGGTCAAAATCCATCCCCAGGCCAATACTTTCATACCAGCCGAACAGTTGAGCCAATTCCGCATTGGTTTGCTTGCCGAGGGCATACTGACCCAGGAGTTTATTTTTCGCCACCTGTAAATCCGCTTCCGGGAGAGGGGCCGCCACCAACCGTTGAATTTCTTGGTGTAATCCCCTAAGGGCGATCGCCGTATTTTTTGGGGCAGTGCCGATGTAGGTAATAAATTGCGATTGGGCGAGGCGGGTGGGAAAAAAGGCCGAAACATCATAGGCTAGACCCTGTTTTTCCCGTAGTTCCACAAATAACCGACTAGACAGACCATTACCAAGGTAGGTGCTGAGGAGTTTTAAGGCAAAAAAATCAGCACCGGCGATCGCCCCTGTGAGATAACCCAAAATGATAATCGCCTGTTGACTGTCTTTTTCCTGGGTCCAAACGCCTCCCTGGGGCTGTAATGCGGGAATTTCTAGGGTAGGCAGAGGTGTTGTGGGGTTTTGCCAATCCCCCAAGGTCTGTTCCACAATGGCTTCGGCTTGCTCCAGGGTAATGCGCCCGGAGAGACTAATCACCAAATTATCAGGCCGGAAATGGGTTTGGTGGGCTTGTTTGAGATCTGCGGCGGTGAATCCCTGTACCGTGGTTTCTGTGCCAAGGATTGATTGTCCATAGGGATGCTGGGGATACATCTGACTCCGGAGCAGATCATAGGCTACGTTAAAGGGCTGTTCCATCTGAGAACGGATATTTTGCAGGGTAATCTTGCGCTCTAGTTCCACCTCCTCCGGGGGGAAAGTCGGTTCCCGTAAAATTTCTGCCGCCAACTGGAAAATGGTCTGGAAATCTTTTGTGACTGTTTTTAGACTCAGAGCGACATAATCATTGGAAGCACTGGCTCCCAGACTGGCCCCAATGGACTCCACCTGCTCGGCAATTTCGACGGCGCTAAAACGACGGGTTCCCTTGGTGATGACCGCTGCCAGGAGATGAAATAAACCGGCCTGCTCGATGCTTTCCCAGCGTCCACCTGCCTGGGGGAAAAATAAACGACCAGCCACCAAATCTGCCACAGGGTTTTCTGTCACAATCAGCGTAATGCCGTTTTTGAGGACGGTGCGGTGGGTCATTTGGGAGGACAGGGGACTAGCAACCATGGGCAGATAAAAAACTTTTCACAAAAAACCTTGGCGTTTCACTTTAACAAATTCCTGGGGTAGGGAACGGTGTAATGTACGCTATTTGAGGCAAGCGATAGAAATATTTACCCGCCGTGTTCCATGCCGATGCGATTCAAATTGCCCTTACGAAACTACTGTCGTCTAAAACGACGATGCCCATAGAGATTTTTCCAGAGCTTGACTCCACCAATGCCTTACTGTGGCAACGGTTTGCAGCACAACAGTCCATGCCCCGGGTGGCGATCGCCCTATCCCAGACAGCGGGGCGGGGTCAGTGGGGACGTACTTGGGTTTCTGCGCCGGGGGGACTCTACCTATCAGTTTTGTTGCCCATTGAATTAGAGCCTCAATTAGCCTACGGTCTAACCCTAGCCAGCGTTTGGGGAATTGTCGAAATGTTGCAAATGCAAGGGATTCCGGTGCAGATCAAATGGCCCAATGACCTAGTCTTATGCGGGAAAAAATTAGGGGGCATTAAAACAGAGACAAAAATCTCCCAGGGAAAAATAAACGCCGCCGTTGTTGGGGTGGGCATTAACTACCAAAATCCGGTGCCGCCGACGGGCATTAACCTCGAGCAGTTCTGGCAAGGGAAGCTCAACATCAAAGGCGATCTCCTCGCAGCGTTGGTCATTGCCGGAATTCTCAATGGCAGCCAAAGGTTAGTCCAAGGTTCCATGGAAAATATCCTCCCCAACTATCTCCAACATCTCAGAAACCTAGGGGAAACCATTACCTATGAGGGGCATCAGGGGGTGATTACTGGCGTGAATGAAAAAGGTGAACTCCTGGTTAAGCTTGTTGCTCCTGGGGCCAAGAGCACTGTGAAAATTCCCCCAGGTCAGATTTCCCTAGGCTATGAATAGTGCCTCAATTTGACTTTCCCGATGAAGCTTGCCACACTGCCAATCATTGCCTTAAAACAACCATAGAGAAGATGAAAACTTACCTCATTACTGGCGCAAATCGGGGCATTGGTCTCGAATATTGCCGTCAGATTCAAGCCCAAGGAAATCAAGTCATTGCTGTTTGCCGCAAACCTTCTGAGGAACTATTGCAGTTAGGGGTAACGGTAAAAGCGGACGTGGATCTGACGAATCCCGATGCCGTCAAACAGCTGGCCCAGGATCTCCAGGGGGAAACCCTTGATGTCTTGATTAACAATGCCGGAATTTTAGAGCGGGTAGATTTGGATACCCTCGATGTTGACAGTATCCGCCGCCAATTCGAGGTAAATGCGATCGCCCCGCTGCGTTTCACCCAAGCCCTTTTAGCGAATCTTAAATCTGGTTCAAAAATTATCCTTATGACCAGTCGCATGGGTTCCATCGATGACAATACTTCCGGCGGTTCCTATGGCTATCGGATGTCAAAAGTAGCCCTTTCCATGGCCGGAAAATCCCTGGCGATCGATCTCAAACCCAGGGGAATTGCGGTGGGTATTTTACACCCTGGCCTTGTGAAAACGCGGATGATTAATTTCCGGGAAGATGGCATTAGCCCCGCTGTGGCAGTCGAAGGGTTACTGGCCCGCATTGAAGCACTAAATCTCGACAATACAGGCACTTTTTGGCACGCAAACGGGGAGATTTTGCCCTGGTAAGGAGTGCCTAATCTTGCCTAACGGTAAAGGCTGGCGACATATTCCCCATAACCGTTGTAGGGTAGGGTTTCCTTCATTTCCCAACTAAATTCTGGGGTATTGCCGATAAATTTTTCAGTGGCCTGGGACCAACGGGGGTGGGGCACATTGGGTTCGACGTTCGCCTCAAATTTGTACTCATGGCCATCGATGGTATTCCAGTAGGTGGCAGGTTGTTCGGCAAGGAATTCAATTTTGACGATGGATTTTGCCCCTTTAAAGCCGTACTTCCAGGGAATCACCATCCGCAGGGGCGCACCGTGCTGTTTCGGCAGATCGTGGCCATAGATCCCTAGGGCAAAGAAGGCTAGTTCGTTATTCATTTCTTCAATGCGCAATCCCTCGGTGTAGGGCCAGGGCAGAGTCCCCAGGTGAAAACTGGGGCCATAGGTAATGTTTTCGTCGTAATAACTGGTAAAGCGGACAAACTTGGCTTGGGAGGTGGGTTCGACGGCTTTAATGAGTTCACGCATCGGGAAGCCAATCCAGGGCAAGACCATCGACCAGGCTTCCACACAGCGGAATCGATAAATGCGTTCTTCGAGGGGAAAGTTTGTTTTGAGGTCGTCGATATCGTAGGTTTTGGGGTTATTCACAAGGCCGCCCACTTCCACTTGCCAAGGTTCGGTGGGGAGGTTTTGGGCGTTTTGCCAGATACCCTTGGTGCCGCCAAATTCGTAGAAATTGTTGTATTGACCGGCAAAGAGTTCTTTAGTGATTGGGCGATCGCCAATTTTTCGAAAGTTGGGATTTGTGGCGACATCTAACTTGGGTAAATCCAGGGTTTTCCGGAGGGTGCTGTATTGCTGATCCTGGGACTGACAACTGGCCAGACCAATTCCTACCCCAGCGCCCAGGAGGGTTTTAATAAATTGCCGGCGATTCCAGTACAGGCTTTCGGTGGTGACGAGGTTTTCGGAAATGGTGTAGGCGGGGGGAACTTTGAACAGCACCATAGCGGGTTTTGCCAGGGGAAAGGGATGATTTGCTTTAAAAATCTAACGCATTTTGTCCAAGACCTCTGCTCCCAACTTCGTTAACATCCCTTTACAATCTGGAAAGACAGGTCACTAAATTGACACAAGAGCAAGGGAGATTTGGGTGAAGGTTTTTTTGCAGCTAAAACCGGAAATGCGATGGAATTTAGGATTACTGTTCACGGCGGCCCTGGGCTTTTGGCTGAGTATGACGAGTTTATTACCCGTGTTACCCGCCTATATCCAAGATTTGGGCGCAACGGATCAGCAAGTAGGTTTTGTGATGGGCTGTTTTGCCATCGGTCTTATTTTGGCTCGCACCCGCCTCGGCAGAATGGTGGATGAGCAGGGCCGAAAACGAGTTATTCTGATCGGCGCTGCGGTGGTGGCGATCGCCCCTTGGGGATATATTTTCATGCACTCTATTCCCCAAATGATGGTGTGGCGGGCTTTCCACGGGATTAGTATCGCGGCCTTTACGACGGGTTACAGTGCCTTGGTGGTGGACTTGGCCCCAGAGCGCCACCGGGGTGAAGTAATTAGTTACATGAGTCTGGCGATTCCGGTGGGGATGTCCATTGGGCCAGTGTTGGGGGGTTATCTTTTGGAGCTGGTGGATTATCCTGTGATTTTTACGGTGTCGGGCCTGTGTGGGGTCGGCGCCTTTCTCCTTGCCAGCCAAACCCAGGAAGCTGCACCTGCAAAAAGTGCCCCTAATCAAAACTTAGATTTAAAAACAGCTCCAGAAACCAACCGCAATTACCGCGAACTGTTCCGCCACAAGGGACTCTATATTCCTTCCCTGATCATGCTGTGCATTGGACTGGTCTTTGGTGTTTTAGTCACTTTTTTACCCCTCTACATTCGGGAATTGGGCTTAGATTTCAATACGGGACTCTTCTACGGGGCAGCGGCCATTTCGAGTTTCGCCAGCCGCCTGCTGGTGGGGAAAGCCTCTGATACCCTAGGGCGGGGTCTGTTTATCAGTGGTAGTCTGCTTTGTTATGCGGTGATGATGCTGATTCTGACCAATGCTAGTGGTACGAATTGGTTTATCCTGGCCGGGGCAGTGGAAGGTTTGGGGGCAGGCACCCTCGTACCAATGATGATTGCTCTGATGTCAGATCGGTCCTCCAGTGCCGAACGGGGTAAGGTGTATTCCATCTGCATTGGGGGCTTTGACGTGGGGATTGCCTTGGCAGGTCTATTGCTTGGTACCGTGACCCAGAGCGTCGGTTACCAGGGGATTTTTGCGATCGCCTCTGGTTTGGCCCTCTTTTCGTTTTTTATCTTCCTTACCCAAGGGAATGCCCAGATTGGTAATTCCTTGAAATTTGCCCTCGGTCGCACGGGCGATCGCTATGCTCAAAAATTCTAAAATCCGTTCTATTTTGTCAATTTTCCGATGAAACGCCCAAAATCTTTATCCCTGTCCCCCCTTGCCCCCTATGAAGACCGTCTACTCCATGCCCTGGCCTTTTTCCGGACAGGTCGTGCCGTGGAAACCCAAGCCCACCATTGCCTATCGATGTATTTGCGCCAGGGGGAAAGTCGGGTGATGGGGGAAGTCCGTTTCTATGCCAACCTGCTCCAGATGGATCCCGATGAATTGTTGGAGTTGATCTATAACCAACCCGACCAAGCCCAAATTCTGTTGGCGGAATATGGCGCGATCGCCCCCGTCGCTGAGGAAAATCATTCGGCATAATGGAGAAAAACCCACTCTATTGCCATGCACTGATGACTGCACCCCAAGGGCCGGACACCTACCCCGTCGAAGACGTCCAAGAAATTCTCCAATTGGCGATCGCCCGCCGCGATACCGATGGCGAACTGACCCGTAGCCAACTCGAAGAAATTGCCGCCGATCTGGGGATTCCCCAAACCGATTTGGTCGCCGCAGAACAGGCTTGGCTTGACCTCAAGGTAGAAACCAGCAAAAAACAGGCGTTTAACCTTTACCGGCGTCAGCTATTAAAAAATCGTGTGATCCGCTTCGGGATTATTAATGCTTTTCTGATTGGCCTTGACACCCTCGATACCCAGCATCCCACTTGGTCACTATATGTCCTGGTGATTTGGGGCTTATTTTTTACCCTGCGCAGTTGGCGACTGTGGCAAACTAGCGGCACCGACTACGAAACCGAGTTCCAAAAATGGGACCGCAAAATGCAACTTAAGGAATCAGTACAAACCCTCTGGCAAAAAACCCAAGAATTCCTCAAGGGACTCTCCTGAACCAAAAAAGGCGATCGCCCCAGCATTAACCCCACTCCAATTCCCCAAGAGTTAAGGCCATAGCCCAGAACCCTCAACCCAATGAGTCGATTTTCTGCAACAGCCAAATATCGAAACCTCAGCCACCTGAGAACTCTTGTTTAGTGATCAAACTTCCAAAGACCTATCCCAGATCGTTTCTGCTTCATGGTGAGGAGTATGTCACAATAATTAATACTTTTTTTGAGAATCAAACCCTAGGACACAAGTAATGCGTGTAGCAATCGTTGGAGCAGGCCTTGCCGGACTCAGCACCGCCATTGAATTAGTCGATGCAGGCCATGAAGTTGAGATCTTTGAAGCCCGCCCCTTTGTCGGTGGAAAAGTCGGTAGCTGGGTTGATGCAGACGGTAACCACATCGAAATGGGACTCCATGTCTTCTTCGGCTGTTACTACAACCTCTTTGCCCTCATGGAAAAAGTTGGCGCTGGCAACAACCTCCGCCCTAAGGAACACACCCACCAATTCATCAATGAAGGCGGCAGAATTGGCGAATTAGATTTTCGCTTTCCCTTTGGTGCCCCACTCCACGGCCTTAAAGCATTTTTTACCTCATCTCAACTTTCTGCCCTCGATAAAGCAGCGAACTCCCTCGCCCTCGGCACTAGCCCTATTGTGCGGGGTTTAGTGGACTTCGATGGCGCCATGAAGACAATCCGCGACCTCGATAAAATCAGTTTCGCTGACTGGTTCCGCAGCCATGGTGGGAATGACGGTAGCCTCAAAAAAATGTGGAACCCAATCGCCTATGCCCTAGGCTTTATCGACACTGAAAATATTTCCGCCCGGTGTATGCTGACGATCTTTATGTTCTTTGCGGCTAAAACGGAAGCCTCTGTGCTGCGGATGCTCGAAGGATCTCCCCACGAATATCTCCACAAACCCATCGTCAACTACCTCGAGGCCCGGGGCACGAAAATTCACACCCGGCATCGCGTTACCGACGTGCAATATACCCTGACCAACACCCCTAAAATTGACGGCATTGTGGTCAATAACGGTAGCGAAACTACTACCACTGTTACTGCTGACACTTATGTTTTTGCCCTAGATATTCCCGGCATCCAACGAATCATCCCCGATGCTTGGCGGCAGTGGTCGGAATTTGACAACATTTATAAGCTGGATGCTGTCCCTGTCGCTACGGTGCAATTGCGTTTTGATGGCTGGGTAACGGAACTTAATGACCCCGAAAAACGTAAACAACTTAAAGAAGCCGCCGGCCTTGACAATCTCCTCTATACCCACCAAGCGGATTTTTCTTGCTTCGCAGATTTAGCTCTGGCTAGCCCCGCCGATTATTACAAAGCAGGGGAAGGCTCTTTGTTACAACTCGTACTGACTCCGGGCGATCCTTTCATCAAGAAGAGTAATGAGGAAATTGCCCAGCACGTCCTAGCCCAAGTCCATAAGCTCTTCCCCTCTTCCCGAGAACTGAACATGACTTGGTCGAATGTCGTCAAACTGGCTCAATCCCTTTACCGTGAAGCTCCCGGAATGGATGTTTACCGTCCGGCCCAGGAAACCCCGATTCACAATCTATTCCTTGCCGGTAGCTATACCCAACAGGACTACATCGACAGTATGGAAGGGGCAACAATTTCTGGACGTCAGGCGGCAGCGGCAATCCTCAAAAAAGCGGATCAACTGAGTAAAAATCCTGCTGTTGTCTAACGGCGGTTAGATACTGGGGGGCAAGTCGAGAGACATTATCTTCGATGCAGCTGCCCCCCGTGCTCCTAGAAGCTTTAAAGGCAGTAATGGGACGGTTTATTATGCGGGATCAAGTTTGGCGATCGCCGCTGCCATTTCTGAGGCAACCTTGGCTTCGAGTTCAGGGGAATCCGTCTCCATGTAAACGCGCATTAACGGTTCAGTACCGGAAGGACGCAACAGAATCCAACTGCCATTTTCCAGATAGAGTTTTACGCCATCCTTTAAGCCAATTTCCTTCACGCCTAAACCTGCAACAGTGCTGGGAGGAGTCGCTTTATAGAAGTCCAAAACCGCCTTTTTGTGGGGTTCTTCGAGGTGGAGATCCAGACGATTGTTATACAGGGGGCCACTCGCATCTTCAATGGCTTCTTTAACCAATTGCGATAACGGTTTACCTTCGTAGGCGATCGCCTCGGCCACGAGCATATCCGCCAAAATCCCATCCTTTTCAGGGATATGACCCAACACACTCAAACCACCCGATTCTTCACCACCAATTAAGACATCAGTTTCGCGCATCTTTTCGCCAATGTATTTAAAACCGACCGCAGTTTCAAAGATTTCTAAACCGTATTTTGCCGCCAGATTATCCAACAGGTGAGTCGTTGCTACCGTGCGGACGATCGCCCCTTTCTGTCCCTTATTTTTCAGCAGATGACGCGCCAACAATAACAGAATCGTGTTCGGAGTGAGTACATTGCCCAACTCATCAACGATACCAAAGCGATCGCTGTCCCCATCCGTCGCCATACCGAGATCCGCTTGTTCCGATTTGACCGCATCGATCAAACCCACCAATTGCGAGCCCTTCGGTTCCGGCATTCCGCCCCCAAACAATACATCACGGGTGGTATGAAACGATTGCGTTTCACAACCACAGTGCGCCAACACCTCATCCAAATAGCCACGAGAAGTCGAATAGAGCGCATCGTACTTCACCTTCAGACCCGCCGACCGGATTTTTTCCACATCCAGCAACGTATAGATAAATTTCAAATAATCAGGTTTAGGGTCAAAACGCGAGATCTTGTCACCATTTTTACCCGAAGGCATTGCATCAGAAGAAGATTCAATATTCGCTACGATGGTATCCGTGATTTCAGGCGTAGCTGGGCCCGCATAATCCGGGATATATTTGATCCCACAGTAGGGCGCAGGATTATGACTCGCCGTGAACATCAACGCCCCAGCCGAATTTAAAAACTTTGCATTATAGGCAATCACCGGCGTCGGACAGTCCCGTTCCACCACCTTCACCGTCCAACCCAAATCCGCCAGCACTTCCGCCGCAGTCTGGGCAAACTCATCCGCAAAAAAGCGCGTGTCATAGGCAACCAACACCGGACGATCCTTCGCATACGCCGTCTCAAGATAACTGGCGATCGCCCGCGTCACCTTACAAACATTCGCAAACGTAAAATCATCGGCGATAATGCCGCGCCAACCGTCAGTGCCAAACTTAATAGGGGGATTGCTTGCAATACTCATGGAATAAAAACAGGGCTTGTTAAAAATCTCCTATATCTTATCCGCAAGGGGGAAACAGCAATGGCGGTATTTTTTACAAAAGTTCCCCAAGGACAGGCATTTTTTCAACGCATTGGGTATCATTAGGTCTATACTGGCCATCCCCAGTAGAAAGTTATCGGTACCAAGCCATCTTTTCTATCTTTTGGGCGGTGCAATTTTTGTCTAATCCGATCTAAAACATCGGCTGACCCAATTCAGAACCCTTGATCAATGGAGTGATAAACGACCGTGGCAACAACAGATCCTCTTCAAACCCCTTCCACTGATGTGGCCCATCTCCAGCAGGAACTCCAACTGCGGGACCAACTGGTGCAACAGCTCTCCCAAGAACTATTCCGTCTTGTTAAAGGGAATGACGAGGCGATCGCCCAGGCCGAAATGGATGAACAGTACCAGGCCGAGCTTCAACAACTGCGGGAACAGTTCCAAGAGGTAGAGCAACAGGTGGCCAGATACCAAGCTCAACTCACCCAAAAAGATCAAGAGATTTCCCAACTGCGACGCTCCGTTCAAGAATTAGGCGATCGCAGTCGGCGTTTAGAACAGGTGCTCCAGGAACTGCCACTGGTATATCGGCAAAAATTCGCTGAGAGAATGGCTGCGGTTCGCGATAAAGTAGAGAAGCTGCAACGGGAAAATCGCCAACTCCATGCCGAATTACAAAGCGTGAGTTATCGTCTTGCAGTGAAAAATCGTCGTCATAGCCTGTCTGAGATTGAATTACCCACATTTAACCCCAAAGGTGGCAGCCCCATCCCGACGTTCAGCACCCTCTAAGGTCGCGGTCTTAGTCAACGCTGAATTAAAGCATTCCGGCAAATTTATCTCTGCTTCCCCGGTGACGGAGCGGATGATTAAGGCATTCAAAACGGCAATTTTACAGCACGCCCAGGATACCGAAGTGGAGATCCTCACACCAGCAATGGTCAGAGGAAGTAGCCTTTCCCAGGAAAGTGATGTTTTAGTGTGCCCTCTCACTATTGATCTGCCAGAGCGGTTTTCCTTTGCCCATCAGCAGGTCTTTCAAGCCTGTCGTCAGGTGGAAGCACGACGGCAATGGGTACAAAAATATACGGCCCATCGGGTCTGTGCTTATAACCATCTCGGTGATCACTGGCTACCCATCATCCATACAGCCAAGGGGCCAATGTATGGAGAAGTGATCGGGGAAGGGGTGATGCCTAACTCCTACCACCAGCCCGTAGACCTGCGGGATGATCAGCGTCAGAGCCTCTACTACCTAGGCTATCAGCTGCTAGACTCCCTTGAAGCGACTCCTGGGGTCTACCTATTGCAATTTTCTTTCTCTCCGGAACGACGGGTCATTTTTGATCGACTATGGCCTTTCCCTGCAGCACCGGCGATCGCCTCTTTGCGTTGTCAACAACCAGACCTATTCACTTGCCATTGGCACTGTCTCACGGGCCAGAGTATTTCGGATGTGATTATTCCCCATTCCCTCGCTTCCTAAAATTTTGCTGCAATCATTTTGCTTCTGTGGGCGATTCTTGACAGAAAAGCGATCTCAGTAAATAACTGTCAAAAAATCCAACAAATCATCCCAGGGACCAGCAGGGATGCTCTATGCTGGCCGGAAGGAGAAAGACGGGGCAATTACCTCCCGTAGCTCCAGAATGATCCGCAAATCACAGCAGCAGTTATGGGAAAAATAAAAAAAATCGGTGTACTCACCAGTGGCGGTGACTGTTCTGGTCTCAATGCCGCTATTCGTGCGGTGACCCGCTGTGCCCGCAATCAGCATGGCTGGGAAGTCATTGGTATTTGTCGTGCGACCCTTGGACTCCTCCAAAATCCACCAGAAACCATTGAACTCACCGAGGAACAAGTAGATACCTGGCTGACAATGGGAGGCACAATGTTAGGGACAACGAATAAGGGCAATCCCTTTGCGTTTCCCATGGAAGATGGTTCTTTGAAAGACCGTTCCCAGGAAATTGGTGCCGCTTACCATCGTCTTGGCCTGGATGCATTGGTGGGCATCGGTGGTGATGGCAGCTTGGCCATCCTCCAAAAATTAGCTCAACTAGGAGGGATGAACTTCGTTGGCATTCCGAAAACCATCGATAACGATGTGGGGATTACGGAGCGTTCCATTGGTTTTGAAACAGCAGTTAATATTGCCACAGAAGCCCTTGATCGTTTGCATTTTACAGCGGCTAGTCACAATCGGGTGATGATCGTGGAAGTGATGGGTCGAGATGCGGGCCACATTGCTCTCAATGCGGGAATTGCAGGAGGCGCTCACGTGGTCTTAATTCCAGAGATTCCCAACGATTTACAAACGGTGTGTGATTTTATTTGCGATCGCCAAAATTCCGGCAAAGGTCATACCCTAGTTGTGGTCTCCGAGGCGGTCTGTACCTCTGCGGGAGAAACCCTCAAACATGAGTTGCAATTTGGGGAATGTCGCCTTGGAGGTATTGGTCAGTACATGGCTGATCAGGTAGCCAAAAAAACCGGTGCCGAAACCCGAGTGACGGTATTGGGGCATATCCAACGGGGGGGAATTGCTTCACCTTTGGATCGTTTGCTGGCCTCTGCTTTTGGGGTCGCGGCAGTGGAATTGATTGCCCAGGGACAATTTGACCGAATGGTGACTTGGCAAAACGGTCAGGTTTCCAGTGTACCTATCAGTGAAGCAATTTCTGTAAACCGCACGGTTGATCCAGAAGGAGTGTTGGTCAAAACCGCCCGGGGTCTAGGCATTTGCCTTGGCGATCGCCCCGGAATTACCCCAGTGATCGAATCTTCTAATGTAGTGGCGTAAGTAAATAGGGCTGGAGATCGAGGGGGACTTGATTTGTATTTTCTAATTGCATCATCTCCCCCGACTGCCGCAGGGGTAAGGTCATCTCCGCGAAAAATTGTACAGGATCCGTCTCTGGCTTCAGGATTAACAGGGTGCTACATCCTTCCCTCGCTGCTTCGGTTATGGCACAGATGACTTCACGCCCAGGTGTCGCTGGATTTGATTGGTAAGTGAGGGCTTTGAGTTGATCGGTGGCTAAGGCATCTAACCGCTGGGCGACCTGTTCACAACGACTTCTTAAGGCAATATCCCCCTCCATGCCGGGCAAGATATTGAACCAGGGTTTTGCCTGATTTTGATCTTGGTGGAAGATGCTCCAGATCAATTCCCCTGTTTGGGGTTCAACCCTTGACTGACAGGTAAATTGACGAGGTTTAAGGATATTTCGACCCAGGGCATGGCTCACTCCCACTGTTAGTCCTACTGTCAAAAAGGCGATCGCCGCCACCCCACTTAACAGTAGCTGATAGGGTTCTAACACCATTACCTTAGCCATTACATTTCCCTCCTAAACTATTCTTTCTTGTCTGCTACCATCGGGCCAAAGTTTCCTGCTGTGATACCCGATTACGCCACCGCAGATTTTTACCATGACTCTAATAGGGCAACTGAGAATAGGCCGCCTGGGAAATGGTCGGCAACTCCGCGTATCTGCCTAGAACCGATTGCACCATGGCATAAATGCAGGCGACTAAAGTTCCCAAAAAAGCGACATTGGACAAGGTTTCTACAAGAATGCCACCGCCGCCAAAGCCAAAAAAGCGAATTAAAATCCCAAATAAAACTAAGGCAATATCGATCAAGATCGCCTGGAGAGTATTGAAACGAATGAAGTGACTGATCCGACTATTCCGTACCACGGCGGCATAAAGGACAAAGAAAATAATCAGCCCCGCAAAGGGAAATGAATACAAGCGAATGAGCGGTTGTAAAGGGACATAAATGACTCCCAAAATTGGGAACCGCATCAAAAACGGCAACCCAAAAGGCAAAGCGTAAACCAGGGGAAGGAGGTAGGGGAGGGCTCCAAATAGACGGTCTGTGGGTTCAGTGGTAGTGGACATCATTTTTTTGCACGATAGACTAGCTCTTATTCTACAGAGAAGGCATGGGTTCCCGCCGGCAGAATTTTCCCTGAGAAACCAATTAGATGGAAGGCATTTTGCAGTGGTTTTTCCTGCATTTCAACAAAAGGCAGTAAGATCATTGAGATTTGTTAATCTTCTCTCGAAACTGAATGCAAACTACAGTCCGCTCCCCAGAGAGCAGCGAGTCTCCACGGCAAGACCTTCCCTTCACCCTTAAAGACGTCAAAGCAGCTATCCCTGAATACTGTTTTCAACCGTCAGTCTTCCGGTCCCTCGCCTATTTTTTTCTTGATATCGGCATTATTGCTGGCCTCTATGCGATCGCCGCTTATTTAGATTCTTGGTTTTTCTATCCCATTTTCTGGTTTGCCCAGGGCACGATGTTTTGGGCCCTATTTGTGGTGGGCCATGATTGCGGCCACGGGTCTTTTTCCCGGTCGAAGTTGTTAAACGACATCATCGGTCATCTTAGCCACACACCGATTTTGGTACCGTTCCACGGTTGGCGTATATCTCACCGCACCCACCATTCCAATACGGGCAACATTGATACTGATGAAAGCTGGTACCCCATTCCCGAGTCGAAATATGACGAAATGGGTTTTGCGGAAAAGCTCGTCCGTTTCTACGCGCCGCTGATTGCTTACCCGATTTACTTATTCAAGCGATCGCCTGGTCGGGGGCCCGGATCCCACTTTTCCCCCAAGAGCCCTTTGTTTAAACCCTCTGAGCGTAATGACATTCTCATCAGCACTAGTGCAATCATTGCTATGGTTGCTTTCCTCGGCTGGTTTACGGTGCAGTTTGGGCTTTTGGCCTTCGTGAAATTCTATTTTGTGCCCTATGTCATCTTTGTCATTTGGCTGGATCTAGTAACTTACCTCCACCATACCGAAGCGGATATTCCTTGGTACCGGGGCGATGACTGGTATTACCTCAAGGGTGCCCTTTCCACCATTGACCGGGATTATGGCATCTTCAACGAGATTCACCACAACATCGGGACCCACGTCGCCCACCACATTTTCCATACCATTCCCCATTATTACCTCAAGGATGCCACCGAGGCGATTAAGCCCCTTCTCGGCGATTATTACCGGGTGAGCAATGCTCCCATCTGGCGCAGTTTCTTTAAATCCCAAAAGGCCTGCCACTACATTGCAGACCAGGGTTCCCACCTTTATTACCAACCGAAAAAGTAAGGTGACTTCAACCTGAAAAATCTAACGATACTTTTTCTAAGCCCCGATTTTCCCAGGAAGTTGGGGTTTCGTCTTGACGGTTATGGGTAAGCAGCATCGGATTTTCAGTAGATCGCCTATGATCAAAACCATTGTCATGGATCACAGCAGCATGAAACGGCTTCGGGTCAAGTACAGTTCATCAGCATTAGTTATTGGATTCTGTTTAACAGGGGCTTTAGTAGGGGTTGGGGCGATCGCCAATCGTCAGTTTTTCCCGGCCTTATTCCAGGGTTCTGGAAGGATGGAATCCCCAGCAAAACTAGATTCTGAGGTTTTAGCCCTAGTGGACTTATCCCCGGAGGAACGACGCACTACCCTGGAGGCGATCGCCAATGGCAAGAAAAAGACCCTCGACCGGAGCCGCGCCCGATATTTATTGGGAATGGATTATCTCGTCGAGCAGGATGGCGCCGCTGCCCTGGCTGCGTTTGATAACCTAGAGCAAGACTATCCCGTTTTGACCCCCCACATTCTGATCAAACGGGGTCGGGCCTATGAGCTGATGAATAACCCGGAACAGGCCCAGGTGATTTGGTTTGAAGTAGTTGAAAATTATCCTAAAGATGCTGCCGCCGCCGAAGCCCTCTTCCGCCTCAGTGCCTACGATCCGAAATATGCCGACCAGGCGATCGCCCAATATCCAGCCCACCCCCGCAGCCAAAGCCTGATCCAACAACGGCTCGCAGAAAATCCTAAACAACAGACTCTCCTGGAATTACGCCTTGAATATGATGCCGATGCTCCCGATATTGCTGCCGTCCGTCAAGCTTTAATTGATAATTTTGCCGACCAATTATCCCCCGAAACTTGGCAGGCGATCGCCGATAGCTTTTGGGACCAATGGCAATACGCAGATGCCGTCAAAGCCTACCAAAAAGCCCCCTTAACCCCGCAAAACCTGTACCGTTTAGCCCGTAGTTTCCATGTCAGCGATCAACCAGAGCAAGCTCGTCCTGCCTACCAAGCCCTGATTAAAACCTTTCCCGACGCCCCAGAAACAGGACTTGGGTTACGCCGTCTCGCCAGTTTGGTGAACGACACTGAAGCGATTAAATACTTAGATCAAACAGCCCAAAAATTCCCAGAGGAAGCCCCTAATGCGTTATTCGCCAAGGCTGATATCCTAGACAAACTCGGCAGCAACACCACCGCGAACCAGACGAGGGAAAAAGCCCTAAGCACCTATAAGGATGCGAGCGCAACAACGGAATATCGCTGGCAACAGGCCGAACGTTACGCCAAAGAAGGGAATTACTCGAAAGCCCTGGACTGGGCAAAGGCGATCGCCACCCTCACCCCCGACCATCCCCTCTCGGCCGAATCTATATTTTGGACAGGCAAATGGCAACAACAACTGGGCCAAACCCAAGCCGCTAAAGCAGCCTATCAACAGGTTCTCCGGGACTATCCCGAATCCTATTACGCCTGGCGTTCTGCGGTACAACTGGGTTGGGATGTAGGGGACTTCACTTCGGTGCGGCGCCTCCAACCGGAGTTAAATATTCCCGAAACCCGTCCTGTTCCCCCTGCTGGTTCCGAAACTTTTCAAGAACTCTATCGCCTGGGTCAAGATTTTGATGCCTGGAATACCCTCCAACTGGAATTTGCCACCAAAGAAGACCTAACCGTCCCCGAAGCCTTTACCCAAAGTCTTTTAAAACTTGCCCAAGGCCGCTACATTCAAGGCATTAACGGCATTTGGAACCTTAGTCAACGGAAAGATGAAGGCGATCGCCATGCCTGGTTAACCCTCCGGGAAAGTGAAGATTATTGGCACGCCTTGTTTCCCTTTCCTTACGCCGAGCCGATTCAACGGTGGGCCGCTGCAAATGACCTCAATCCCCTGATGGTGGTATCACTCATGCGCCAGGAATCGCGCTTTGAAAAAAACATCGAATCCCCTGTGGGTGCGAAAGGTCTGATGCAGGTGATGCCCAGTACTGCTGATTGGATCGTCGAACAAACTGATGGCAGCACCTACACCCTAGATAATCCCGAAGACAACATCAAACTCGGCACTTGGTACCTCAGCTACACCCACCGAGAATATGACGATAACTCCCTATTGGCGATCGCCAGTTACAACGCCGGCCCCAGTAATGTCACGCGCTGGGTACAGAAATACGGCCTCACCGACCCCGATACCTTTATTGAGCAAATCCCCTTCAAAGAAACCAAAAACTACGTCGAATCCGTCTTTGCAAACTACTGGAACTACGAGCGCCTTTATAATCCAGCACTCCATGATCGACTCGAAGCCCTGTAAAAGTAAGCTTCGCCCTTTCCAATTCGTTCCAAATGTAAAAAATATCTGAAAATGCTTTACAAAACTTTATCTTGCTGTTAGTATTGAGTCATCATACAAAACAAGTTTTGGTTCGCCAAAACGTACCTTGATAATTTCATAGCAATCATAAACAGATGACTACTACACTACAACAGCGCGGCAGCGCTTCCTTGTGGGAGAAGTTCTGTCAGTGGATCACCAGCACCGAAAACCGTATTTATGTCGGTTGGTTCGGCGTCCTGATGATTCCTACCCTTCTCACCGCCACCACCTGCTTCATCATCGCGTTCATCGCAGCTCCCCCCGTTGACATCGACGGTATCCGTGAGCCCGTTG
>JAYKIK010000204.1:0-5487 GCA_035284725.1 Synechococcus sp.
CCGGATTTAAATCGCTTGATGCGCCCAGGCGATCGCCAAAAATTATTACAAACCCACCTGCCCGATTGTTTACCGTCGGAGTTTTGCTATGCGTTGCGATCGCCCCGGGAATTTGACCTAAATGAGGCAAAACCCAGACTCCTGATGACCTTCCAATGGCGTTCCCTGGAGGGGGTCGGTTGCGAACATTTGCCCCTGGCGGTGCGGGCGGCGGGGGGACTGTTGGCCTATGTGGAGGAAACCCAGCAATCTTACAAAATCCCCTTTGAAACCCTCAAAACCTATAGCATCGACGCTTTTTTACAACTGGATCACCAAACCAGGCGCAACCTCGAAATTACCCAGACGGTGCGGGATGGCAGTTTCTATGGTTCTCTCCTCTGGGCGCTGGATGTGACCTGTACCAATATGGGAGGCCGAGCCCTGCGGCGCTGGTTGCTGCAACCATTGTTAGACCCAAAGGCGATCGCCAAGCGGTTAGATTCCGTGGCGGAACTGGTGGTAAACACGAATCTCCGCCAAGATATTCGCCAAATTCTCAAGCAAATCTATGATTTAGAGCGCATCGCCGGGAGAATCGGTTCTGGTGGCGCTAATGCCCGGGATTTGTATGCTTTAGCCGAATCTTTAACGAAATTAACTTACCTTGCTGAACTGGCCGCCGAGGGGCGATCGCCTTACCTCCAGGCCGTAAAAGCATTTCCACCGGAGCTAGAAGCCCTAGGAAAACACGTTTTGCAATACCTCGTGGATTCGCCGCCGATCCATATTAAAGAAGGAGGTTTAATCCGGGACGGTGTGGATGAAAACCTCGATTTTCTGCGTCGTGCCCAAGTAGAAGACCGGGAATGGTTGGCCAATCTGGAAGTTACTGAACGGGAACGGATCGGGGTGAGCAAGCTTAAGGTGGGTTATAACAAGACCTTCGGCTACTACCTCAGTTTGCCCCGCTCCCAGGCTGACAAAGCCCCCGAGGAATATCTCCGTAAACAGACCCTCGCCAACGAAGAACGCTACATTACGCCGGAGTTAAAGGAGCGAGAAAGCCGTATCCTCACTGCTAAGGACGACATTTGCAGCCTGGAATACGAAATTTTCACCACCCTCCGCGCTGAGGTCGCTGAACATACCGACCAAATTCGCACCACCGCCAAGGCGATCGCCGCCCTGGATGTATTGACGAGCTTCGCGGAAACTGCCGTGTACCAAGGGTATTGCCGTCCGGAGATTACCACCGAAAAAACCCTCGAAATTGAAGCAGGCCGTCATCCCGTCGTGGAAAAATCCCTGGGCATGGGTCTTTTTGTGCCCAATTCCACCTACCTCGGTCGTGCTCAAAATTCCTATCCTGATTTAATTATTCTCACGGGCCCCAATGCCAGCGGCAAAAGTTGTTATCTCCGGCAAACGGGTTTGATTCAACTGATGGCCCAGGTGGGGAGTTTTGTCCCGGCCCAAAGCGCTGTAATTCCCATTTGCGATCGCATTTTTACCCGGGTCGGTGCCGTTGATGACCTGGCAACGGGTCAATCCACGTTTATGGTGGAAATGAATGAAACCGCCAATATCCTGAACCATGCCACCGAAAAATCTCTCGTTTTAATCGACGAAATTGGCCGGGGAACCGCCACCTTTGATGGGCTTTCCATCGCTTGGTCGGTATCAGAGTACCTGGCCACAGAAATCAAAGCAAAAACCATTTTTGCAACCCACTACCACGAATTAAACGAGTTAGCTTCTCTGCTAGAAAATGTGGCAAATTATCAAGTCACTATACAGGAAATGCCCGAAGAAATTATCTTTTTGCACCAAGTTCGACCCGGTGGTGCTGACCGTTCCTACGGGATTGAAGCCGGCCGTTTAGCAGGTTTACCCAAAAGTGTGATCCAGCGGGCAAAGCAGGTGATGACCCAAATTGAAAAGCACAGTAAAATTGCCGTCGGCCTGCGCAAGGGCCTTCCAAAAAAAGAGATCAATACCAATCCAGAAACCCCCCAGGGTGTCTCTGAACAATTAAATATTTTCAAAGTTTAAGTTCTTTAAAAATCAGGCTCCCCCAGTTTGACAGCCCCGACAATATGAGAAAATTAAACCCGATAAAAATCCAGTTAAAACAATCCTCAGAGCTTAACTATCCATGAGCGATCGCCCCACCGTCCAAAACACTTACCGTAAACCTACAAAACAACTCGATCTACCGCCCCGCCTCCTCCTCGGCCCCGGCCCCTCCAATGCCCACCCCAGAGTTTTAGCGGCCCTGGCAATGCCCCCCATCGGTCATCTTGACCCCAAATACCTCGAGATTATGGAAGAGGTCAAAGATTTACTGCGGTACACCTGGCAAACTGACAACCCCTTCACCATTTCTGTCAGTGGAACCGGTAGCGCTGCCATGGAAGCCACCCTCGCCAACATGGTTGAACCCGGCGACAAAGTTCTCATCGGTATCAATGGCTATTTTGGCCACCGTCTCGTGGATATGGCCAGCCGTTATGACGCAGAAGTGCAAACCTTCTCCACTGCTTGGGGCAAAGCCTTCACCCTCGAAGAAATTACCGCTGCCGTCGCCGCCCACGAACCTAAAATCCTCGCCTTAGTCCATGCCGAAACCTCTACGGGCGCGAGACAACCCCTCGAAGGCGTGAAGGAAGTCTGTGAAAAACATGGCACAATGCTTCTGATTGATACGGTGACCAGTTTGAGCGGTGTGCCCCTCTTCCTCGACGAATGGGGCGTTGACCTCGCCTACAGTGGTACTCAAAAAGCCCTCGCTTGCCCTCCCGGGTTGGGGCCTTTGACCCTCAGCCCCAGAGCCTTGGATGTGCTCACCAACCGTAAAACCCCGGTAAAAAACTGGTACTTGGATATGTCCATGGTTAGTAAATATTGGGGGACTGGGAAACGGGTCTATCACCACACGGCGCCAGTGAATATGAACTATGCCCTGCGGGAAGCCCTGATGCTCGTGGCGGAGGAAGGCTTAGAAGCCCGTTGGCAACGACACCAAGATGTAGCGGATCTCCTCTGGGCAGGTCTGGAAGATATGGGTCTCCAGTGCCATGTGGATCGTGCAATTCGCCTCCCAACCCTCACCACAGTGCGCATTCCCGATGGGGTGGATGGAGCCGCTGTCGCTGCGCAACTGATGAAGGACTACAACATTGAAATTGCCGGTGGTCTCGGTGATTTAGCGGGCAAAGTATGGCGAATTGGCCTAATGGGTTATAACGCCCGTAAAGAGAATGTCATTCTGCTGCTCGCTGCTCTAAAACAGGTCCTCTTTTAGCTAGACTAGAAGCGCAATTTTTTATTCAAAATCCCTTAATGATGCGTTCGTTATCTATGCGGCAAGGTTTTCCCCGAAAAATACTTGCCCTTTTTTCTGCTCTTTTTCTTGGCTTGAGCCTCTGGGGTTGCAACGGTGATAAGGAGACGGCCCAAGCCGATGTCAAGGTTGATCCGGAATTGGAAGCTCAAATTCTTCAGGTAATCCGCGATAATCCGCAGGTGTTAATTGACTCGGTGCAGGCCTACCAACAGTCCCAGCAGCAGGCACAACAGGAAGCACAGCAAAAAACAGCAGAGGAGTTTAAGCAACAGGTACTCAGTGATCCGAAAGCTGTAATTGGCGATGCACCGACTATGGGATCTGAAGACTTCAAAGTGGTGTTGATCGAATTTTCTGACTTCCAATGCCCCTTCTGTGCCCGTGCCCATGGGAAGATCAAAACTTTTATGGAACAAAATCAGGATGTCGTCACCCTTGCCTATAAGCATTTACCGTTGATTCAAATCCATGATCAAGCAGCACCCGCAGCGGAGGCGGCCTGGGCAGCCCAACAGCAGGGCAAATTCTGGGAATACCACGACAAACTCTTTGAAAATCAAGATCGTTTAGGTGAGGATTTGTACCAAAGTATCGCTAAGGATCTGGGGCTAGATATGGAAAAATTTAACGGCGATCGCCCCAAAGCCCAACCCGCCATCGAAAAGGATCTCCAACTCGCCCAACAACTAGGCTTAAACGGAACCCCATTCTTTATCTTGGCATCTACTGAAACCGGAAAATTTGAAACCTTCTCTGGGGCATTGGATCTCAAGCAATACGAAGAAAAACTCAAGGCGGTCACCACCCCTTAACTCTGTTGCTTATTGTTTCAGACAAAAAAGAGGCTTCTCAATCTATTTAGATAGGAGCCTCCTTTTATGTGTATTTGTCAGAACATCAACCCATGAGAATCACATTATCAATGACATGAATAATGCCATTATCTGCTTCAATATCGGCAGCTAAAACAGTGGCATTTTTTACTTCAAAGGCATCTTCCCCATTGATCGGAATTGGCGAACCTTCAATGGATTTCACCTCACCGAGTTTAATTAAATCCTCTTTGGTAAAACGACCAGAAGCCACGTGGTAAGTGAGAATGCGGGCTAATTGGGGGGGATTTTGGACAAGGGTTTGGACTGTGCCGGGGGGTAATTTCGCAAAGGCAGCATCATTAGGCGCGAACACCGTAAAATCCCCTTCTCCCGCTAAAACTTCCACTAGACCTGCGGCTTGGACGGCGGCAACAAGGATTGAAAATCCCTCATTATTAACCGCAATATCGACAATACTGGGCATAGCTTAATCCTCTATTTCTCGGATAAATGCGATTGACAATGGTTAACGATATTCTTGATTTTGAATATCTCGGAGGCGAGCTTCTGGACGCAGGAAGCGATCCATTTGTGCTTCAAAAAATTCGCGGTTTTTCTGTAAATGTTTGGGGTTGGGATCGTCGAGGGGATACAACAGAGCCGTGCGTAAAGCCTGAATAACCGCTGATGTCACGTTATACATGGAACGTTGGAAAGTAATCCCTAATTGGATCAGTTCATCGTCTTCACCGCGACAATGTTGTTTGTAGTAATCCTTCAGATATTGCGGCAGGAAGTGATACATATCATCCATCAGCAATGTGGGGGGAATGCCAGCAGTTCCTACGGGGAACACATCAGCGTACAAAATGCCGTAATGGAAATCTTTTTGATCATCGGGAACTTCACGGGCTTGGGCGTTGTAGGATTTTGTGCCTCGGAAGGGGGACGTGCGATAAAACACGGCTTCGACGTAGGGTAGGGCAGCTTCATACAACCAAGTGAAACCCTTAGATTTGGGGATGATTTCGTAGCATTCACCATCGATGTAGGCATGGTGATAAATGGGTCGTCCGGCGATCGCAAAAATCCCATTCACCAAAAAATTCATCGCATCGGGAACGCCTTTAAAACCGCCTTCATCGTAGATATCCGACATCTCAAAGAAGACGGGAGCCATCACTTCCCAGAACAGCCCAAGGTTAGAGTAGTAGGAGAGTTCACGCACCTGTTCCAGGAACATATCGGGGAAGAGTTTGTAGAGTCCCAACATTGCGGGATTCTTCTTGAAATAGGCTTTAATGGCGCGATCTGCATTCGCCTTATATTCGTCGGAGTCGAGAT
>JAYKIK010000205.1:0-4445 GCA_035284725.1 Synechococcus sp.
TCTTTTCTCTCAATCTTTAAGGCGAGATGAACAAGGTTTTTTCCATCGTCCGATCACTATCTGTATCCTTAAAAAAGTTATTTTGTACTAATCTGATACTGTTCACCCAGGCCAGGGCGATCGCCCCTGGGGGGATTTTCTTTATAATGAGAGTTAACTTATGTAACAACGCGTTCCCCCTGTCCCCATGACCCAGCGCCTCCTCTACGTCCGCCTCCCCTGCAACCCCATCTTTCCCATTGGCGTGGTGTACCTAGCGGATCATGTCCATAAGCTTTTCCCTCACCTCGAACAAAAGATTTTTGACCTTGGCGCTGTCCCCCCCCTGGACTACAAAAAAGCCCTCGACGAATGTATTGCCGCCTTTAGGCCGACCCTGCTCATTTTCTCCTGGCGGGATATCCAAATTTATGCCCCCGTGGGGGGACGGGGTGGGAATCCCCTCCAGAACTCCTTTGAAATTTTTTACGCGAAAAACCCCTTCATTAAACTACGCGGTGCCCTCGGTGGCCTCAAGGTGATGGGAGCCTACTACGGTGAACTGTGGCGTAATCTCGGCCTGATTAAACAGGGTCTAAAAAAAGCCCAAGAATACAATCCCGAAGCGCGTCTGGTGGTGGGCGGTGGTGCTGTCAGTGTTTTTTACGAACAGCTCAAAACATCTTTGCCCAAAGGAACCATCGTCTCCATTGGTGAAGGGGAAACCCTTCTGGAGCGGCTGTTACAGGGTCGAGATTTTTCGGACCAGCGCTGCTATGTCGTCGGCCAGGATCAACTGCGCCCGGGCATGATCCACGAAGAACCCACCCCCATCGAAAAAACCGCCTGCAACTACCAGTACATTGCCCAGATCTGGCCGGAGTTTGACTATTACCTCCAGGAAAACGACTTTTACATTGGCGTGCAAACGAAGCGGGGTTGTCCCCATAACTGTTGTTATTGCGTTTACACCGTCGTCGAAGGGAAGCAGGTGCGGGTGAATCCGGCGGCGGAAGTGGTGGCGGAAATGCGTCAACTCTATGACCGGGGCATTCGCAATTTTTGGTTTACGGATGCCCAATTTATCCCGGCGAAAAAGTACATGGACGATGTGGTGGAACTGCTCCAGGCGATCCGGGACTCCGGCATGGAGGATATCCACTGGGCTTCTTACATCCGCGCCGATAACCTCACCCCAGAGATTTGCGATCTGATGGTGCAGACGGGCATGAATTACTTTGAGATTGGCATTACCAGCGGCTCCCAGGAACTGGTGCGGAAAATGCGCATGGGCTACAACCTCCGGCGGGTGCTGCAAAATTGCCGTGACCTGAAGGCGGCGGGCTTCAATGATGTGGTGTCGGTGAATTATTCCTTCAATGTGATCGACGAAACCTTTGATACCATCCGGCAAACCATTGCCTACCACCGGGAACTGGAAAAAATCTTTGGGGTGGATAAGGTGGAACCGGCTATTTTCTTTATTGGGCTGCAACCCCACACCCACCTGGAGCAGTATGCCTTTGATAATCAGGTGTTGAAGCCCGGCTATAACCCCATGAGTTTGATGCCCTGGACGGCGAAGAAACTGCTGTGGAACCCGGAACCCCTCGGCTCTTTCTTTGGGGAGGTCTGTCTCCAGGCCTGGCGGCAAAACCCCAATGACTTTGGGCGGGAGGTGATGGCGATCCTGGAGGAACGGCTGGGGCGATCGCCTTTAGAGGAAGCATTAACGGCAAAAATCACGCCCCAAAAACCAGTGTTGGTTACGGCCTAAGCGGCGCCATGCCCTCGGCTGAAGTGCTGGAACATTCGTCACTAAATGCGGCGGCGGTAGTTCAGTTCTTGGAAAGTCAGAATAATCCGCGTTACCCCTTTCTGAACAATTTGAATTTGACCGTCTAGCTGTTGGGTCAAGAGGTTAATCAACTGCCAACCAAGGCTTTCCGTCTGTTGGTGGTCAAAATTATTGGGGAAGCCCACGCCATTATCCTCAACGGTTAGAGTGATGGCTGGCTTCTTAGCTGGGGATTGGGTACGTTGGAGGCCCAGGCGCAAATAACCAGCTTGGTTGTGGTTTGGGGGAAAGGCATGTTCTAAAACATTGAGAATAAGTTCATTCACAATCAATCCAAAAGGTGTGGCCGTTTCAACGTTCACGAGGATAGTTTCAAAATCTGTTTTGAGTTGAATTTCTTCAGGATTGCGGCGGCTACTGTCCATTAATTGTTGGGCCAAAGTATCAAGATATTCCCCCAGATCAATGGTTTCTAAATTGGTGGAGCCGTAGAGTTTTTCGTGGATTAAAGCCATGGTACTCAACCGTCTTTGACTATCTTCTAAAATGCCTAGAAGTTGTCTATCCTGGAGTCCTTCCCCTTGCCAATTGAGCAGGCTAGAAATGACCAGCAAGTTATTTTTAACCCGGTGATGGATTTCCTTGAGCAATATTTCTTTTTCCTGGAGGGATTGTTGGAGGTCTCGGTTGGCTTTTTGCAGTTGGGCTTCGTACAATTTCACATCGGTCATATCCGTTAAAACCCCTTCCCAAACGATGGAACCATCGGGCAGGTCCCGGGGCACCGATTCCGCCCGAATCCAACGGATTTCTCCGTCTACAACCACCCGTGTTTCGGCAAAGAAGGGAATTTTTTCGGCAAAGGTTTTTGCATTAAGTTCGATCCAACCCGGCAGATCATCCGGATGTACACAGTTAAAGGCTTTTAGGGGATCCGCCTGGGCTTCCTCCCGTTCCAGACCGCAAATCCGTAGGAACTGTTCACTCATAAACGAAAAATTGGCCATTGTCCCATTGGGCGGTAAAACCATGGTGTAGGTACCCATGGGAATGGCTTCGGTGATCGATAGGGCGGTTTTGGCGATTTCTGCTTGGGCTTGGTCTAATGCTGTGGTTTTTTGTTCTACTTGGTCGATGAGTCTACGGTTGATAGCTTGGAGTTCTTGGGTAAGCCGTTGGCGATCGCTATTGACAACGAGAATCATCAAAGTAATCATCGACAGAAATGTGTAGGCCAACGACATCCGCGTCACAAATGTTCCTGATATGCCCTCTATATTCACCTGTTCCCAGTTGCTGGGCTGCATCCACAGGGCTAATTCAATCAGTAAGCTAAAAATCAGCATGACAGCGGGCGGTGAAAACCGAAACGCGCCCCACAGCAAAATGCATAGGTAAAACGAGATCGTCAATCCCCGAAGATATTGGGCCGCCTCCGCATTGAGGAATAGACTGCCGGTAATGGTTACCAGGAGCAAAAGCGCAAATTCTTGAGTGCGTAGATCCTGTAATCCAGACCGTCGCCGAGGGGAATACCAACCAAGGAGTAGCGGTGCGAGGGTGACCGTTGCCCCAAAACCACCGGTGAACCAGTGGAGTGGTAAAGCCTCTTTATTCGCCAGACCATAGATAAGCCATCCGCCAACCAGGGTGTGTAATGCGGATCCGATGCAGGCGATGATCAAAAATCCCCGCATATTCGACACGGAATCCCATAGATCTTTACTGGTCATGAGATGGGGTTCCAGCAGGCAAACCGTGGCCACCACCAGGCACTGACTGAGGGCAATCCCAACGGACATGCCGGGTAAGCTAGGGCCAAGGCTATGCAGCAGCCCACAGGCCAACTCCCCGAAAAAGATCCCCGGTAGAACTCGCCAGCCCCATTTTAAGGCACAGGCCACTGCTAAACCCTGAGGCCACCAAAATCCGGCTATTTCCCCATGGGCGACGCTTAATTCTGCGAGGGCATAACTACCCAAGAGAAAGTACCCCAGGGCGATCGCCATCGTGTGCCAGAGTTGTTTGACGAGGACAGTCGCCATGCTACCAACCGGATGAGACAACCGTTCAATTTCTCACGTAGAAAGACGGAACTTTTCCCCGTTTTTATTTTTTGCACTTGCTCTGGAATTTAAGGGAAGATCTAGGGTAAAGTACCAGTAAATTTCAGCTAAAAATTGAATCATCAAAGTATAAGGGATCTTGCCCCTGGGGACATGACCCCTAGGGCGGATAAACGGAAACATACACCAGTCTGGGTTTGTTTCATCGGCATTCCATCACAGTGGTAATGGCTCCACCATAGGCACAATTTAAGGCCATTCTGCCCAGAAAACTTTTTGATAAACTGTTGCCAGGGTTGATGTTTTTGATTCTTAATCTCCCGAGCGTAAATCGGATGATCCCCATAGCAATTGGTGGTGGAGAAAATTCATGTTAAAGTTCCATGCCCATTTCTTGTCCCTAGTTAGTTCCCTCGGGAGCGTTTTCGTTCTGAGCCAGGGGGCGATCGCCCAAGAAATTTACACCTTTGAACCACTACCGACAACGGCCCCGGAAATTCCTCTATGGGAAGACGTCCCCGCAATGGAACCGGTTTTTTATGACCCAGTGATCCCGGAGACGTCCCCAGGTCAGGAATATATTTTTGAAGCGCCGGCCCCTA
>JAYKIK010000206.1:0-5255 GCA_035284725.1 Synechococcus sp.
CCGGCAGACAACCCGGATATCCTGAGTCAGCTGTTAGAAAATCAAAAATCTCCCCACACTTGGCGCGCCTATAAAAAAGATATTCGGGATTTTTTTCGCTTTGTGGCCGATGCCAATGAACCCACCCCAATCCTCGTGGAAGCCCTTTTAAACCTAGAACAGCCCCAAGCCCTCGCCCTTGTCCTCCGCTACAAAAATCATCTGCGGGATGTGCGCTGCCTGAAGGAGGCCACCATTAACCGTCGCCTCGCTGCGTTGAAAGCCCTGGTACGCCTCGCCAACCAACTGGGGCAATGCCGTTATACCCTCGACGGGATTAAGGGGGAGAAAGTCATCCATTACCGGGACACCACCGGCGTTACCCAAAATATATATAGACAAATTTTAAAAATTCCCGACCAAGGCAAAGTTAAGGGCAAGCGAGATTACGCTATTTTGAGGTTACTTTGGGACAATGCTCTCCGGCGTAATGAAGTTGTCCAGATTAATTTAGGAGATCTAGATCTCGAAAGGCGATCGCTCACCATCCTGGGAAAAGGAAAAGGGAGTCAGAAAGAGTGGATTACCCTCTCAAAAGCCACCGTGACCGCCCTGGAACAATGGTTAGCAGCACGACCTGGCCCTACGGATAAACAACAGCCCCTTTTTGTAGCGCTGGATCGTGCCCACTGGGGACATCGCCTCACCGGAACCGCCCTTTACCAGTTGGTACGGAACACCGCAAAAGCTGCAGGTGTTACTAAGGTTTTATCACCCCATCGCATCCGGCACTCGGGAATTACAGCGGCCCTAGAGGCGACCAATGGGGATGTGCGGAAGGTGCAAAAGTTCTCCCGCCACGCCGATCTCAACACATTGATGATCTATGATGACAACCGTCGGGATGTCCAAGGGGAAATTACGGATTTGCTAGCGGATCTCCTTTAGTCTGCCAACTCTGGAAAGGCTTCCCGTACTGCGGGGTGAATTAGGCGCCGTTCCGCTACGTTTAAACCCTGGGCGATCGCCGGATTTTGTTTAATCGCGCCGAGGCCTTGGTTCGCCAGTTGGAGGGTATAGGGGAGGGTGCTATTATTCAAGGCTTGGGTTGCAGTCCAAGGTACAGATCCCGGCATATTCGGCACCCCAAAATGCACAACCCCTTCCTCTACATAGGTGGGTTGACTGTGGGAGGTCGTCCGGAGGGTTTCGATGCAGCCCCCTTGATCCACCGCCACATCAATGATTACAGAGCCGGCTTGCATCTGTTTGACCGCTTTCCGGGACACTAAAATGGGCGCCCGCTTGCCTGGAAGGAGCACTGCGCCGATGACGAGATCCGCCAGGGGTAACCACCGTTGAATCTGGGTTGGCGTACTATAAAGCAGTTCTACCCGGGAGCCAAAGACCGTTTCCAAATAGCTGAGACGATCCACATTAATGTCTAAAATCTGCACCTGGGCGCCGAGTCCCACCGCCATTTTTGCCGCCTCTGTGCCTACGGTACCACCACCGAGGATCATCACCCGTCCCGGGGCAACCCCAGGCACACCACCCAACAGCACCCCTTTACCCCCCTGTTGTTTTTCCAGGTAACGGGCGCCAAACTGCACCGCCAACCGTCCTGCAATGACACTCATGGGTGCGAGGAGGGGTAAATTGCCTCTCCCATCGGTCACCGTTTCATAGGCGATCGCCGTAATACCCGATTGCATTAACCGCTCCGTAAGTTGGCGATCCGCAGCGAGGTGGAGGTAGGTAAACAAAATTTTTCCCGCCCGTAAAAAGTCATATTCCGAGGGGAGGGGTTCCTTGACCTTGACAATCATCTCCTGATCCCAGGCGATCGCCGCTGTGGGGACAATTTCTGCGCCAGCTTGTTGATATTCTCCATCCGCAAAGCCAGACCCCAAACCGGCACCGGTTTCCACAAAAACTTGATGACCCGCACTCACAAGAACTTGCACGCTGCTAGGTGACAGTCCGACCCGAAATTCTTGGTCTTTAATTTCCTTGGGGACCCCGATTTTCATCCTCAACGCCTCTTGTGTCTCTGTAGGGTTTGCGCTCCTTAATTTAAAGGCCTTTTGGCAGTCCTGTCAGCACCCCAATCGCCCACTATTTTTTTACTTTAGAAAACAAATTTAAATTAGACAAAAATTGCAAGTAAGAATTAACCAGGGGAGAACTAAGGCAAAATGGCACAATAAACCTGCCCCATTGAAATGCACTTTGTCCCATGTCCCATTCCATCTCGGCTCTGATTGCTGCCCTACAAACGCCAGCCTTTTATCCCCACCTCACCACAGAGGCGATCGCCCTGGTGCAAACCCATGTCTCCTATGTTTTCCTGACGGGGGACTATGCCTACAAATTGAAAAAAGCAGTGGATTTCGGCTTCCTAAATTTTTCCACCCTCGAGAAGCGCAAGCATTTCTGTGAAGTAGAGCTGGAGCTGAATCAAGCTCTCACCGAAGCTTTATATCTGGAAGTATTGCCCATTACCTACGACGGTCAGACCTACGGCTTTAACGGGGCCGGAGAAGTGGTGGAATATGCCGTCAAAATGCGTCAGTTCCCCCAGGAAACGCTGCTCAGCGAAATGTTCGCTGCCGGTACCCTCACCGAAACCCATATGGAGCAACTCGGACGAGCCGTCGCGGACTTCCATGGCCAAGCAACCACCAATGATTACATTCTCAGTTTTGGGGAGATTCCGAAAATCCGCCAGGCGATCGACGAAAACTACGCCCAAACCGCCCAGTACATCGGCACAGTCCAAACCCAAGCTCGCTTTGAGCAAACCAAAGATTTTACGGATAACTTTTTTGGCAGTCGCGAGGAAATTTTTGCCCAACGCCGCCAGGAACGAAAAATCAAGGAATGTCATGGCGATTTGCACCTCCGCAATATTTGTCTGTGGCATGACCAGATGCAACTGTTTGACCGGATTGAGTTTAATGAGCCGTTCCGCTTCGTCGATACCATGTACGATGTCGCCTTTACGGTGATGGATCTCGACGCTCGGGGTGCTCAAACCCTGGGTAATGCATTTTTAAATACCTATGTGGAACGCACCGGCGACTGGGAAGGACTTCAGGTTTTACCGCTGTACCTCAGTCGTCAGGCCTATGTGCGAGCAAAAGTAACATCCTTCCTCCTCGATGATCAGGCGATCGCCCCCGAAGCAAAAGCCGAAGCCGCCCAAACTGCCACCGCTTACTACGAACTGGCCTGGCAATATACCCAACGGTCCCAGGGGAAAGTGGTGATTATGTGTGGCCTGTCGGGGTCAGGAAAATCAACGGTGGCCCGCAGCTATGCCCGCCGCGAAAATGGGATTCAAATCCGTTCCGATGCTGTGCGCAAGCATTTAGGAAATATTCTCCTCGACGCAACCGGGGATGACAGTCTCTACAGCCCTGGGATGACAGAGAAGACCTATGGCCGCCTCCAGGAACTGGGTTTATTACTTGCAAAACAGGGTTTTACAGTTATCCTTGACGCGAAGTATGACACAGTTGTCCAACGTAAAAATGTGATAAATAGCTGTGCTGCCCAGGGGATCCCCTACGAAATTTTCCACTGCCAAGCGCCCCTACCTGTGCTCGCCCAGCGGATCACGAGCCGCACCGATGACATTTCTGATGCCACAGCGGATCTCCTCACCGCCCAACAGGAACAGGTGGAAGGATTTACTACCGACGAATTGCCCCGGGTTAAAACTATCGATACGACCCAAGGCATTGAAACAATTTTGAAACAGTTGTAGAAGTTAGCATTTAACCTTTTTGGATCCAGCAAGGGAGGCGAGGGACCTTCCTTTTTTGTGCCGATAAGTCACTGTCTCTAGATATTTCCCGGGCATCCCGTAACAAATCTCACGGAAACTTCTGGGGTTTTCTCCACAATCAATAGTTATAAATACTCATCAAATTCCCTTGGGAAGGAGTAAAAACCATGCAAACCGCAGGCCAAATGACTTGGAGTCCCAACGGCGGCGCCTCTGAAGGGGTTTTACATCTCAGGCTGAGAGCCTTTGATCCCTGGCGTCCTTACACAGAATTTCCGGAATACTACAAGCCCGATTTCCCCGCCACCTCCGCCGGTTATGCCACCTTTATTCACCTGATTCGTAACCAGTGGCAGTACGTTAAGTAGGCTCTTTTTCCATTTAGTCTGGGTAGGGCTCGCAGTTCCTTGCCTTGCCCAGCCCCCTGCCTCAATGTAACAATATGTAAACAAAAGTTGACGAATAGCCAAAAGCTATAAGGCGCCATGAATTTACTTGCGACTTCTTCTAATGCCAGTACCGCTTTTTTCCAACGCTCTGCGGGTCGGTGGCATTCCCAACGGCGCTACTATACCCTCAACACGACCCAGGAACCTCTCGAAGCTATTTCGGAACTGGAAGTGATCTTTCTCCCTGCTGATCATCCGGACTTAATGCCCTTGGCGATCGCCCACCAGCTCAGTTCAACGCAGCCCTTTGAATGCGGCGCCAAGATTACCTGGGAAAGCACCTATACCAATGGGCAACGGAAACCATTGCGGGGGGAAACCATTTTTGGCATCCGGGGTCAGTTAATGTATCGCGACCGGGGTTTTTCGACGACAAAGCCGATTATTGCGACCTTTGAGTTAGTGCAGCCCGAGGTGATGCGTCTCCAGACAGCCTACGACGGCTCGAGCTTTGAGGAAGAAATTAAATTTGTAGGGGGCCAACACCGCACCCGCCAAACCATTACCACCCGGGCCGGCCAGGAATTGATGATCGCCCAGTATTTAGAAACAAGAAAATAAAAGCGTTTTGGCCCTTGCCCCCGGAAAAATCTGGATAATACAACTAACACCAATTAAAAAATCCTGTGGGAAATGGGGGAAATAATGCTTCAGGTTGTGCGACAGATCCTTTGGCGATCGCCCTTGGTGGGTTTAGTGATCCTTGGGGCCTGCAATGGACGTTCCATTGGTTTAGAGCAACGGTCAGAGAATTCCCTCACAGCCCCAGCCAACTGCCCCAGTTCTGACCCAGAGGCCCAGCGTTTTAGATTGCAAGAAAATCTTGCGGTTGTTGATCAGTTTAACTTTACGGCCCAGGAGATTACCGCTGATTCAGATACCCTGACCGTAGCAACGCAAAACCATCAGCTCGTTTTCTGTCGGGAAACCCAAAGTTGGGCGATTCTCCCGCCGGCGTCAGAAACGAAGATCATCGACACGCAAGATCAAGAATTACTTTTGGCAGGACAGGATCCCCGTTTTCAAACCGTTGA
>JAYKIK010000207.1:0-13159 GCA_035284725.1 Synechococcus sp.
GTATCGCTCATATTTTTAATTTGATTGATACTGTGGGCTAACTGTTGGGCATTGCGGATTTCAATGCGGAGGGAAATCACAGCGGGCTGACCGTGAGTAGTTTTGACATGGGTACTACGGACGTTGATATGTTGGTCACTCAACCGAGACAAGATATCCCGCAATACTCCGACCCGGTCAATGACCTCAATCCGTAGGTCAACGGGATAAACAGGGGCATGTTTCTGATCGACGCTCGCGTTCCAACTGACGGGAATAAGGCGATCGCCATCAAAGCTTTGGACATTGGCACAACTGCGGTGGTGGATCGAAATTCCCTTATGACTACGGGTAACAATGCCGATTATCGGTTCCCCAGGGAGGGGAGCACAACAGTTGGCGATGGTATAGACCAATCCTTCAATGCCAGCAATGGGATACTTGTGACTATCTTGGCCGAGGGATTTGCTGGGCTTCGTCGCCGTATTGAGGGAAGCTTCTGATTCCAGTTGGGGGAGGTGTTCTTCCTCTTGATCGCGCACCTGATCTCGCCAGCGGTTCACTACCTGATTGAGGGTCACTTCGCCATAACCGAGGGCCGCTAATAAATCTTCGGTATTTTGATAATTACACTTTTGGGCCACCAATTGCATCGCCTCGGATTTGAGCAGCGAGTCTAAACCGGTCTTACCCAATTCTTTTTCTAGAAGGCTACGACCCCGGGCAATGTTTTCGTCCCGGTGCGATCGCTTATACCATTGGCGGATTCGGTTTTTCGCGCTGGGAGTGACGACATAATTCAACCAGTCAAGGCTGGGGTGGGCATTTTTCTGGGTAACGATTTCGACGATATCACCGTTTTTGAGCTTGGTTTCCAGCACCGACCAGCGCCCATTAATCCTTGCCCCTTTCATGTGGTTACCCACTTCGGTGTGGATGCGGTAGGCAAAATCAATGGGGGTTGCTCCCTTCGCCAGGGCCACCACGTCTCCATTGGGGGTAAAGACATAGACATCATCCTCAAACAGATTGTCCTTGAGGTTATCAATGTATTCCTCGGCATCCTTGAGATCACTCTGCCATTCGATGAGTTGGCGCAACCAGGTGAATTTTTCGTCCTCGGATGTAAAAGTGGAAGCAGAATGGCCTGATTCTTTGTATTTCCAGTGGGCGGCGATCCCGTATTCGGCGATGTGGTGCATTTCCATTGTCCGAATCTGCACTTCCAACGGGCGACCATTGAGACCCACCACAGTGGTATGGAGGGACTGGTAGCGGTTCGGCTTCGGCAGGCCAATGTAGTCTTTAAAACGTCCGGGAATGGGTTTAAAGGCATCGTGGACAACGGCGAGGGCCCGGTAACATTCATCGTTCGTTTCAACAATAATCCGGATACCGGCAATGTCAAAAATCTCGTGGAATTCTTTGTGCTGCCGTTGCATCTTGTGGTAGATGCTGTAAAGGTGTTTTGGGCGGCCTTTGATCTCCCACACATGGAGACCCAGGTGACGCAACCGTTCCCGAATCAGGGCGATCGCCTCTTCAACCCGGGCTTCCCGTTCAGTGCGTTTTTCGGAGATGTGGCTTTGCATGGCCCGGTAGGCATCCCGTTCCAGATATTTAAAGCACAGGTCTTCCAATTCCCATTTAAAGCGCCAGATTCCCAGACGGTTTGCCAAGGGCGCAAAAATTTCGCGGGTTTCTAGGGCAATGCGTTCCTGTTTGTCGAGGCGTAGGTGTTCGAGGGTGCGCATATTGTGGAGGCGATCGGCCAATTTCACCACAATGACGCGAATGTCTTCCGCCATAGAAAGAAACATCCGCCGGAAATTTTCCGCCTGGTGTTCCGTTTTACTAGAAAAGGTAAATTTGGTGAGTTTAGTGACCCCTTCGACGAGTTTGCGGGTTTCGGGGCCAAAGCGTTCTTCTATTTCTTCGGGGGTGACATCGGTGTCTTCAACTACGTCATGGAGAAAACCAGCGGCAATCATTGCGCTATTCCCCCCCAAATCCCGGAGTAAGCCAGCGACCGCAACGGGATGGGCAATGTAGGGTTCCCCAGATTTACGGGTTTGGCCTTCGTGGAGAGCATGGGCAAACCGGAACGCTTCACCGATCAATTGGCGATCGCCTTCTGTCACTCCCACCAAATTTTCTGGTTGATAAAGATAATTTTTCAACCAAGCTGGCAGGGGTACATCAAATTTTTCGGTTTCAGAGGCAATGGTTGGGAGGGAAGAGGCAGTCATAGGAACCAGGGCAGGGGGAGACGACAGGGGCCAAAGGTTAAGTTAAAAAAAGTGTTTAAAAAAAGGAGATAGTTACTGGGAAGCGAAAACACAGCCGCTGGATTTTTTAGGAAAGCCAGTTCAGCAACGGCAAAGGGCTGTATTTATTGCGGTGTCTAAGGGGTAAATTTAAGATTAACGTTGTTTTAAATACTTTAATTCTTACCCAAAATCCCAGCTTTGCACAAAGTATTTTCGGAAAGGTTAAGTTTGTTAGGGTGTAAGTGATTTCCTTATCATTTGATTTTTGCCACTGGATCATGAATTTTTCTGCCTATTTACAGTTACAAACCCAACTCCAAGGGCTCGGGATAAACCTTGAATCTCTACAAAGCCAGCCTGGTGCCCTGGTACGTCATGGACAAGAATTATTGCGTTTTTGGCAGACCCAGCTCACTCCCCTCACCGGAGATGATCTACCGGAGGATAGTTATGGTTCATGGCGATCGCTCCATACGGAGTTGTATCGAGGGCTGCGTTTACTGAATACGGACTTAATGTTTCTCCAGGGAAGTCGTACTGCCCAGACCCAGAGCCAAAAACAACAACAAATTCAGGCTCGTCTTGCTCAACTGGAGCGATACTGCACTGAAATTCTTAAGCTGGGCGATCGCCCCACACCGGCAACGTAAAATGAAATGCGCTCCCCTGGCCAGGTATACTATCGACCCAAATGCGACCATGGTGGGCTTGGATAATCTGCCGACACACCGCTAAACCAAGACCATAACCTTCCTGGGTGGCATCCCGTTTCAGGCGAAAATGACCCTCGAAAATCTTTTCCTGTTCCGCTTCCGGAATCCCTGGGCCAGTATCAATGACACTCACTTGCACCTGTTGGAGAGTCCGATGCAGACCCATAAGGCGCACGACACTCCCTTCGGGGCTGTATTTGCAAGCATTGTCCAACAAGTTGACGATAACCTGACGAATGAGTTCTTTATCCCCGTAGACCTTGGGTAGATCTAGGGGGAGCTCAACCTGGAGTTGAATGGCTTTTCGCTTAAAACGGTCTTGGAGTTGGGTGGTAATCTGTTCACATAGGGGGTTCAAGGCCATGGGCTGGGGCTTGATGTCTAGCTTCGTCAGGAGTTGCCGTGATTCCTGCAACAGTTCAGTGATCATCCGGTTCATAATCTGAAGCTGGTTTTTGGCCTGTTTGTAGAGCTGTTCCCGCAGTCGGTTGCTGTCTGGTGTCTCGGGGCGTTTGGATAAAATTTCTAGAGTTTCTAGGGCGATGGAAGTGCCGGTCAGGGGGCTGCGTAGGTCGTGGGCCAACATTGCCAAGATTTGATCTTTGAACTCGATTTGCTTTAAAAGACCATCTTTCTCCTGTTGCAGTTGGAAGATTTCGTCGGAAAGACGCATGATTTTTTTAGAATATTCCGTCTGGGAAGCGGCTAAAAGGCGATCAAAATCTTCTGCTTCAACCCTTTGGCGATCGCCCGCCTCTTTTTTAAGGGTGGCCACGGTCTCTAACCACTGACCCCACCAACGCTCCAAATCCAACAGAATATTACTACCTGCAAACACCTGTAACGGTTCCGGGAAAACCTTGACCAAAGAAGGCGTCGCTACCAAGCGATATAGCTCCACCAGTTGGGGCTGATCTCTGATATTGATTACCTCTAACGAAAAATCCGTTTCCTGGCGTAGAAGGTTGAGACGATCTTGTACCCGTTTAATCTCATTGCGGTGGGCCAAGCGCTCATCCGTAAACAACAATAACCGTAGTTGGATATCAGTTGCCTCGGATGGAAATTGGGAAGAATTTTCAGGAGACACAGGCAGTTCGGACAAGACTAATTAGCCCCTAGAAAACGAGTCATACATGATCTGTCTACCATGCACAATCTCTAAAGGAAGAACAGTTTATGGTGAGCTTACTTAAAAACCCATTGTAATCCGTAGAGGAACGATTCCCCCGTGGGGCCAGGGCCTCAAACTTGAGTTAGATGCAGTGCACCGACCAAATCGTTTTAGAATCTAATGGTACTTGACACTGCCCCCTCAAAATCATTTAGCAAGCGACTCTTTTTAAGGAAGGAATACCACTATGGCTTTAGGCTACGTTGCCCTCGTTCTCCATGCCCACCTCCCCTTTGTGCGTCACCCAGAAAGTGATTTTGTCCTTGAAGAAGAGTGGTTATTTGAAGCAATTACCGAAACTTATATCCCCCTGCTACATACATTTGAAGGGCTAAAGCGAGACGGGATCGACTTTAAAATTACCATGAGTATGACGCCGCCCTTGGTCTCAATGCTCAGGGATCCCCTCCTCCAAGACCGCTACGATGCCCACATGAAACTCTTGATGGAGCTGGTCGAGAAGGAAATTGTTCACAACAAATTCAACGGCCACATCAAATATCTTGCGGAGTATTATCACAAAGAATTCAGTGCCATTATTGATACCTGGAATCGCTATGACCGGGATTTAGTCAAAGCCTTTAAACAGTTTCAAGACAGCAATAACCTAGAAATCATCACTTGCGGTGCTACCCATGGCTATTTGCCCTTGATGAAAATGTATCCCCAGGCTGTGTGGGCTCAATTGCAGGTGGCCTGTGAAAGTTATGAAGAAAACTTTGGTCGTCCCCCCCGGGGGATTTGGTTACCGGAATGTGCCTACTATGAGGGCCTCGAACGAATGCTGGCCGATGCTGGATTGCGCTACTTCCTTACCGATGGCCACGGGATTTTGTACGCTCGACCCCGTCCCCGCTATGGCAACTATGCCCCGATTTTCACAGAAACAGGGGTTGCAGCTTTTGGGCGAGACCACGAATCGTCCCAGCAGGTTTGGTCATCTAAAGTTGGTTATCCGGGGGATGTCTGTTACCGGGAGTTTTACAAAGACCTCGGTTGGGAAGCGGACTACGATTACATCAAGCCCTACATCATGCCCAACGGCCAACGGAAAAATACAGGAATCAAGTACCACAAAATCACCAGCCGTGATGGGGGTCTCTCAGAAAAAGGGTTATATGACCCCTACTGGGCCCGGGAAAAAGCCGCCGAGCATGCGGGTAATTTCATGTATAACCGGGAGCAACAGATCGGCCGTCTCAATAAGATGATGGGAAGACATCCCCTTGTGGTTTCCCCCTACGATGCGGAGTTGTTTGGGCACTGGTGGTATGAGGGTCCCTGGTTTATTGATTATTTCTTCCGTAAGTCTTGGTATGACCAAAATACCTATCAAATGACTCACCTCGCAGACTACCTGCGCATGGAACCAACTCAGCAAGTAGCAGTGCCCTCCCAATCTAGTTGGGGGTATAAGGGTTTCCATGAATATTGGCTCAACCAAACCAACGCTTGGATTTATCCCTACCTCCACAAGGCAGCGGAACGGATGATCGAACTGTCTACCCGGGAAGCGGCCGATGAACTGGAGGAACGGGCCTTAAATCAAGCCGCCCGGGAATTGCTCCTGGCTCAGTCATCGGATTGGGCGTTTATTATGCGGACGGGAACGATGGTGCCCTATGCGGAACGAAGAACGAAAAGCCATGTGCTCCGCCTCGAGAAAATCTATGAAGATGTCAAAGCTGGCGAAATCGATGGGGGCTGGCTGGAAAAGATTGAGAAGATGGACAATATTTTCCCCAATATCAACTACCGGGTGTATCGGCCCTTATAAACTGTATCGGCCCTTATAAACACTTTATAGACTTCTAGGAACCATTGGCGATCGCCAAACTATGCCCCGTGGTGACGGTACCAGTCAATGGTTTCCTGTAAACCCTGTCGCAGGCTAATTGCTGCCTCGAAACCAAATTGTTCTTTCGCTTTCTGGGTGTCAAGGCAACGACGGGGCTGGCCATTGGGCTTATCCGTTTCCCAAATAATTTCTCCCTCAAAAGCCATCAGCTCACAAATCAGTTCCACTAAATCTTTGATAGAGATTTCTGTATTTGTACCTAAGTTAATAGGATCGGATTCGTTATAGTTGACTGTCGCTAAAATGATTCCCCGGGCTGCATCTTGGGCATGGAGGAATTCCCGGGTCGGACTGCCATCACCCCACACCTTTAATTGTTTAACGCCGTCTCGCTGGGCTTCATGGACTTTGCGGATTAAAGCGGGAATTACATGGGAACTTTCCGGGTTGAAATTATCTTCAGGGCCATAGAGATTTACCGGCAGTAGATAAATCCCATTGAAGCCATATTGCAGACGGTAAGATTCCAATTGGACCAGGAGTGCTTTCTTTGCAATGCCATAGGGGGCATTGGTTTCTTCGGGATAACCTGCCCAGAGATCTTTTTCTTTGAAAGGGACGGGGGTAAATTTCGGGTAAGCGCAAATTGTCCCGACACAGACAAATTTTTCTACCCCAGCTTCGTAGGCACTGTGAATGAGTTGGATACCCATCATCAAGTTGTCGTAGAAAAGTTCAGCGGGTTTCTCACGGTTGAGGCCAATTCCCCCCACATGGGCTGCCAGATGGATCACGATATCTTGACCTTGAACTACTTTTTGACAAGCTTCGAGGCGACGAAGATCACAACTGGAGGAACGGGGAACGGAAATATTTTCGGGTTTAGCCCCTGTCTGAATTAGTTGAGCAATGACCTGTTTGCCAAGGAAGCCAGCACCGCCAGTAACAAGAATTTTTTTCTGGGAAAGATCAATCATGGTGGGAAATTAAAGGGGAAAGCGTGATTATTCTACGGGGTTTTCTGGGTCGAGGTGGTGAAAAAGTTCAGCGAGGATGGTGTTAGAGAAAAGTAAACCTTCGGGATCGCTCAGGGCGAGGCGAGGGGCAAGGGTAACCCAACCTTTTTGCTGGGCGGATTGGAGAATCTCTAGGATCTGCGCGACTTGGGTTTGACCAAATTCTGTGATCAGTTGGGAAAGGTCTAAGCCTTCTGTTAACCGGAGACCGAGCATCAGGGTTTCTAAAAGGCGATCGCCCTCCGTTAAGCACGCCACATCTAAGATCCCATTGTTTTGTTCGTACCGTTCAACCCAAGTGTAATATTCAACGCGGGTGCGGGGCCGGGAGAAGCGTTGATTTTCGGTGAAACTAGCGGCCCCCATGCCAAAACCATAGTAGGGACGATTTTCCCAATACACCCGATTGTGGCGGCATTGATATCCAGGTTTAGCGTAGTTAGAAATTTCGTAATGGTCGTAGCCCGCGTGACGGAGGGTTTCACTGGCAAGGCGATACATGGCGGCGGTGTTTTCGTCGGAAGGAAGGGGGCCTTCACCGGGTTCATACTGCTTGCCAAAGGGGGTTTGGGGTTCAATCACAAGGTCATAGCAAGAAATATGGTGGGGGTTTAAGGCGATCGCCTGTTGGAGGGAAGCTTGCCAATCGTCGAGGGTTTGTTCGGGTAAACCGGAGATCAGATCTAAACTCCAGGGGATCTGCGATCGCTCCAGGTGATCACACGCAGTAAATATATTTATTACCCTGTGCGATCGCCCACAATTTTTAAGCAAGTTATCCTGAAACGCCTGTACCCCAAGGCTGAGACGGGAGATACCAATATTTTTGTACCGTATTAACTGTTCCCAAGAGAAAGTACCAGGGTCAATTTCCAGGGAAATTTCTGCACCCCCAGCAATACCAAACCGCTGATCAAGGGTTTCTAAAACTTGTACCAGTAGATCCACTGGAAACAAAGAGGGTGTGCCCCCCCCGAAAAAGACCGTCTCTAAATTTCCCCCGAGGATCGGCGTCGCCCGAATTTCCCGACAAAGCCAGGCTCCATATTCCTCCATTTGGGTACGAATCCCCGGCGTTTGCTTTTCCCCCGTCACCGTAATTGGGAAATCACAGTAGAAACAACGACGCAAACAAAAAGGCAGATGGAGGTAGGCACTGGTAACCACGATGGCAAAGCCTCAGAAGAAAAAATCAACGGATTTTGCTGAATCTGTAAAGACAGCGAGGAATGGAAACCCCACCGATATAATGAGGGCATTATTCTTCATTATCCTAAACCCCAAATTCCCCCTTAAAACTGGGACTTATAGCCGGGTAAGACCTATGTTCGATATTTTCCTTGTTTTGATTTTTGTGGTGGCGATCGCCCTTGTGGGTTTTGATGTGATCGATTTGCTGCCTGCGTCGGTGCGTGACCAAGCCTCCAACATTGAAGCGCTCCGGTGGGTCGGGGCAGGCTTTGCTTCTTTGCTGGGCCTCTCCATCGGTCTTCTGGCCCAGGGTAGTTACCGCCGTTTCGAACAACAGTTTCGCCAGACTCCCATCGAAATTATCGTTACCCGGGCTGTGGGTTTAGTGATCGGGCTGTTGGTGGCAAATTTAATGTTAGCCCCCATTTTTCTATTGCCCATTCCCTCGGAGTTTGGTTTCCTTAAGCCCACCTTTGCTATCCTCGGGAGTATTACCTTTGCCTACCTCGGGGTCAGCCTGGCCGATGTCCACGGTCGAACATTCCTACGCCTCATCAACCCCAATAGTTTAGATACCCTCCTCGTTGCGGAAGGTACCCTCCGTCCTTCCCCTACAAAGATCATCGACACCAGTTGCATTATCGATGGCCGTTTAGAAGAGCTGTTAAAAACCGGCTTTATCGAAGGGCAAATTCTCATTCCTATTTTTGTGCTGAACGAATTACAGCAACTGGCCGATGCTAGCAATGACCAAAAGCGTGCCAAAGGCAGACGGGGTTTAGATATTCTCCAGAGTATGCAAAAGCGGTTTCCTAAACGCGTATCAGTGAATCCTGCGGACTATGAGGAAATCGCCACTGTTGATGCTAAATTGGTGCACCTGGCCCAGGAAATTAACGGGATTCTTTTAACCAATGATTACAATCTTCAAAAAGTTGCTAATCTACAAAACGTTGAGATTTTAAATATCAACGACCTTGCCCAGGCCCTCCGTCCCATTTATCTACCAGGGGATAATTTAGATGTAAAAATCCTCAAGCAAGGGAAAGAGGATCACCAGGGGGTTGGTTATCTCGAAGACGGCACGATGGTCGTTGTGGAGGAAGGGGAAAAATTCATGGGTAACGATGTGGAAGTAACAGTAACTTCTTCGCTACAAACCTCTGCGGGCCGGATGATCTTTGCGAAATTAAGATCGTCTCTGGCTATCTAAAGCTTATGGTTTTGCTTTGATTTTTTGAGTAGGCTCCATGAAAACCCCATTAGTTAAATTTTCACTCATCTCCATTTATCTCATCCTGAGCCTCAGCTTCCTATTAAGTAGCTGTCAAAACCAGTCAGAGGAAGAAGTTACCACACCCCAAACCCCCGTAGAGAATTCCCAAAGTGATACAGAAGAACCCATTCCTGTTCCGGCAGAACCTTTGCCACTGGCTGGTTCTCGCCCTACCGATGCCGACGAGAATCCCGAGGCGATCGCCACTAATTACACGACCCCAGACTTTAGCGCTGAGATTGTCCCTGAGCTGATCAAAAATCAAACGATCCTAGGGATTTGCCAAGGATTTAGGTTTGATCCTGAGCTGACGAAAGTAGCCTCTAATGTGTATCGTGTCGGTGCAAATAGCTATTTAGTACATCTTGTTTGTGGTTCCACTGCTTATCAACTGTTACAGGAATATTTTCTATATCAAAAAGTAGATAATCAGCCGGATTTAACGGCCCTTCCCATTGCTTATTTTTCTCGAGATTCTGCCGGCCAATTAATCGAAGAAACCGATAAGACAATGGCGGGTTATTCAGAATATGACCCCATTACCCAAACCATTAGTATTTTCACCAAGGCAAGGGGCCTAGGAGATTGCGGTAGCCTCGGATTTTATCGTTTTACGGGTACGGCACTGCAATTGGAACGTTTTCTGCTTAAGGATGTCTGCGATGAAAAATATATTGAACCGATTAACTATCCCCAAGTTTACCCTTAGGTTTATGATTGGCTGCCTCCAGTCGTGGAGAAATTATCCCGTGGAAATGTCACCAAAATAAGACAGAATGGAAGGGTGCTTCCGGTTCCTAATTTTGAGTGCATTGGCCATGGAACAGAAAAATCTTAAAGCCTACCTTGAGCTTGTCCAAAAACTGCTCAACTGTCGTCGCGGGGAAGAATGGATTGTCCTCCGACAAAATGAGCATCTGGTGGATAACCAGTTTATTGAAGTAATGGAACAGGCAGCTAACTACCTTGCTACAGAGGGAGAACTCAACGGCGCCCGCTATCTCCACAATTGGGCCGGGAAATTGCACCATATTTTGAGTCAGCCAGCCCAGCCCACTACACAACCAGATGCAACCACCCAAGCCTATGCCCAACTCATTGAAGCGTTACTGAAGTGTCGTGAGGGTGAAGAACAACGTATTTTAGAGGCAAACCAACGTCTTATTACCCCCGATTTGATGAAATTTATGGGGGAAGTGGCCCGTCAATTCGAGGAACAGGGACAGCGGCAAACAGCCACCTACCTACGGGATTTAGCCACAGCAGTAAACCGCACTTGGATCCAAACCCATGATTTTCAGCCAAATTTGCACAAGGCGAATCAGTTAGCTCCGGATCCTTGGGATGATACGCTAACCCCAGACCCTGTGCCGGAAACTGTAGCGCCACCGCCATCTCCCCCAGCTGAGACCCAGGAAACGTCGATCCAACAGCAGGATTCAGAAGGTTCCACGCCGACTGTAATACCCACAACGACATCGATTCCCTTAGAAAAAGCTGTACAGGAGCTGAGCCAACAGGTGGGCGAAATGGGGACACAGATGAAGGCGATCGCCCAGAGCTTAGCCCGCTTAGAAACGGCATTTGTAGAATCCCTAAAACCGAATAACCCCTTGGCCTACCTAGATATTTTAGAAAAGGCAGCGGCGGCGGGTTGGATGATCTCTTCGGAGGAAGTGGAGCAACTCATCGGTGTTAGACCCAGTCCCCAAAAAGGCGAGAAAATCTTTGAACGGGGCAATTGGCGGTTTGTGAAGGCCGGCAAAATTGGTACCCAGACCGGTTGGCACGTGGAAAAAATCCATTAGATTCGGCTAAATGCCACAGCGCCATTCATTTGCTGCCAGCGGAGAAGATTGATCGGTTTGTCGCTTGTCCAGATGGGCATCCCTAACGCTTTTCTTGGGGCGATGGTTGCTAAGGCGATCGCCTTTTCGAAATCACAGATACCCCACTGCACAAGATTTTTCACCCCAGCAAAGAGCGGTAAAGTTGTCCCAGAAAGAGTTCCATCCGATAGGCGGGCGGTGCCGTGGGTGACGGTAATTTGGCGATCGTCCCAGGGATAGACCCCATCAGGTAAGCCAATGGGGGCCAGGGCATCACTAACCAGAAAAGGATGTTCGGCTGCCCGCAGAAAAATTTCTAACATCGTCCGATTGACGTGGTTGCCATCGGCGATAAACCCACAGTAAACATCGGGATAAACCATCGCGGCGCCCAATAATCCGGCCTCCCGGTGGTGCAAACTGGGCATCGCATTGAAGGCATGGGTCACCATGGAAGCGCCGTGGGCAAAGGCTTGGTTTGCTTCCTGTTCCGTGGCGAGGGAATGACCCAAACTGACAACAATGTTGAGAGAATGGAGATACTCCACACATGCGTTGCTGGGGTCGAGTTCCGGGGCGAGGGTGATGATTTTAATTAGGGGGGCAAATTCACCGATCACCTGTTTTAAATTTTCTAAGGTGAGGGGCTGTAAATGTTGGGCTGGGTGGGCACCCCGTTTTTCATAGTTGAGAAATGGCCCCTCCAGATGAATCCCTAAAACCTTGGCTGTGTCTGCTTCCGGGTTTCCCCAAAGTTCAGCAAACACAGAAAGCGATCGCCTGATATTTTCTAGGGAGGTGGTGACAAGGGTCGGACAAAAACCATCAACCCCCTGCGCCCAAAGATAATCACAAATCTCCCGCAATTTCGGTAAGTCGGCTGAGGTGACTTCCGGAAATGCTAAACCGAGTCCCCCATTGATTTGTAGATCTAGACCGCCCGGGGACAGGAGATCACCATGGAGATTCTGAAGATTTCCCTGAAATTCTGGGGGAATGGGCGTCGTGACAGGTTCTAGGTGCGTTAAACAGCGATTTTCATCCAAACGCAGCCAAAATTTTCCTTCCAGTCCCACCATCCGGGCGTTGGTTAAAGTTTGTGCAGCGTTATCCCTTTGTTTATGATGGGTAGTCGGCGTAACGTACATGAGCGAGAGACCTATGAGTGCAACCAATCCCCTTGTCGGCATCATTATGGGGAGTGATTCTGATCTTCCCACGATGCAAGGGGCGATCGCCATTTGTGAACAATTTAATATTCCCCATGAGGTTGGAATTGTATCGGCTCACCGTACTCCAGAACGGATGGTGGACTATGCCCAAACGGCTCACGAACGGGGCTTAAAGGTGATTATTGCTGGGGCCGGGGGAGCAGCCCACTTGCCGGGGATGGTCGCCGCGTTAACGCCTTTGCCGGTGATTGGGGTTCCCGTAAAAACCAGTACCCTCAGCGGCGTGGATTCCCTCTATTCCATTGTGCAAATGCCCGGCGGGATTCCGGTGGCGACGGTGGCGATTGGCAATGCGACCAATGCGGGTTTACTGGCGGTGCAAATGTTGGGTGCTTTTGATCCAGAACTTTTAAAACAAGTGCAAGCCTATCGCCAAAGCCTGAAGGATATGGTGCTGGATAAGCAGTCGAATTTAGAAAAACTCGGCTACCAAGACTACCTCAAACAGATGTAGTTTGCTTGGTCATGATTGAAGAAACTTTTATCGATTTTTTTGTAACCTATTCTGTAGAAATTGAAGGGAAAGTCCACATCGTCGAGAATATGCCTGCTAGGGTTTGTGTGGAAACCGGAGAAAAACTATTTGCTCCAGAAACTGTGGATCGCTTGTAGGAAATTATCTGGGGCCAGCAACCCCCCTTGAAAGTTGTAGAAACCCCAGTTTATCCTTTCCGGTAAGGT
>JAYKIK010000208.1:0-7526 GCA_035284725.1 Synechococcus sp.
TTCTGGTGATGGCAATGAAATCAGATTATCTTTGTCCATGGGTGTATCCTTGTTGGTTTTTGCTTAATTCAGCAGGATACGCTTTTTCTTTCCTCTCCTCCATACACCAGAAATAAACATAACTCCAGTGTGGGCCTTGGCTGTCTCATGGGGCAAATGATCTGTGTACCAGCCCAAGCTAATCCAGTGGGAATTCAGTTCCAAGGGGATGCCAATGCCGTCTTTGTGGCCCAACAGCTCGGCTTTCCTCCTGTCCCCCCCAATACTGGGATTATTGGCCCTTTTTCCGATAATCAGGGTTTAATTTATTTGGATGCCCAAGGGCGGATCAGTTACTTTTCGCCCAGTCAGTTGACAGTCTTTTTTGCCCGGATGAGCCAGAATAATGACCCACAGATCCTCTACGCTTTGACCCCCACTGCTACCTACAGAATGCAAAATAATCAGGCGATCGCCGTTGATCCAAATGCCATCGAAGCGGCAATTACCCCATGGCCCTACTCGGGGGCGATGGTGAATGTTTTGATTGCTTATCTGCAACAATATCAGGCCCAACTCTTTGCCGGTGGAGGAGTGACGGTTTCCGCTGAACAGCAGTCCTATGTTAGTTCGATGCTCCACAATACCAGCATGAATATTTTGCAGAACATTGGCAGCGAAGGCTGCACCGAACATTATGAGGGGGTTTATTATCTCGGTTGCTGGTAAGGTGATGACATCAGTGGCTGAATCTTTCTTCGCCAAGATATTTGGGAAATGAATAGACAGACTTAGCCGATGCCACTATTGAAAATCACGGTCAATTTTTGCAATGGGTGCTCAACTCCTCAGCCTCGTCCCAGCGGATGCCTACAAACTCCTGGTGGTTTTATTCCTATCGTTTCTTATTGGTTTGGAGCGGGAGGAACACAAACTCAGTAAGGGTTATGCCTTTGGGGGCGTGCGCACCTATCCGCTGATTGGCTTGATTGGCTACAGCGTGGCTTTTTTGGCGGGGACGGAAATCCTAGCGGTGGTGGCGGGGCTAGGGGTGATCGGCGGGTTTATGATGATCTCCTACTGGCATAAGGCGGAAACCTCGCGGGTGGGCCTGACTTCGGAGATGGCGGGTTTAGCGACCTATATTCTCGGGGCACTGGTCTACCATGGGCATTTTTGGGTGGCTTCTTCTTTGGCGATCGCCAGTTTGATCCTGTTGGAACTGAAAACATTTCTAGAGGGGCTGGCCCGACGGTTTTCGGAGGAGGATATTTTTACCTTCACGAAATTCCTGCTCCTGACTATTGTTATTCTGCCGATTCTGCCCAATCAAACCCTGACCACCTTTGATCTCAACCCCTTTAAAACCTGGCTGGTGGTGGTAGCGGTCAGTACGGTTTCCTATGGTAGTTTTCTGCTGCAACGGCTGATTCGCGGTAAAGGCAGCATTGCGTTAGTTGCCCTTCTGGGGGGGGCCTATTCTTCGACGGTGACCACCGTAGCCCTGGCAAAACGTTCCAGCGTCGATCCGGAAAATTCTAAACGCTACGTGGGGGGGATGGTGATGGCCTCGGGGATGATGTACTGGCGCTTAAGTTTATTGTTGGAATTATTTAATGCAGAACTCTCAGACCGGTTGATGGGGCCTTTTTTTATCCTTGGTTTTGTTGGGGTTGCTGGGGGCCTCGGCATTTCTCTCTTGAAAAAAAATCGGCCTGATCCCCAGGATTTGACAGAAACCCACCCCCAGGGCAACCCTCTGGAATTGAAGGCGGCTTTTAGTTTTGCGCTGTTATTTGTGCTGATCTCCCTCTTGACCCGCTACATTGTCGATTATTTAGGCGATCGCGGTGTGTATTCCTTTGCGGCGATCATGGGGATTACTGATGTGGACCCGTTTATCTTGAGTTTGACCCAATCGGCGGGCCAGACCTTGCCCCTGTCTTTAGCTAGCATTTCGATCCTGATTGCTACAGCCAGCAACAATGCAGTGAAAGGAATTTACGCTCGCTGCTTTGGCGATCGCCAAACGGGACAACAAAGTTTGTATTTTTTACTGGGCTTTAGTGTGTTGGGGTTATTGCCCATTTTGACCCAGCTATTTTGATATTTTGAAGTCACCTTCCCCTCTTGGGAGGGGATAGAGGGGGGTGTTAGCCCTTGAGGTTAATCAACTGGTCGGGAGCCACAGCCCCTTTTTCCGTGATGATCGCCGTAATTAGGTGGGCCGGAGTCACATCAAAGGCCGGGTTATAAAATTGCACCCCTTCTGGACAAATGCGGGTATCACCAATTTGATAAACTTCCTGGGGATCGCGCTCCTCAATGGGAATTTGTTTACCGTCGCTGAGGGAAAAATCCACCGTCGATAAAGGAGCCGCCACGTAGAACGGAACATTATGGGCCTTCGCAACAATCGCCAAACTGTAGGTGCCAATTTTATTCGCCGCATCCCCGTTGGCTGTAATCCGGTCAGCACCGACCACCACCGCATCAATGCGCCCTTGCTGCATACAGTGGGCGGCCATGTTGTCACAGATTTGCGTCACGGGAATCCCTTCCTGGAAACATTCCCAGGTGGTGAGCTTGGAACCCTGGAGCCGAGGTCGGGTTTCGTCGGCGTAGACCATCCCTAAACGATTTTCTCGCCAGGCCGAACGAATTACCCCCAAAGCTGTACCATAACCCGCCGTGGCTAAGCCTCCCGCATTGCAATGGGTGAGGATCGTTAATTTTTCAGGGGTTGCTGGGAGGACTGCTAACCCTTGGTCGCCGATCGCCTGGCAGGTGGCGAGGTCTTCATCGTGGATCGCCTTGGCGGTGTTGAGAATCAAGTTTTGCAACTCAGGAATACTACCAGTCGCCCCTTGAACCGTTGCCATCACCCGATCAATGGCCCAAAAGAGGTTGACTGCGGTGGGGCGGGTTTGGCGGAGGGTTGCGGCGATCGCCTCTAACTTTTCGAGAAAGGTGCTGCGGTCTGTGGTTTGAATCTCCTTAGCCCCCAGGTATAGACCATAGGCAGCGGAAACCCCGATGGCGGGTGCTCCCCGGACGATCATGGTGCGGATTGCCTCGGCCATGGCCTGGTAGGTTTTGATTTCCACAACTTTGTAGGCGAGGGGGAGGAGGGTCTGATCCACAAGGAGAACGCGGTCTTCTTGCCAAATGATGGGGTTAATGGAGTTGCTCATTGAATGGGAAAAATTCCAACGGTAAAAAATCTTCCCTATTGTGGCTTGAGGGAGGCCGAAAAAAAATACATTCAGTAAATTTCTCGGGCGATCGCCTTGTATCTCCGCTACCATGGCCATGTAAGGTAACTAATCCCCCCTGAGGGCTTGGAGAAGCGGGAAAATGAGTGAATTCGCTGATTTTGTAAGCATCATGCACGATGACCTTGGCGAACATTACCAACGCATCATGATGACCTACAAGGGTAATATCAGCCCCGAAACGGCATTCCAGGCGGCGGCAATGCTCACAGCAGCCCAGAGTAATGCCACCTACACCAGCCAGCTCCAGGGAGAAATAGAGTCCCTCCGCAAAACCTTGATCGCCATCGAAAAATCTCGCCGGGACTCCCAAGGTTAAGTGAGGTTAGCTTCTCAGCCGACAGTAACTATTTACCAAGGCGATCACCGTGATCGAAGCCGTCACCGCCCGTAAGATGGAGTTTCCTAAAGAAACCACCGGAATATTTTTGGCGATCGCCTGTTGGATTTCTGTTTCTGTCCAGCCCCCTTCCGGCCCGATTAAAATCGTGATTTCTGCGGGAAGAGTTTGGGGTAAAGCCTCAAGGAGATGTAATGACTTTTCCCGCGCCCCACAGAGATAGGTAGATTCTGAAGCAAGGGTTTCTAAAAGTTTTAAAAAGGCTTGTGGCGCTTCAATTTTTGGCACAATTGCCCGTTCCGATTGTTCCGCCGCTTCGGTGGCAATCTTACGCCAGCGTTGGAGTTTATTCTCGCTCGGTTTTAAAATCGTCCGCTCAGAAATCACCGGATAAATATGCGTCACCCCCAACTCTGTACAGCAACGCACCACCTCATCAAAACCATTTTTCGGCAGCGCTGCCACTAATTTCACCGGAATAGGGCATTCTGTTTGTAGGTCATAAGCTTCCAAAAGCTGAACCTGATTGGCAACGCTCAAAGATCCCAGCCAAGCCTGGCCCACACCATTTAACACAACGAGGCGATCGCCCGGCTGTAACCGTAACACACTTAGCAGATAATGCCGTTGCTCTGGCGTTAAATAAACCGTAGAAGTATCAAAAAACTGTTCCTCAGAAATAACCAAGCGCTGCATTCAATTAACCGTTTCTGCCCCGTTTATTGATCAAGATTGCCCCTAAAACCTAACCTTTTATTTCTTTTGGTAGATTTCTGTTAGTATTCTTACCTAACACAGGCGCATTGATATAAAAGTTTATATTTCCCCAACCCCAGCGAACCCATGGTTAATACCCAACTCCCCAACCTCACCCCCAAGACGGATAAGCATAAAGTGGTGATTATCGGTGGTGGTTTTGGTGGTCTCTATGCCGCGAAAACCCTCGGTAAATATGAGGCTGCCGTGGATGTCACCCTGATTGACAAACGCAACTTCCACCTATTTCAACCGCTACTGTACCAAGTGGCAACGGGTACTCTTTCCCCAGCGGATATCGCTTCGCCCCTACGCGGCGTCCTCAGCGGCAACAAAAATACCCATGTGCTGCTCGATGAAGTGGTTGATATCGACCCCGACAGCAAAACAGTGGTGATGAACGAAGGGATCGTGAACTACGATAGTCTGATCGTCGCTACCGGGGTAAGCCATCACTACTTTGGGAATGACCATTGGAAAACCTACGCACCGGGCCTAAAAACCGTTGAGGATGCCCTGGAGATTCGGCACCGGATCTTTATGGCCTTTGAGGCAGCAGAAAAAGAAACAGATCCTGCTCTGCAACAGGCTTGGTTGACCTTTGTGATCGTGGGTGGTGGCCCCACAGGGGTAGAACTGGCCGGGGCGATCGCCGAAATTGCCTATAGCGTCCTGAAAAAAGATTTCCGCAAAATTGATACCACCCGCGCTCGGATTATCCTCCTGGAAGGGATGGATCGGGTACTGCCGCCCTACGACCCCAGCCTTTCCGCTAAGGCCCAAAAATCCCTTGAAGATCTAGGGGTTCAAGTGCTAACCAAGAGCCTCGTCACCAACATTGAAGACAACCTCGTCACCTTCAAGCAGGGCGATGCACAACAGGAAATCTCCGCGAAAACCATCGTCTGGGCCGCTGGGGTAAAAGCCTCTGGCATGAGTAAAGTCCTCGAAGACCGTTTGGGCGCAACCCTAGACCGAGCAGGGCGTGTTGTTGTGGAGCCTAACCTGAGTGTTGCGGGCTATCCCGATGTCTTTGTGATTGGTGATCTGGCCAACTTCCCCCACCAAAACGAACGACCTCTCCCTGGGGTTGCCCCGGTAGCGATGCAGGAAGGAGAATACGTTGCAAAACTGCTCAAACAACGGGTCAATGGTCAGGAGACAGCGCCTTTTCGATATGTGGAACTCGGTAGTCTGGCAGTCATTGGTCAAAATGCCGCCGTTGTGGATCTGGGCTTTGTGAAATTCTCCGGGTTCTTCGCCTGGTTAATCTGGATCTTCGCCCACGTGTACTACCTGATTGAGTTTGATAATAAGATGGTGGTGATGCTCCAGTGGGGTTGGAACTACTTCACCCGGGGTCGGGGGGCACGCCTGATTACTGGGGAAAAGGATCTAGTGTCTGGGTTTAAGCTCTACCAGGAAGCTGCGGACAAAAAAACGAAGGTCAACATCAAGGTCGAAGCCTAGCCTAATAGATTCGTAAACCATCAACCTGTAGGGGCGTTCCATGGAATGCCCCTACCTACATCTGGCACCTAGTGATCTGAAGTTCAATATGATGGATCCGAAAAACTTGGACAGGGAGTGAAGCTCTGAGGCGAATAAAACCCGGTGCGAGGATAGCCCCGGTGAGCAGCACCAGGACTGAGGGCCAAATCTGTCGAGAGAACAGAGAGCGAAAAGCTGGAATTAGAGGTAGAAATATGTGCGGTAGCATTGCCTCAGAACCTATGCGAATCTTCTACTCTGATCTGGCTACCGTTTCCTCACTTCTTCCAATGGATAAAGTCGAGCTTAGAGCAACATTGGGAGTATGTCACGTTGGAGGATTAAGTCGTCTTATTAGATCTAGACTCGTAGTAGGAATAAGCATAGGAAGACTTAGATGTACCTTTGGTTTGACTGTTGGCAACGACACCCAAAATTGGAATATTGGCTTGTTTGAGAACAGCGATCGCCTCAGATACAGCCGTACGTGTTGTTTTATTTAAAGTAACTACTAGAACGACACCATCAGCATGGGAAGCGAGAAGACTGCTATCAGCGAGTCCAAGTACAGGAGGGGTATCATATATCACCAAATCAAATGTTCGCTCAAAGTCTTCAACTAAATGCCGCATTTTTTGAGAAGCAAGTAGTTTCGCTGGATCTGGTGGTATGTCGCCTGATGACAGCACTGAAAAATTGATAAGAGGCATCGGTTGTTGAAGATACTCTCTAACCCCACTCTCACTGTCAGTGCTCGAAATAACATTACTGAGGCCATTATTTTGGCGTAAATTAAGACGTTGAGCGATTTGAGGACGCCGCATATCAGAATCTACGAGCAACGTTTTCTGACCGAGGATGGCGGCTGTTGGAGCCAAGTTTAATGCGAGTGTTGATTTACCGTCGCCTGGTGAAGCTGAAGCAATGATAATTGAACGTAGGGGGCGATCGGCGCTTAAAAGTTTTAAGTTAGTATGCAAGACGCGCAATGATTCGGAAAATGCAGATGCGCCATAGTACCCATAATAGCCATAGGACTGATCGCGATTAGTCAGTTTCTGCCATGTCTTAGTGATTGAAGCGGGAATCAGAGATGTTAGCCAATATTGAAAGCGCAGAATGGGTGGTAGTGACGCTTCTGTCTCTTCGGTAACTCCCTGTTGCTCCTGGTAAGGAAGAGTGCCTAAGAGCGGTAACTTTGTACGATTTTTCAGGTCATCTAGGGAATAGTAAACGTCAGTGAGTTTATCGAGGAGTAAGGCTGCACCTATACATAAAATGGTACTAGCAACTAGGCCTAAGGTTAAGCTACGTTGAATATTAGGGGAAATAGGCAGGTTAGGACGACTGTGCGCTTCAATGACTTCCCAGGGAATTTCGGTCTGTGCAGCTTGTACCTCTAAGGCTTGGCGTCTTTTCAGAAATGTTGTCAGCGCCTCGGTTGCGATTTGTATTTCCCGCTGGAGGTCATTGTATCGTCGATTTAGAACCGCTAGCTCTTGAAAAGATTGTTCGACTTCTGCTTGGGCTTGATTCAGGGTAGGAATCTGGGCTTGTAATGTTTGGAACCGAGTAATGGCACTGGCCAACTGAGTTGACCCAACACGTTGAGCTTCTTGTTGCAGAATAGGTAGTAAGTTCTGGCGTTCTTCTTCCAGTACCTTGATATTCAGACTGTTGTATTG
>JAYKIK010000209.1:0-21919 GCA_035284725.1 Synechococcus sp.
CGACCTGTTGGTAATCTCTCAAAATGGACTGGGCATTGTAGAGTTTGTCCGCCATGGAAACAAGCCGTACTGATGGTTCTGCCGTTTGGAGATGGTGAAGGTAAGCTTCCTTACGCTCTCGCCAGGGCTTTTTAACTTCTCCATCGAAACTATCAGAACAACCTGCTACGATTTTTGCCACCCGATCGCCAAATTTTGTTTGAATTAAAGCCCGAGTTTGCTGACCCCCTTGATCTTCGATGGCGTCATGGAGCAGCGCGGCGATCGCCTCGTCTTCATCTCCCCCCGCTTCGAGTACTAAACTGGTAACTCCTAGAAGATGGGCCACATAGGGAATCCCTGATCCCTTACGGATCTGCCGGCGGTGTAACTTTTCGGCAAAAACGAGGGCTTCGGCAAATCGGTCGGATAGTTGCATCGAACTGGTGGTCTTGACGGTATTTAGGCCCATCCTAGCCGACGGGACAAAAGGTTGGTTTGAGTTAGTCACAAGGAAATTTCTTAGGACAGTTCATCGGATTTGCTTCCGAACCAGGTGCCTAATTTTTTTACCACCCAACTGAGGATTGCCCCGAGCATCAAAATCCCAATCGCCGGGGTGAAAACCGGTTCCCAGAGGGAATACCACAGATCCCAGCCCAGATCCACCCCAGAGGAACGCCCCACTAAGGCGATCGCAAACCAAAAAAAGGCGAACAGCACCACAAACACATCCGCCACCAGGAATCGGTCTAACCAAAGGGTAAATTGCTCTCTCATTGCGGGTTTAGTCTAAAAATGTCCATTTTGAAAATACCGCAGCTTGGCCCCGATATTCTCCCGCAGCATCAAGGAGATCCCATAACTTCACATCTTCAATTTTGATGCGCTGGCCACTTTTGCGTACCCGAATCCCCGAAAAACCCGCTTGAAAGCCCAAGGCGCGACTATCCCGAAGAATTTGATTCCGTGTGGTTTGGGCCTCGTTAAAGCTTTCTGCGGACTGCCGCGAAGGCATCTGGAGCAGTTCTGCCCAGGTTCTTTCCCACAGATCGAGGGCGGTCTGGTTGCCGTAGGTATAGACAGGATCCGCAGCGGTGTCATGGGACAACACCACAAAAGGAGCTTCGAAAAGGTTTTTGGCTTGCTGCTCTGGACTACTTTCTCGGGAAATTAGCTCTGTCTTAAACCAATGGCAATAGTTATCGAGGATTAGTTGCACCTGGGCGATCGCCTCTGGAGTAAACCAAGGTTGTGTGTTCATAGATTTACGCAATCACAAGGGCTTCTACTACTTCCCCAGTCAAACTAAAGGCGCGCACTTCCGTAATTTTGACCGTAACAATTTTGCCTTTGAGTTCATTGATATCCCCCGCAAAAAAGGTGAGACGGTTTCCTCGGGTGCGCCCCATTACTTGGCTTGGATTCTTGGGGTTTTGGTCTTCTACCAGCACTTCTTCAATCCGGCCGGCATAACGTTGGGAGCGTTCCGCTGCTTTTTGGGCGACCAAGTGATTTAACCGCTGGAGGCGATCGCTTTTTACTTCTTCTGACAATTGGTTATCCCAGGTGGCTGCTGGAGTGCCCGGGCGAGGAGAATAGGCCGCTGTGTTTAATTGATCAAAACCAATCTCAGCTACAAGCTTGAGGGTGTTTTCAAACTGTTCTTCCGTTTCCCCGGGGAAGGCCACAATGGCATCGGCACTAATAGACGCATCGGGCATATATTCCCGGATGGTATTGATAATGCGGCGATATTTCTCGTGGGTATAGCCGCGGCGCATTGCTTTGAGGACCTCATTGTCCCCAGACTGGAAGGGAATATGAAAATGCTCACAAACCTTGGGTAATTCTTTACAGGCTTTGATTAAACGCTCAGTGAAATAGCGGGGGTGGCTGGTGGCAAAGCGGATCCGTTCAATCCCCGGCACATCATGGACATAATACAAAAGGTCAGTGAGGGTATATTGATTGCGACCTTCGGGGGTGGTGCCTGGTAAATCCCGCCCATAGGCATCGATATTTTGCCCCAGGAGAGTGACTTCTTTAAAACCCTGTCGTCCCAGTTCTTCCATTTCAGCCCGGATCGCTTCTGGGTAGCGAGATTGTTCCGTACCGCGTACCCCAGGGACAACGCAATAGGTGCAATGCTCATTACAGCCGTAGATTACATTGACCCAGGCTGTCACTGTACTATCTCGACGGGGTTTCGTGATGTCTTCAACGATGTGGATCGGCTCCGTTGCGACCACCTGACTGCCATTGTTGACCTGTTCCAGTAGATCCTGAAGGCGATTAGCGTGCTGGGGCCCCATGATCAGATCGATTTCCGGGACGCGACGCAGGAGACTTTCTCCCTCCTGTTGGGCGACGCAACCCGCAACGATGAGAGTCAGATCGGGTTTTTCCTGTTTACGCTTTGCCTGACGACCGAGATAGGAATAAACTTTCTGTTCGGCGTTATCCCGAATGGTGCAAGTGTTGTAAAGAACAAGATCCGCTGCATAGGGATCTTCAGTGAAGTGATAGCCCATCTCCTCCAGGATGCCTGCCATGCGCTCGGAGTCGGCTTTGTTCATCTGACAACCAAAAGTCGTGATGTGGTACTGGCGAGGCTTAGTCATGGTCGTTTTAATAAGAAGGATAGTGGGCTGGAAAAATTAGCAGTTGTTTATTCTAGCAAGTTCAGTTTCGGTTTTGGAAAAGGATGGATGATCCATAACGCCATTGGGTAACGCTGAAAAACCCACTAATTGGTCTGTTATCGGGGGAACCTTGCCTATATACTGTTTTTATTGTTTTTGTATGTAACTTTAATTACAGCAAGGGCTAAGATGAATTCTCTGTTGATGTAAATCACGAATCGACCATCACGCCTTAACCCCCTTGGCGGTTGCTATCCCCAAAGTTTGAATGAATACGGAATCTTATATTAATCACCCAACATTCGGCATGCTCTTTCGCATTTGTGAGCTAGAGGGCAATCAAGAGCTATTCACAACGCTCTATGCACAGCGGTTATTTTTTGTGGTGCAACAGGGGGCGACTGGGATGAGTTTTGAGTCTGTAACCCGGATGGATGCCCGTTTGAAGATGGAAACGCGGATCCGCCAGGTGCGTCGGTTGGGAACGGCGGCCGAACTACAAACTCTGCAGGCGTTGTATAAGCGGACTTTCCAATAAATTTTTCGTTAGGAACTTTCATCCCCTAGGTTCAGCATGTCAGATGCGATCGCCACAAATATTGCCCGACTCCGGGAAACTTTACCCACCCATGTTCGTTTAATTGCCGTCAGTAAAACCCATTCAGTCGAAAAAATTCGTCTCGCCTATGGGGCGGGGATCAGAGACTTTGGAGAAAATAAACTCCAGGAGGCATTGGACAAACAGGCACAACTCCAAGATTTATCAGATATTCGCTGGCATTTTATTGGTCATCTGCAAAAGAATAAAGCAAAAAAGGTGATCGCCCACTTCGATTGGATTCACACTGTCGACAGCCTCGCCCTCGCCCAAAAGTTAGATCAATATGCCGCAGACCTTGAAAATCCGGCCCGCTGTTGTCTGCAAATTAAACCTCTCCCTGACCCGAACAAATTTGGCTGGGAGATCCCTCAATTCTTCGAAGAATTGCCCCAGTTGGTGACCTGCGCCCGACTGCAATTTCAAGGCTTAATGACAATTTTGCCGTTCGGTTTGACCACATCTGAAGCCCTGGCCGCTTTCCAGCAGGTGGCGGCCCTCAAGGAAGAACTGAACCAGAGTGGGGTTTTACCCTATCCCCTCCAGGAATTGTCCATGGGAATGTCCGGGGACTATCCACTGGCGATCGCCGCCGGCGCAACCATGATTCGCGTGGGTCAAGGTATTTTTGGGGCCCGGGCTTAAGCTACAAAATTAAGCACATTTTGTCCGTTGTTCCCAGGCAATAATCACGAAAAAATCAAAAATTGATCATCTTGCAACAAATCTATTGATGAAAGATCTGTAGGATGATGTTCGTTGAGTTTACAAAAACTTATCGATATTTCTTATCCAAAACTTCACTTTTACGGCAAAATAAGGCCTATATTCTAAGGAGATCGCCAAATTTTTTTTCCGAAAAGCGAAACCTTCGATAACCTACAACATAGAATATGCTCAAAATAGTTTAAGTCTTGGTCAAGACTCCTCACCCCTCGAGCCTTATATCCTGGACAAAATACTTAACCTTCGGAGATGTTGCCCACTATCCTCCTGAACCCCTGAAGCATATCAATATTGCCAACTTTTAAAACCAAGGATATTTAGCCCCATGTTCAGTAGCATACGTAACTTCCTAGGCCTCAACGAATCAGAAGAATACGAAGAGTACTATGAAGGGGAAATCGATGATAATACCGATTATCAAGCCCTCTATCCCGCAGAAGTTCCCACACCTTTACCGGAAGAAAGTGCTCCTGCCCCCCGTCGTTTCCGTGAGAATCCTACCGTAACCTCCAACTTTGCTATGAACTCCAACACCACCCCCAACCGCAATAACGTCATTGGCCTCCCCGGCGTCAGCAACTCCCCTGCCGAGGTTGTTGTTTGTGAACCCCGCTCCTTTGAGGAAATGCCCCAAATTATCCAAGCCCTCAGGGATCGCCGTTCCATCGTACTGAACCTCAACATGATGGATCCCGATGAAGCTCAGCGGGCTGTCGATTTCGTCGCTGGTGGTACTTTCGCCATCGATGGTCATCAAGAACGCATTGGCGATAGCATCTTCCTCTTTACGCCCAACTGTGTCCAGGTTACGAACCAAGCTAGCCTAAGCCACGAAGAAGCTCCTGTAAGTACAACACCTGCTCGTCCCGCGGCCCCTGCCCCCGCTTGGAATGATGAAATGGCGCCCATGGCCCAAGCGCAGTAAACAGTAAAAAACGTTTAAAAACTGATTCATCTGGGGGTAGATTTCTATCCCCTTTTGATTTTCTGAGTATTTGCCTTCGGGGAAGAAATCAGTCAAGATAAGTGCGTCATTCCAGGGATCAATTTTAAAAGGTTGCTATGGCAGTAAAGTTCGGCATGATCGGTGGTGGTGTGATGGGAGAGGCTCTCCTTTCAAGACTCCTCCAGCAACGGCTCTATCAACCGGAGGAGGTGATGATCAGTGAGCCAGTGGCAGAACGACGAGCTTACCTCCAACAGGAATATAAGGTTTTAGTCACCCAGGACAATGGCGAGGCGGCGATCGCCTCTGATGTTTTGATGTTGGCGATTAAACCGCAGATTTTCGCTGCGGTCACAGCGGAGCTCCAAGAAAAAAAGTTATCTAATCGTCCCCTTGTGCTTTCGATTCTTGCAGGGGTCAGCCTCAAGCAACTACAGGCGGCTTTTGGGGATTATCCGGTAGTACGGGCCATGCCAAATACGCCCGCCGTTGTCGGTCAAGGGATGACGGCGATCGCCCCTGGGGATTCCGTCTCCTCCGAGCAACAAGACCTCGCCCAAAGTATTTTCGGGGCAGTGGGAGAAGTGGTCACTGTCTCAGAAAATTTGATGGATGCGGTCACAGGGCTCTCTGGTTCTGGTCCGGCCTTTGTCGCGTTGATGGTAGAAGCCCTCGCCGATGGGGGAGTTGCCACCGGTTTACCCCGGGCTACGGCCCAACAATTGGCCCTCCAAACCGTCAAAGGGACAGCGGAATTGTTACAAAGTTCGGAGCTCCATCCTGCCCAACTCAAGGATCGGGTAACTAGCCCTGGTGGCACGACCATTGCCGGGGTTACAGCCCTCGAAAACCATGGCTTTCGGGCGGGGATCATCGCGGCAGTGCAAGCCGCAACGCAACGTTCCTGGGAACTCGGTCAGAAATGAAGCTCGATCAAGTCCTTGATCAGGCGATCGCCGGCGTTGATCTCACTATCGAAGCCGGGGTCTTCCTCTTATCCCAAACGCAACCTGGGGCCATTGAAACGATTCGGCAAGCCGCTGATACCCTGAGAAAAAACCTTTGCGGAGAGGTTGTCACCTATGTGGTAAACCGCAACCTCAATTTCACCAATATCTGTGAACAGCACTGTCATTTCTGCGCTTTTCGGCGGGATGCTGGGGATCAAGATGCCTTTTGGCTCGACCAAGGACAACTCCAGGAAAAAGCAGCGGCGGCCTTGGCAGTAGGGGCAACAGAACTTTGTATCCAAGGAGGTCTTAATCCCCAGGCTAAACGGAACGGGCGATCGCTCGATTACTATGTCGACTTGATTGCAGGTCTGAAAAATGCCTATCCCAGTCTGCACCTCCATGCCTTCTCCCCCCAGGAAATCGAATTTATTGCCCGGGAAGATGGTCTGTCATACCCAGCGGTGATTGCTGCTCTCAAAACAGCAGGGGTTGGTTCTTTGCCTGGTACAGCGGCGGAAGTCCTAGACGATCAGATTCGACGACAAATTTGTCCAGAAAAGTTAAACACCACCACTTGGTTGGCAATCATTAGCACAGCGCATTCCTTGGGTCTGCCCACCACCAGCACAATGCTTTGTGGCCATCTCGAAACGCCTTTACAACAGGTTCAACATTTCGACCAGTTGCGTACCCTCCAACGCCAGGCGATCGCCCAGGGAAAATCTGCCCGGATTACTGAATTTATCCTCTTACCTTTCGTTGGTCAGCTTGCGCCCCAGGTACTCCGAAAGAAAGTTGGCCGGGATCAACCGGATCTTCAAAAAACCTTACTGTTAACCGCTGTGGCCCGCCTTTTTCTGGGCAAATGGATCCCAAATCATCAGCCGAGTTGGGTCAAGCTTGGTTTAAGTGGCGCCACTGAAGCCCTCCATTGGGGTTGTAATGACCTGGGGGGAACCCTGATGGAAGAACATATTACGACCATGGCTGGTGCCCAGGGGGGCACTTGTCTGACGGTGGATGAACTGTGTCAGGCGATCGTCAGTGTTGGCCGAATTCCCGCTGAACGAACCACCCTCTATGGCCAACCCCATAGCCGATTGGGTAACGAAGCCGATATGATCTATTGAGACTATTTTTTCGACGCGATAAACATTTTTTTAACAAAACGACTACCGTCAAGCTTTTGCACTGCTACTACTTTTAGGAGAATTGCACAATGGATTTGGTTGCCCTCCAAAGCCTCTTAGATAACACTTCTTTCTTAGTTCTTTTCATAACGATGCTGCTCTATTGGGGAGGGGCCGCCTTTCCAAACATTCCTGGTCTGACTGGCCTGGGAACTCTCGGAGTGGCGATCGCCAATCTCTGTATGGCTACGCTCCTGGGAGCTCGCTGGATTGAGGGAGGTTATTTCCCGTTGAGTAATCTCTACGAATCTCTCTTTTTCCTGGCTTGGGGTATTACCACTATGCACCTAGTCGCCGAATGGATGAGTCGGAGCCGCTGGGTTGGCGTCATTACTGCTCCAGTCACCATGGGGATCACTGCGTTTGCGGCCCTCTCGCTGCCTCCAGAAATGCAAAGTTCTGCCCCCCTCGTGCCCGCCCTTAAATCTAACTGGTTGATGATGCATGTAAGCGTCATGATGATTAGCTATGCGGCTCTGTTGGTGGGTTCCCTATTGGCGATCGCCTTTCTCATCGTGACTAAAGGCCAGAAAATCGAACTCCGGGGCAGTTCCGTGGGCAATGGCAGCTATCGTCTACGTCGTCCAGAAGAAGTGACCTCCCAAAACCTGTCCTCCGTAATGGCGTTCCAAAACGTTGAACCCAAGGTTGAAGGGAATACCGCTGTCCTAACCTCTCCCGAACTCCAGCAATTGACGACCAATACCCTCAGCCCTCAAATGCTGAGCCTGGCTGACACTCTCGATAACATCAGCTATCGAATCATCGGCTTAGGTTTTCCGCTTCTGACCATCGGCATTATCGCCGGCGCAGTCTGGGCAAACGAAGCCTGGGGTTCTTATTGGAGTTGGGATCCCAAAGAAACCTGGGCCCTCATCACTTGGCTAGTATTTGCTGCCTATCTCCACGCACGCATTACCCGGGGTTGGCAGGGTAGACAACCTGCTTTTCTCGCTGCCGCTGGTTTTCTAGTGGTTTGGGTGTGTTATCTGGGCGTTAACATCCTGGGTAAAGGGTTACACTCCTATGGCTGGTTTTTCTAAAAATCCATAAATTTTAAAAATAAAAAGACATTTCCGTGGGAAAAGCGCGATTACAATGGGGCAGGAGGGTTAAATTGAGTTCAATCCACCTAAACGCTCCTTCCGCTTAATGACTTAACCATATTGACACTGTGGGGAAACAACCGTGAGCAAAAACTTTCAACCACTGAGCAGCGGTGAGGTGCTGTCCGTTAACAATGCTTCGAGCTTTGTGATCGGCCATAGCACTTTTCGCGTCGATGAATTCACCACTGCCCTCAAAAAACTTCTCCTGGAACAGGGACTAGGGGGCCTCACCGAAGAAACCATTGATTGGCTAACGGATAACGGCATTGAATGTGATGTCTTGCGGTTCGGTGCCTCAGGCTGGGTGAAAGGCAAGGTAAGACTACACCTAGAGTTTGCGGAAGATGAAGCTGGGGAGGCAAGTGCAGACCCAAAGCCACAGGCAGCTACTGATGACCTTCCTTCGGTGGCTGCCAATGAATTTTCCACACCAGCCATGGCCATGGCTACAGCCTCGGCAACTGACCAATCGGTACTAGAGGAGCTGGAGCTGGAATTTAACGAAGCAGATTTTGCCGATCTCACCCTGGAATTAGGCGGTGCCGAGGCTCAACTTCCTGAAATCGAAGACCCTGAAACAATAACATCTGAGCAAAGTTTTGATGATTTTGATGGGTTAGATCTCGACTTCAATGAAGATGAAGCGGCTACCCAGGCAGAACCAGATGACTTCGAGGCTCTCTTTGGCGAAGACAGTGAAGCGGGAGATTTGGCGCCAGAATCGGCAGCAGCCTCTGCAGAGCGAGCGGACGAACTGGAAGATTTGTTTGGTGACGAAACTCCAGAACCAGAAGCAGTAATTGCCCCGGAATCGGAAGCAACTTTTGCGGAGCCAGCGGACGACCTTGAGGACTTATTTGGCGAAGAAGATGCGGATTTTGATGTTTTAGTGGCGGCTGAACCGGATCATTCTGAGCTTGATTTAGATTTTGCGGGGGCAGATGACCTTGAGGATCTATTTGGTGATGAAACCAACGAGATAGAAGCCCTTAGTGATGAGCCAGTCTCTGAGGCGATCGCCCCGGGGGAGACCGATGAAAGTTCTACAGAGATAGCAGATCTCTCCACAACCATCGGTAAAGAAACGGTAGTTTCCCAAGATACTCTGGTTCAATCCGATGAAGCCTCCCTAGAAAGCTTGATGGGAGGGGAGCCTGATTTTTCCTTTGACAGTCCTACCGACGCTCTTGATGCAGAACACCTAGATGATCTGCTGGAAACGGAGGTGACGGACGAAAGTTCTGAGGATGATTTAGAAGATCTATTTGGGGAAAGCGACGATACTTTTGGGACAGATCTCTTCGATGGTCCTGATGCGGAATTAGAGGATTTAGAACTTACAGACGAGGCGATCGCCCTTGACCTCGAGGACTTCGTAGACGACGATGAGCCAACGGCAATCACGGTGGAAGACGATGTCAATTTTGACGACGACGGCACCCTAGAAGATCTAGAAGACCTTTTTGAGACTCCGGAAACTAACGCTGAAGAAGATGTGTTCCAATCTCTGTTGGCTGATGATTCCCCAGATTCCCTAGGGGATTCAGACGAACTCCTAGGGGATGAGGAAGCCAATCCCTTTGCCAGCAGTGAGGCAGTGAGTACCCTACCTGATAGCCCAACCATTGACGATGAAGAAGACCCCTTTGCCGTTTTCAGCGATACAAGCGATACAGGTGAAGAAACCCTCGATGAGCTTGGGGAAGATTTAGGATTATCCCTGGATACAGAAGGAGAAGAAGACATTTTTGCCGACGCCGGTGATCTAGGACTTGATGATCTCTTCGAAGAAACAGACACTGCTGAACCCAGCCCCAGTCAGTCTACTAATGAGGATCTCGGGGAATTTATCAACGTCGCAATGTTTCGGAAAAAGCAGTAACCCAGTAGATTGCCTAGGGAAAGCAAGTTCAGTGACAAGACCCCCTAGAAGGCGCTAGTGGTGATGATCTGGAGTCCTCTCCATGCCCGCCTCCACAGTCATCTCAAGGCTACGGAGTTATTACCCCAGCGGACAAAGATTCTCATGGCAATCTCCGGTGGTCAGGATTCTCTCTGCCTCGGGCGCCTTCTCCTGGATCTGTGTGTCCACTGGGAATGGTCTTTGGCGATCGCCCATTGTCATCATGGCTGGTCTGGCGATGATCTCATTGCGTCCCAGGTCGAATGTTTAGCAGAGCAATGGCAACTGCCATTTTATCTATGTCGCGCAACCCCCCAGCTACCCGAAACAGAGAATGCAGCCCGTCAATGGCGTTATCGAACTTTAACCGACCTTGCCCAGGAATACCGGATTCCCTTCATTGTTACAGGTCACACCCAAAGCGATCGCGCAGAAACCCTAATCTACAATCTAGTGCGCGGGACTGGGACGGTGGGCCTTGGTAGTTTAACGGCACAGCGGCCCCTAGACGCTAAGGTCACCCTTGTGCGTCCCCTATTGAACATGACACGGCAAGAAACAGGGGATTTTTGCCAAAAATTTCAGTTACCTGTTAGCCTTGACCCCTACAACCAGCAACTCCGCTTTAAACGAAATCAGATCCGTCAACAGACTCTGCCCCACCTGCGGCAACTTAATCGCCAAGCCGACAAACATCTGGCCCAAACCGCTCTCATTCTCCAGGCAGAGAACGATTACCTCGAGGCGATCGCCCAGCAACACCTAGAACAAGCTCTTAGTAGTGACAACCATCTCCAGCGCTTTCCTCTACAATCCCTACACATCGCTCTCCAAAGGCGAATTATCCGCCAATTTCTTCAACGAATTCTCCCCCAAATGCCGACCTTTAGCCATATTATCGCTGTCACCCAGCTTATTTCCGGCGCCAACCGCGACTGTGTCAGCACCTTACCTGGGAGCATCCAGCTTCGGGTTGAAGGGGAATGGATTATTTCTGAAAGTACTGCCTCAGCTAAACCATGTCCTTCCGAAAATAACTAAGGTCTTTTCGATTGAACGGGTGGGGAACCAGGCTTTCTCTGTGATTTTATTGAGCCGTAAATTCTTTTTGGTAACCAGAGAGCAAAGGGACTCAGTAGTTTTACGGAAATAACTGAGGGATCCTAGGGAAAAGAATGAATTTTGATAAAAATCACTCCTTCTTTTGATAGAACTGTGCCAAGATGATTAAGACATATGGCGTAGTGAATCTACTCAATCTGTCATCCCATATAACTTACCCAATTTCCTCTTTTTTTTATCAATTAGCAACACGATCTTATGAGGCGATCGCCCCAGCCATTGACCCCAGCATAAGTAACGGTAATCCCTTTGATTTGGCTACAGAATCATGGAACCCATCACCACCACTAAATCTAGCGACGATCTAAAGTCTGTAACCCTGGAACTTTTACAGGTTTATCGCCAATCCCAGGATGTCAAAATCCGAAACCAAATTGTCAACCTTAACCTTGGCCTGGTTCGGAAAGAAGCCCATCACTGGTCAAAACAGTGCAATGAGAGCTTTGATGACTTAATGCAAGTTGGTAGTCTGGGCTTACTGCGCGCCATCGAAAGATTCACCCTAGAACGGGGAAATGCTTTTAGTTCTTTCGCTAGTCCCTACATCCGTGGCGAAATTCAGCATTATCTCCGGGATAAAAGTTCCACTGTCCGGATTCCCCGTCGTATTCTCCAGTTACGGCAACAGGCCAATCGCTTCATTCAAACTTGCCGCCACGAAGACAATCGCCAACCTTCCCCCACAGAAATCGCTGAACACTTGGGGATTTCCATCGCCGAGTGGCAATCTATTAACCTCGCTTATCAAAACCGAGATCCCGTCAGTTTGGATGTATCTGTTACTGCTGAGCAGGGGGAAAACACTTGTCTCGGCGATCTTGTTCCGGATCTGGGTTACAAAAGTTTCCAGTTGGCGATCGAAGACCAAATTCGAATCCAACAGGGTCTTGCTCAACTGGAGGAGCATACCCGTAAAGTATTAGAGTTCGTTTTTCTGCATGATCTTACCCAAAAAGAAGCGGCTGAACTTCTGGGTGTGAGCGTCATCACTGTCTCCCGTCGGATCAAAAAAGGGATTACCTCCCTCAAAAAAATCTTGGGCGGTGAATAGAAAGCAAAATCCAACTTAGCCTCAACCTAAAGATGCAAATTTTGGAGATGTTCGCGGGGTTTGAAATGGTTTAAGTCCCGCAACTTCTCGTAGCATTCTCTTTCGGCTGCAGTGGGGTCATTGGGGATGACGATGTCAACTTTAACCAGCTGATCTGTCTGTCCTCCTTTGGGCTTGGGCCACCCTTTTCCTCGTAACCGTAAGGATTGTCCAGATTTTATCCCTGGTGGAATTTTCATGGTGACGCTACCATCTGGAGTTGGTACAGCCACCGATGCCCCAAGGACTGCTTCATCGGGGGTAATTGGCAGGGTACAAGTTAAATTTTCCCCCTCAAACTGGAAAAAATGATGGGGCTGTAAATCAACAATGAGATACAAATCACCCCGTTGTCCCCCCATCGGACTGAGGGAGCCTTTACCCTTTAGACGAATTTTGCTGCCCTGGGTAACCCCTGCTGGAATTTTGACACTTAAATTTTCTTGGCCGATGCTGAACCGTTTTTCAACGCCGTGGAAAGCTTCGGAAAAGGTGAGCTGAATTTTTACCTCTCGATTAGCGCCGTGGGCTGTGCCTGTTGTACCGGTGTTAAAACCAAAGTCACCATATGGATTAGTCCCCCGTGTCCCTGAGCCAGTCGCGGCCTTGCCTAAAAGCTCGTTGATAAATTCGTCAAAACTACCAAAGTTACTGAAATCAAAATTGCCAAAATTACTGAAGTCGACGTTGACACCTGGGCCATAGGGACTCCCACTACTTCGGGCGGCTTGCTGCCAGTATTGGCCAAACTGGTCATACTTTTGTCGTTTCTCCGGGTCAGAAAGAACTTCGTAGGCTTCACTAAGTTCTTTGAATTTAGCCTCTGCAGCTTTGTCTCCGGGATTACGGTCAGGGTGATATTGGAGGGCAAGCTTACGGAACTTTTTTTTAATTTCGTCGGCAGAAGCAGTTTTACTGACCCCAAGGATGGAATAGTAATCTTTAAAATCAGTTGCTGCCATCGAAATCAAGCCTCCTTTACGGGGGTTATTTATTAACTACACCATAGAATAGCAAATTAGTTTCCTTGGTTTAGTTTGGTTTTCCCCATGGTGCTTTGTTAGATCTCCGTATCGGGAAATTAGGTCATCAGAAAGCTTCACGCATATAGGCCCCCCAGAGTTTAGCGGCGTAAGAGCTGCTCCCTCGGGTTGGAGTATTGTCGTCATTGCCCAGCCAGATAGCCGTAACGAGCTCCTGGGAAGGTACATAACCCACGAACCATAAGTCCACATTGCTGTTGGTAGTCCCTGTTTTGCCGGCTTCATCCAGGCCAAGGCGAGCAGCTGCTCCTGTTCCTCCCTGGATTACGCCTTGGAGCATGTCGGTCATGGTGCGGGCGACTTCGGGGGAGATAACCTGTTCGCGGTGGAGATCGGCGCGATTATTAAAGTCGTAAAGCAGATAGCAGCTGTCAATGGTTTCGCCGCTACAGTCGCTACTATCAAAAATGCGGCGGATAGCATGGGGTTTATTCCAAGTGCCGTTATTGGCGAAGGTGGCATAGGCCCCTGCCATTTCAAGGACGGATACTTCGCTTTCGCCGAGAATTAAGCCAGGGGAAGCCTTGAGATTAGATTCAATCCCGAGTTTTTTGGCAAAGTTAATCACCCTATCTAAACCGACACTTTGGGCAATGCGGAGGGCGATCGCATTTTCCGATTGGGCCATGCCGCGAAACATATCGGTACTAGCAGTGCTGGTGCGTTCACAGCCCCGGTATTGCTGGCCCTGCCAATTAAGGGGGGCACAGGAAAAAGTAGTGTAGGGGGAAATACCTTGTTCAAGGGCAGCACCATAACCAAACACCTTAAAGGTAGAGCCTGGTTGTCGCTTAGCTTGGACTGCTCGGTTGAATTGACTCTCTGCGTAATCTTTTCCCCCGACCATGGCTAAAATTTCGCCAGTTTTGCTATCCAGGGTGGCGATCGCCCCTTGGGAAAAACCCACCTGAGTACCATCCTGCTCAATGGAAGCCTTAAGGGATGCGGCGGCCTTCTGTTGCATCGCAATATCAAGCCCTGTTTCGATATAGAGATTTCCCAGCTTTAGGGCGTCCTCCCCCAAGAGTTCTGTTAATTCCTGCTGGACGTAGCTATAAAAGTAAGGTGCAGCATTGTTCGATAAGGACTGTCGAGCTTCCTCGCTTAAGCGGTCTTCAATAGGAGTTAACTTGGCCTGACGTTGCTCTTGGTCAGTGATCATCTCCAGTTTATGCATCCGGTCAATCACCAGGTTACGTTGCTCGCGGGATTCGTCTGGATCAACGATCGGATTGAAAGCGTTAGGAGCCGGCAACATTGCGATCAGAGTTGCTGCTTCCACAAGATCTAAGTCCCGAGCCGACTTATCAAAATAGAACTGAGATGCATCCTCAAAGCCTGACTGGCCAACCCCCAGATAAACTTTATTGAGATACAACAGGATAATTTCATCCTTACTAAAAAAAGTCTCCATCTTCAGTGCCACAATCATTTCCCGTAATTTACGGCTGGCACTTTTTTCACGACCCACCTCTGGAAACAGACTGCGGGCAACCTGCTGGGTAATAGTACTGGCCCCTTGGGTCGCACTACCTCGGGAGAGGGCAACTTTCACCGCTCGGGCAATACCAATGGGATCCACTCCCAAATGCCAATAAAAGCGTGCATCCTCCGAGGCCATCAGTCCGTTTCTCAGGTAAGGAGAAAAATCATTCAAGCGCGGCAATTCTCGGTGGGTTTCCGTGGTCACGGGGTTAATCGCCGTTTCCCCATCCCGAGAAAAAATCACCACCGGGCCAGTCACCCCCGATGGCAGAGGATTGAGGGGATATTTTGTCCATTGCCATAGGAGAAAAGCCGTCAGCAAACCTACAAAGCCACCGCCCCCCCACAAGCCATAGCGAATCACCTTCACCCAAAGGGGGGCTTCATAGCGGTAAGTTAAACAGGCGGCCTGGGCAAGATCCGGGGGAGCAAGATGAATGACATCACCGTTACGGAGTGGACAATACTTGACTTTACGTCGGTTGACATAAACACCATTAGAAGAACGTTCGTCATGGATTAGGTAATGACGGGGATGATTCGGATCTTTACTTAGGGAAAAATGTAGCGCGCTAACCGTCTCATTACGGATGGTAATATCTTGGCTGGAACTGCGTCCGCCAGTGTGGCGATCGCCAATGAGTGGAAAAGCTTGAGATTGACCCTCAATGTGCAATTCTGGAACCCGAGCACCGGGCTTGAGAGTATGTTGCCCAAAATGCACCATCGTATTGAAGGCTTGGGTAACCATTTGTCCCAGCTGAGTTTTAGGAGGTTGGGGGTTCGGTTGGGTCATGGTTGGTAGCACCACAGAACTGCAAAAATACAAGATCTAGGGTAGTCAATTTTTACGCCAAATTTAGCGCCCGTTACCCATTCGAGAACCGAAATCACTCTGGGATGGTGATTTACTGGTGCCTAAACAAAAATAAGAGGCCGTTAACCGACCTCCCCGAGTCAAATCCAAAAACAGACAGAAATTCCTACTTAAGCCAAACCAGTGTTTGTGCCGGGTTTACCGGTTGCCAACTGCACTTTGATGATTTTGCCGCCCATTTTCATGATCCGCTGTTGCTCGCGGAACCAGTTGTCATAGGGAACCAGCTTTGTAAAGTAAGTATTTTGCAATTCGCGCTGCGTCCGAATGCGGCTCTGGCTCGGTACACAAGCTGTAATTTTGAACATCCGCATAGCTTAATTGATCTCCTTAAAAGGGTTTAGACCCAGTCGTTTATCTGAAAGCTTTTTTATTATTTGGGACCGATACAACAAAGTTCGGAAGTAGCAACACAAGCCCTAGATCCTTAAAACTCATACCCAGACTAAAGTGAGAAAAGCTTATAAAGAGCTAGACGGTGAGCGCATACCTCCGAACTCAATTGGGTTACTACACCACTTGCATCCGACAGATGCGAAGCATTAGCTTAAGCCAGAGCAGATGTAGTCGAAGTAAACACCCATTTCACGACCAGCGTCAGCACCGACAAGACCAGCAGTGACTTCTTTCATTGCTTGGATTGCTTGAACAGTGGAACCAACGGGTACACCGAGGGAGTTGTAGGTTTCCTTCAGACCGTTGAGAACGCGCTCATCGAGGATGGAAGGGTCGCCAGCAAGCATCGCATAGGTTGCATAGCGGAGGTAGTAGTCGAGGTCGCGGATACAAGCAGCGTAACGACGGGTGGTGTACATGTTGCCACCAGGACGAGTTACGTCGGAGTACAGCAGAGACTTAGCAACAGCTTCCTTAACGATCGCTGCAGCATTGGCACTGATGGTGCTAGCAGCACGAACGCGGAGGGCACCAGTTGTGAAGTAAGCCTTGAGCTTGTCCATTGCACTGCCATCAAGGTATTTACCTTGGACGTCAGCAGAGTTGATTACAGAAGTAATTGCGTCTTGCATTTTTATAATTCCTTATCTTAGTAGGTCTTAACGAAGTTCCAGAGGGTGAAAACACCATGGAGAGAGCAATCAGAAAAGGTGATTACTCCATTGCTCCGATGACATAGTCAAAGTAAGCACCAGCTTCAGCTGCATCGTCGCCAGACATCATGCCAGTCGCAACAGCTTTCATTTCACGAACTGCTTGGGCAACAGCGTCTACGGGAGTACCGAGAGACTTGTACATTTCGCGAACGCCAACAAGACCGATTTCTTCGATGGGAGTTACATCACCAGCAACAATACCGTAGGTGATCAGACGGAGGTAGTAGTCCATGTCACGAAGGCAGGTTGCAGTCATTTCTTCGCCGTAAGCGTTACCGCCGGGAGAAACAACATCAGGACGCTTCTGGAAAAGGGCATCGCCAGCAGCTTTGATGATGCGCTCGCGAGAACCAGTCAGGGTTTCAGCAATCCGAAGACGGCTTTCACCGGAAGTAACAAATGCTTTGATGCGATCGAGTTCACCGGGGCTGAGGTAACGAGCTTCAGCGTCGGCATTCACGATGGATTTCGTGACAATACTCATCTATGGATTCCTCCTCTAGATATGAGACTAAATAAAGTAAATAATTACCAGATTTTAGGTTTAAACTGGTTTTTTATCAAATGAATGGTGGCTTTCTTTAATTTGCTTTATATTGCTCAAATTAAAACCAACATTGTGGGTATATAAGTCCCCTAAGCGTCCGGATTATTTTTCTTACGCGAAAGATGTATAAGCCGACACTGTCCTAGGTTTTCCTACAGCCATCCGCAAATATTTTGCGCCACTGTGTCACCTCTCCTTGTTGTTTCGTAACAGTTTTTAACATCTACAGGGTCTTGGGAGGCTGGGGATTTGGTTTCTTCTCTGGGAACGGAGGGATAGGGATTTCTCAGGTGTGGCGGTGTTTGCTGAAAATAGAAATAGGATTGGCGATCGCCTGTTGCTGTTGGAAGTTAGAAAATCAGTGGTGGTTAAACGACTGGAGGCCAGGGGATGAGTTAGCCTCAACTAAGCCTCAAAATTGAAACAGGCTGAGTTGTTCGGGCGTAGGGGCAATGGCTTGCCACGGGAGGGGAGGAATAGGCAGATTGAGTTGTTGCAGCATCGTCTGGAAATGGCGTGCGTGGCCCGGTGAGTGATCTTCAATGGGGCAATGCATAAAGAAATAGATTGAAAGCCCTGCACCATACCACTGCTGAATTTGTTGGCACCACTGCTCGAAATAGGGTTGATTGAGGTCGCGGTTGGGGTGGCTAATGAAGCGCACCATGACTTTGCCATTGGTTGTCACTGGAATTAGAGGGAGTTCTGGTTTGCGGCGTTGGGACTGGGCCTGGGGATCGCCGTCGCAGTTATAGATAGGGCGGGTATCTAAGAGAACCCGAGTCATATTCCGCTGTCGTAAGAGTTGGTTTAAACGCGTATGGTGGGGGTCCTGAAACCAGTCTGGGTGGCGCACTTCTACCCCAAAATCTACGGAGAAATCTGCGAGGGCCCGTAGAAATACCTGCAAATCGTCGAAATAATTTGGGGAATAGTAGGGGGGAAGCTGGGCAAAAATGCAGCCGAGGCGATCGCCCAAAAGTTGCACTCGTTCAATAAAAGCCTTTGCTTCATCCAGTCGAGCCTTGAGAAAGCCCTGATGGGTAATTGTTTGAGGAAATTTTAGGCAAAAGCGAAATTCCGCCGGTGTTTCATCTCGCCAGCGTTGCACCGTTTCGGCGGTCGGCACCGCATAAAACGTCGTATTACCCTCAACGGCATGGAGGCGATCGCCATAGAGACGCAAAAAATTTTTCGTCGCACTACCAGATGGATAGAAATTCCCCAACCATCCCCGATGGGCCCACACAGCACAACCTAAACGAAACTCCTGTCCTGTATTTGTCACCCCTTCATCCCAAATGCTCAACCCTGCTCAATTTTTATTCTATCTAGAAACTCAAACAAATCAGTATTTCTACTCATTGTTTTGTTCATTCTGAGCAATCTCCCCTGGACAAAGTTGCTAGAAAACAAACAAGCGCTGCACACCTGTCAATGATTGTTTACAATATGTAATAGTTGTGCGCGAGCTGCAACCCCAGGGAACTCCCCAAATTTAGACTTAGCTATCAAGGAGATAAGCAATGTTTCCAGCGAATAATGAACTCTCATTGGAGCAACAATTTAGCCTGCGCTCCTTTGAAAACCAAGTACAGCAGATGAACCGTGAGCAAGCCCTAGAGCACCTGGTCAAACTCTATGAGCAAATGCTGTCCCGGGAAAATATGTATAAGGAAGTCATCAAACACCAATGGGGGCTCTAAAAAGATTCCAGCAGCTCCGACAGCGTTTGCATCGGCTTGTTGGGTTTTGACGAAAATTTTTTCCTGGCCTCTTTCTCGAGCCTGATCGCCACAACATCATGCTGGGGATGCGGGGGCGGCGAAAAAGCTTATATTGAACCCCTCGATTTATTGAGCTCAATTCAAATATTTTCCAGGAGAAATGCTACCGTAAAGAAAATTTTTTCCTAGACCATTTATCCTCCTTTGCAAGATTGTCATGTTCCATAGCGCCTTAGTCTGTACTGATTTTTCCGATGGCTTAGATCGACTAACTGGTTGCGTCGAGAGCTTGGTAAAAGGAGGCTTATCCCGCATCGTTTTTTTTCACAGTGCGCCCCTTTGGACTGAAGGGAATATTCCTCGCATTGATAAGCAAAAAGTTGCTGCTGCCCAGGCTCACCTTTCCAGTGCTCTAACCCAAGTTCCCCCCGGGGCAGATGTAAAAATCGAAATAGTCTCTGGCAATGCCCTCGACAACATCCCCCAAATTATCGAGAAATATCAGTGCGATGTGATTCTGATGGGGACACCGATCAAGAATTTAATCCAGGAAAAAATGTTCGGTAGCACCAGCATCGGCCTCATGAAGTCTGTGAAAAAACCGATCATGATCCTCCGGCCCCAACTTGTTTCTACCTACACCCGTGAAGAATTAGCCCTTCGGTGTCAAAACCTCTGGCGGTATCTCCTGCTTCCCTACAACGGTAGTGAAGAAGCACAATACCTAGTAGCACGGGTCAAAAAGTTGGTTCAAGATGCTCCCCCAGGGGCGATCGCCAATTGTTTCCTGTTATCAGTATTGGACAACGCAGGTATCCAAAAGATTCAGATCGAATATCTCCAAAAAGAAGTGGAGGCAAACCTCGCGGCCATCAAAGCTGAACTGGAAACCCTCGGCCTAACCGTCAAAACCGCCGTCAAAGTAGGCAATCCCCTCAGTGAAACCCTTGAAGTCGCAGTCCAAGAAGACATTAGTGCGATCGCCATTGCCAGTAAGCCCCGCAATCAGCTCCTCGAATTGACCGTCCACAGCTACGCTAGCGATTTACTCCACCGCAGTTGGTTTCCGACCCTATTTTTCCCACTCTAAATCTCCCTGAAATTTCCCAAGACTTTGCCAACGCAGGGCCGCATCGCTCACAGGTGATTCTAGCGAGATTACTCCATTACCGTATTCTTTTGCAGATCCCAGGGAAAATGAGAGGATTTCTCGGGAAATACTCAAATGTAACGAATTGCAAAGTATAATGAGCAACATCAAAACTTTTAGTTGTCGTTCGTTAGAGTAGGAAGCCCTTCACCATGCGAGTTGCGATCGCCGGAGCCGGATTAGCAGGATTATCCTGTGCGAAATACCTTGTCGATGCAGGACACACTCCTATTGTCCTCGAAAGAAGAGACGTCCTCGGTGGCAAAGTAGCCGCATGGCAAGATGAAGATGGCGATTGGTATGAAACCGGTCTACACATCTTTTTTGGGGCCTACCCAAATATGCTCCAACTCTTCAAGGAACTCGGCATTGAAGACCGCTTGCAGTGGAAAGAGCACACCATGATCTTCAACCAACCCGACGCCCCCGGTACCTACTCCCGTTTCGATTTCCCCGATTTGCCCGCTCCCATCAACGGTGTATTTGCGATCCTCCGCAACAACGACATGCTCACCTGGGAAGAAAAAATCAAGTTTGGTATTGGCTTAATTCCCGCCATGGTTCAGGGGCAAAAATATGTCGAGGAAATGGATAAATATTCCTGGTCCGAATGGATGAAGAAACAGGGCATCCCCGAGCGGGTCGAAAAAGAAGTTTTTATTGCCATGTCCAAGGCGTTGAACTTTATCAACCCCGACGAAATTTCTGCCACCATTCTCCTCACCGCCCTTAACCGTTTTCTCCAGGAAAAAAATGGTTCAAAAATGGCGTTCCTAGATGGTTCCCCCACCGAGCGCCTCTGTCAGCCGATCGTTGACTACATTACCGAGCGCGGCGGTGAAGTTCACCTCAACAAGCCCCTCAAAGAAATCCAACTTAATGAAGATGGTTCCGTAAAGGGTTTTGTCTTACGCGGCTTAAATGGTGCTGAAGACGAATTTTTCACCGCCGATGCCTACGTTTCTGCGATGCCCGTTGACCCCCTCAAGGTGATGTTGCCGAAACCCTGGAAGGAAATGTCCTTCTTCCAAAAACTCGATGGTCTCGAAGGGGTACCGGTGATCAATCTCCACATGTGGTTCGATCGCAAGCTCACCGATGTGGATCATCTCCTCTTTTCGCGATCGCCTTTGTTGAGTGTTTACGCCGACATGAGCAACACCTGCCGTGGTTACTATAGCGACAAATCCATGCTGGAGCTGGTATTAGCCCCCGCTAAAGACTGGATCAGTAAGTCTGATGAAGAAATTATCGAAGCCACCATGGCGGAACTAAAGCAGCTATTCCCCGATGATTTCACTGGTGATAATCAAGCCCAGCTTTTGAAATACCATGTTGTGAAAACCCCCCGGTCTGTTTACAAATCTACCCCCGGACGCCAAGACTATCGTCCTTCCCAGGAAACTCCCATTGCGAATTTCTTCCTCACTGGGGACTACACAATGCAGCGTTACCTTGCCAGCATGGAGGGAGCCGTTCTTTCCGGCAAACTCACAGCCCAGGCTGTTGCTAAAGCAGCTGAAACTACCCTCGCCGATCAAGTCACGACCGTTTCCGTTGCCGCATAGGTCTGGTCGGGGGGAACTTCTTAGGAAATTTAAGATTCATTTCCCATTTGACTCGTACAATGCGACAATCATGATGGCTTTTTTTGCCCACGGGGAGCCCCGGAAACGACTCCCCAGACACTTCGCCCGCAACGCATGCTGCAATTGTC
>JAYKIK010000210.1:0-9058 GCA_035284725.1 Synechococcus sp.
CTCGGTAAGATTCCCACTGTGGAAGAATATCAGGCGATCGTCTCTGAGAAGATTGATCCGTTTAAGGGCGATCTGTACCGTTATCTCAACTTTGATGAGATTGATGGGTTTGAGGATGAGGGTCGTGTGATTCCCCTAGACCAGATGCCGAAGATTGAGGATCTGTTGGGCATGCCCGTTCGTTAAGTCGAAAATCCTGAGAAGACGTGGGATGTGGGACATTAATGACGCCTTCTCTCACGTCTATCTACGGATGGATAGTCTTTTGCTGGGGCCTAAAATAAGATAGATGATGGGCCTGTTGTGTGTATACGCATAATTAAGTGAAGAAGATAAAATTCTTCCCATAATTATTCGGACTCGAAAGTGTCCATCTTTTATTTTGATCACCTACACAGTTACGCTAAAAAGACTAATATATTGAGGAAGGCAGTAAACTATCAGGCACAATCTTAATACTTTATTGTTAGGTCAATTCAGTCGTTGTTTCCCGTAAAAAAAGTTTGATTATGCCTGAGTGTTTCTATTTTCCCTCTTTAAAAATTGAGTTTTATTAATTTTTTTCTGGGATTATGCTTTTAGGTGATCTGTAATGAAAAGACGACGAAACCGTTCACCCAAAGAAATATCTTTAGTTTTTTCCTGGGCGATCGCCATTATTTTGTTGTTGGGCTTGAACATTAGCTGGGAACTCAAATCCCTCAACTTTACGGTCCGCAAAGAGGCCCACGAAGCATCGCATTTAGTGGCAGATAGTCTGATCAAGTCCAGGGATCTTTACGCTAGTGAAGTCGTATCCAAACTCAAAACAAATAATCTTGCCGAGTTTTCCCATGACTATTCTCAGCCGGGTATTGCCCCCATTCCGGCCAGTTACTTAATCCGCTTAAGTGAAAAAATTAAAGAAGAAAATCCAGAAATGATTGTCAACTATTACAGTGACTATCCTTTCCCTTGGCGAAAAAATGGTGGGCCCCAGGATGATTTTCAGAAATTGGCACTGCAGGAAATACGTTCTAATCCTAGCCGAGAATTCTATCGCATCGAGAAATTTAATGGAGAAGATTTCTTCCGTTATGGTATTGGGGATTTGATGAAGCCTTCCTGTATCGAATGCCATAATAGCCATCCGGATTCACCAAAAACCGATTGGAAAGAAGGTGATGTCAGGGGCGTTTTAGAAGTTTCCTATCCTTTAAATGTCTTTTTTCAAGATTCCCAAGACAATTACCAAAAACACCTGGCCAGACTAATCACAATTACAGGCTTAATTCTTGGATCAATTTTTATTGCTTTTAGGAAAATCATTAAGGCTGAATCAACCCGCAAAGCAAATGGCTTACTGCAAGAAGCGAATTTGGCGCTAGAGAAAAAAATTGACGAAAAAACAAAGGATCTACGCCTCCAACAAAGGGCGATCGCCGCAACCCAGAATGGCATTATTATCGTCGACGCCCTCGCCTCTAACTATCCTTGTATTGCCGTCAATCCAGCCTTTGAAAATATTACAGGGTATTCTGCTAAGGAAGTGATCGGCAGAAATTGCCGTTTTTTGCAGGGAGCAGACCACAACCAACCAGGATTACAAACAATTCGAAAAAGCCTAAAAAAGAAACAAAGTTGCAAAGTTATTGTCCGTAATTACAAAAAAAATGGTGATGTTTTTTGGAATGAACTCAGCATTTCTCCTATTTTTGATACCGAAGGTAAGCTCACACATTTCATCGGCATTCAAAATGATGTGACCGAGCGGGTTAGATCGGAAGTGATCATGAAACGCCAGGCCGATGCCATGAATGCAACCATTGACGGAGTTGCCATCCTGGAGAATGACCGTTTTGTCTATCTTAATAGTTCCCACGTTAAATTATTTGGTTATGACAATGAACAGGAGTTAATTGGGTTGAGTTGGAAAGCCCTTTATTCCCCCGAAGAAATAAAACATTTTGAGCGTAATATTTTTCCCATACTCCAAGAAAAAGGCTACTGGCAAGGGGAAGCGATCGCCAATAGAAAAAATGGCTCTACCTTTATTGAAGGCTTGTCTCTTAGTCTACAAAACAACGTGATAATCTGTGTTTGTCGAGATGTAACAACCTTGAAAAAAGCCCAGCAAGAAGTCGAATCTTCCTTAAAACAAAAGGATATTCTATTACGAGAAATTCACCATCGAGTCAAAAATAATCTGTTGGTTGTCTCCAGTCTTATTGATTGGCAAAGTGAATTTTTTAATGAGCCAAATCTCTTGTCCGCCATGGAGGATAGCCAACGCAGGATCCGGAGTATGGCGTTAATTCACGAAAAACTATATCGTTCATTCAACCTTGCGGAACTGGATCTCGCTGACTATCTTAAAACCCTGGCAGAGCAAATCTATGCCAGTAATAAACGCCATTTAAACAAGGCTAAGCTCAACTTTGAACTCCAATCAATATTCGTCAATATTGAAACAGCAACTCCCTGTGGATTAATTGTCAATGAACTCATCTTAAATGCCTTAGAACATGCCTTCCCCGAAAATCAATCTGGGACAATTTTGATACATTTATCTAGCGATGATAATGATGCAATCAAACTGTCAGTTAAAGACGATGGCATAGGATTTTCTGAAAACTTTAACTGGCGACAAAGTGACAGTCTAGGGCTACAGTTGGTTGACCTACTCACAGAGCAATTAGAAGGGGATTTAGATATTCAACAAAAACATGGCACCGAAGTAATGATTACCTTTAAGGAACTCCAGTATGCCAACCGTCTTTAAACCAATCTTATATCTATAATTTATATTCATAAAATGGACTATTTTCTCTTCTATTTACTTTTTTGTCAACCCATCAAAAGACCGAGAAAACTATGACCTCAATCGCCGAATTTGTCGAAAATAATACCGCAACACCAGTTGTCGTCACCGACAGTGAGGGACTTATACTTGATATCAATGGCTGCTTTGAAGAAGTATTTGGTTGGCAAAAATCAGAAATAATTGGCCAGCATGTCACGATTATTTTGCCTGAAAACTTTGTTGACTCCCACCACCTTGCCTTCTCTCGCTTTCAACTAACAGAACAATCGACCATTCTCAATCACCCCTTGAAATTAAAAGCAATTACTAAGGACGGAAAAGAAATCTTGTCAGAACATTTTATTGTGGCAGAAAAGATAGGTTCCACTTGGTCTTTCGCTGCTTGTTTACGTCCTTTATAAATACCAAAAAATATGAGCGAAAGCAAAATCAATGACCACTTACGTCGCACCTTGGCTAAAATGGAATTAGCCTTGGGCGCTGTTGATCAAGGCATTGTTTGGACGAACGCTCAGGGCTTAGTTCTCTGGTGTAATACCTATTTTTTTCAACTCCTAAACCGATCAAAATTAGAAATTATTAACCATCCCCTACATCTTTTTTTCCCCCCCGTGACCCAGAGGGCGAGCCCTCCCCCCTTAGAAGAACATCTTCTGACATGCCTGAGAGAAAAAAGCAAAGAGAAGTTTACTTACTTTTTATTACAGGACAATAAGCAATTAACCCTGGAAATAAATTGCGCTTACTTTTCCCACAAGATTCAGGATCAGCTAGAAACGGGACTTGTTTTAACGTTCAAGGACATCACAAAAACCCTAGAACAACAACTGCAGCTAACCCAGATAGAAGCAGAAGTTATCAAAACGAAAAGAACCCAGGAAAAACTTTCGCTGTCCCTAAAACAAAAGGAAACCTTATTAAAGGAAATTCACCACAGAATTAAAAATAATCTGTTAGTTGTTTCTAGCCTGATTGAGTGGCAGAGCGAAACCTTGAAAAATTCAAGTGCTCTGGAGATCATGCAAGATTGTCAAATGCGAATCTATACCATGGCCCTGGTCCATGAAAAAATGTATCGTGCCGATAATCTCAGTCAAATTGAACTGGGAGAATATATGCAGGACCTGGCCCAACATCTGCTGAAAATGACAGACCTAGCACAGCACAAAATCACTTTAAAGATTGAAACCGAGCCTGTTTTTGTCAATATTGAAACAGCAGTACCCTGTGGGTTAATCTTCAATGAATTATTTTTAAATTCCTTAAAACATGCCTTTCCTGATCAAAGGGAAGGCATAATTACGTTAAAATTATTACTTAACGACCAAACCAATATTATCTCTTTAATTGTTGCTGACAATGGCGTAGGGTTACCTGAAACCTTTGACATCACCCAAAGCGAGACCTTAGGGCTACAGCTGATCTCCATGCTAGTTCACCAACTAGACGGTCATTTATCAATTGTCAATCAACCTGGTGTGGAGTTTAAAATCGATTTTTCAGAATTACAGTATAAAAAGAGAGTGTAAATGAAAGGAACGTTTAGCAAAAAACACATTATATTTATTGGGGAGCAAAACTCAACGAAAACGAAGACTTTGCTGCTCGAGGATGAACCGCTATCTATTGGCCGTCACTCTAGTAATGCCATTGTGATCTCTAATAACATTATCTCTCGCCAACACTGTCTCATCACACCCATGAAAAATCATGCGACGGGACGTTTGAGTTATTGGATGATTGATGGCAACCTCAAGGGACAAAAGAGCAAGAATGGCGTTTTTATCAATGGAAAAAAGCAGTCTTTTTGTGAACTAACCCCTGGTGATACTATTTCACTAGCGGGGGAATCTAGTCCTTTTAAATTGACATACTCTGTTGTTGAAACAGATACTGATATCTCCTATGAAAAGCAATCCTTCGATGAAAACAGCTCTGCTGATTTAGATCGACCGACGATGTCTAATTTCACAATCGATGAACCAGAAACATCCTTTACCATCGGCAATTTAGAAACTGCGAGATTATCGAGTCTGGCGACGGTTTCCCGAGAAGATAAGTATTATGTGGCCTTTAAAAACCTTTCCCAAGGCATTTTATTTGCCGATGTCAACTCCTACGACATAATAGAAGCCAATCCAGCATTCTGTAGTCTAGCCGGTTATTCAGAGGAAGAACTGACCAAATTAAATCTTGCAAAAATTAATACATTTGATGCTGAATTTTGGGAATTTCAAATAGATAGGGTACGGCGGGATAAACTCAACGTTTCCATTGAATCAATGTTAATCCATAAAGATGGATTCTTAATAGAAGTAGAAGCGAATATTAGCCTAGTTGAATTGCCAGAGGAATCTTTTTTATGCTATTCAGTTCGAGATACATATAGGACCAAAAAAATCAAGAAAAAGCTTGCTGGCTCTTTGAAGTCACGGCGCTTGCTATTGCGAGAACTACAGCACCGAGTTAGAAACAACCTATTGGTTGCTAGTAGTCTTTTAGAGTGGCAATGTGAATTTGTTGAAGACCCGACAGCCGTCGATATCATAAAATCTAGCCAGCGGCGCATCAATTTATTGGCAATTATCTACGAAGCTGTGCAGGATTCTCCTGATATTTCCACGGTTGATATCTCCCAGCATTTAGATAGTTCCATTCGACAGCTAGACCTATTTCAGCAAAAAGGCGATCGCCAGATTAAATTAAATTTTGACCTAGAGGCGATCGCCATCAACATAGAAACATTTATGTCCTTTGCCTTGATCGTGGTGGAGTTAATTGACAATGCTCTCCGCTATGCTTTTGTAGATCGACCAACAGGCCAAATCTTTATTACCTGTCAGTCGGTTGCTGACCATTATCGCCTTGTCGTTAAGGACGATGGCGTTGGTTTTCCTGAAGATTGGAATTTAGAAAAAAACGCAAAATTTGGTTTACAACTTGTTGCTTTATTAGCAGAACAAATTCAGGGAGATGTATATTGTAACAATCAAAGTGGTGCAGCGGTTACGGTCAACTTTAAAAACCAAGAATACACAAGGAGATTTTAAAAATGTCAGCCACCAAAATTCTCATTGTTGAAGATGAGCTTTTAATTGCACGTACTCTCTCTAAAAAGCTTCAGAAAATGGGCTATGAAGTTTCGGGAATCGTATCTTCCGCGGAGGCGGCCCTGAAGTCCCTAGCAGGGGATTTCCCGGACCTAATCTTGATGGATATCGTCATCAAAGGCGAAAAAGATGGTATTCAAGCAGCCGCCGAAATTTATCAAACCTATGATTTACCAATTATTTATTTAACTGCCTATGCCGATGATGCAACTTTGCAGCGGGCGGAAGAAACCGGATGCTATGGTTATATTCTCAAACCTTACTTAGAAAAAGAGTTATACGCCACAATTAGAATGGCCTTAAAAAAACATGATCAGACTAAGTCCCTTAAACAGGATGGCATTGTCGATTCTTTAACTGGATTATTTAATCGTCGCCATATGGATCAATGTCTCCAGGAAGAATTAGAAAGATCAGTACGCAATAAATCCTGTTTCTGTTTCATGTTAATTGATATTGATCATTTCAAGAGTTTTAATGACCTTTTTGGCCATCTCGCGGGCGATGTCGTGCTTCAGAGGGTAGCTGCGCTGATCAAAGACGGTATGCGACGTTACGACACGGTCTTCCGGTATGGGGGAGAAGAAATTGCCGTGATCTGCCCAGAATCGGCCATTGAAGATATCCAAATCCGGGCCGACGCATTACGCCTAAGGATTGGGCGGGAGGAAATCACCTACCAATCTTCAGGGTTACCCCCTGTGACGGTTTCCGTGGGAATTGCAGCTTACCCTAACCATGGCAATTCACTCATTGAAAAAGCAGACAAGGCTCTTTATGAAGCCAAAAACCAAGGTAGAAATCAAGTCGTCATTGCCAAGTAACACAGCCCACGACCCCTCCCAGAGTGAAAATCCCACGGGATAAAGCAGAATAAAGCATCGGGCGTCAGCAAAAAAGCCTGATGAATTAAACAACAATCCCTTCCGCAAATACCCGACCAATGACCTCTTCAACGGGGGGATCATTGATGCTGAGATCAGCAACGGGCAAATTTTCAAGGATTTTGGCAATGGTCTGGGTTAAGCCTTCGCGCTTGACCAAAAAACGCACTTCTTGACCATCAATGTGTTCCACTTCCCCAAAAAGAGCTAGGGCTTCCCGGGCATAGACTTCTGTAAGTTCCACCCGCACTTCCCGGTAGGGAGCGAATTTATCTAATAGACGATCTAAACTGCCGTCATAGATTAGTGTTCCCTGGTAAATCAGCAGCACCCGTTCACAGAGGGCGGTAATATCAGCCATATAGTGGCTAGTGAGAAGGATTGTTGCCCCATAACGTTGATTATATTCCCGGAGAAAATCCCGCACTGCGACTTGGGCGTTCACATCTAAACCGAGGGTCGGCTCATCTAAAAAAAGTACCTGGGGATGGTGCAACAGGGCTGCGAGGAGTTCCGCCTTCATCCGTTCCCCCAGGGAAAGTTTGCGCATGGGCTGGGTGAGTTTTTCCTCGAGGGAGAGCATGGCACTGAGTTCCGCCAACCGTTCTTTAAAAACTGGTTCGGGGATATCATAAACGGCGGCATTGATGCGGAGAGAGTCGAGGGCGGGTAAATCCCAGAGTAATTGTTGCTTTTGACCCATGACAAGGCTGATTTGTTTTAGGAAACTCCGGTGTCGCTGGAAGGGAATCGCCCCGGCAACCCGTACAATCCCCGTGGAGGGATAAATTAGTCCTGTGAGCATCTTGAGAGTGGTGGTTTTCCCGGCTCCGTTTGGCCCCAGGAAACCGACAATTTCCCCGGGTTCGATGGTAAAGGAGATGTTCTCAACGGCTTTGATTTGACGATATTGCCGTTGGAAGAAGTGTTTGAGGGTTCCTTTGATGCCGGGCTCTTTGAGGGCAACCGGGTAAATTTTACTGAGGGAATCGACTTCAATAATCGGCATGGTCTCGGGGAACGTTTCACTCTCGAATAGGCTAGATCATATCAGGGGCGATCGCCTTTGGGGGGTCGGTCTGGGGGGTCATAATGGTTGCTTTGTAGCGAATTACACCGGTTTCGACGCTATTGAGACAGCGGGCTGCCCCGAGGGATAGATCCAGACTCCGGGGGGGAATGTAGGGGCCCCGGTCATTGAGGCGGATAATGACGCTGCGATCGTTGTTGAGGTTGGTTACTTTTAGATAAGTGTTCAGGGGCAAGTCGGGGTGGGCAGCAGTAAAGGCATATTGGTCATAGATCTCCCCATTAGCGGTCAAGCGCCCATGGAAATAGGGGCCATACCAAGAGGCGAGGCCTTCGAGGGATTGGTTTGTTTCCTCAAGCTGGTACATTTGCTGCTGGGCCGTCACGAGATCCAGGGCGGGCACTCCCAGGGCCAGGCGGAGGTTGTTGGCCCACTGGATGGCGAGGATTTCCCGGTTGAGGATGCTTTCAGGGGCAATGGTTTCATCAATCACAAACAGGATCTGGGCACCTAAAGCGATCGCCGGTTGTCCTTGGTGGATGGTTGGGGCGATCGCCTTTGCCTCGAAACCCTCAGTCTGGAGTAATTTTTCTAGCTGTTGGGAGAGGATCTGGGCCTGTTGGTAGGATGAAATAGCCGCGATGGGCTGTCCCCGGAGACGCAGTTGATAGCTTTGGTTAGCAGCGTAACTCACCAGTTGAGCTTTCCCTTGGTTAGCAGCAGCCGGAGCTTGGGGCACAACGGCAACATGGGGCGTTACGGGTGAGGCCGGAGGAAATAATAAACCGTCTAAGCCTAAACTTTGGGTAAAACGTTGAAACAAAGCCGAGACCCAAGTTGGGGCCGGATCTTGGGATTCTGTGGCATTCGCAACCAGGGTAGCCTGGGGAGAATCTTCCAGGGTACTGGCCAACTGACAGAGGGGATTTGCTGCAAGGGTCTGCCGCTGGCTGAGGAGAGCAAGGGGATGGTCGGATTTTTCAGGGGGGGCGATCGCCTTACCCCGGGATGGAGCCGCATCAACCAGATCGCCACCGAGACCAACCAGGAGGAAGATCCCTACACTAGACAATAATCCTGTTAATTTTGAGAAATGCATAGAACACAGCTAAGTACAGGACAAAAGTTGTATGGGGTGAAACTCTGACCCAAGTAGAGATTGGGGAGAAGCGGTAAAAAAGCGACGTAATAAGTCAAAGCCATAGCGAAACAAACTCCGAGCTCGACGGCC
>JAYKIK010000211.1:0-2636 GCA_035284725.1 Synechococcus sp.
TGGCCCTTTTTTAAGAAACAGCCGTTATTTTTTTGAGTTTGTATGAACTTTGCACATTTCCCGTGGTTATCCACGACGATTTTATTTCCCATCGTGGCGGCGCTGTTTTTGCCGCTCATCCCCGATAAAGATGGTAAGACGGTGCGTTGGTATGCCCTCAGCATTGGATTGATTGATTTTGCCATCATTGTGACCGCTTTTTACACCGGTTATGACTTTGGTAATCCGAGCCTGCAATTGGTGGAGAGTTATACCTGGGTTGAGGCGATTGATCTGCGCTGGTCGGTGGGGGCCGATGGTCTGTCGATGCCGTTGATTTTGTTGACCGGTTTTATTACGACCCTAGCAATTTTGGCGGCTTGGCCCGTGAGCTTTAAGCCGAAGCTGTTTTATTTCCTGATGCTGCTGATGTATGGCGGCCAAATCGCGGTTTTTGCGGTGCAGGATATGTTGCTGTTTTTCTTTACCTGGGAATTGGAACTGGTACCGGTTTATCTGATTCTCTCGATTTGGGGCGGGAAAAAACGGCTCTATGCGGCGACGAAGTTTATCCTCTATACAGCCGGGGGCTCCCTGTTTATTCTGATTGGGGCGCTGACTATGGCCTTCTATGGGGATACGGTCACCTTTGATATGACAGCGATCGCCCATAAAGATTTTGGAACGAACCTCCAGTTACTCCTTTACGGTGGTTTCCTGATTGCCTATGGTGTCAAGCTACCTATTTTTCCCCTCCACACCTGGCTACCCGATGCCCACGGGGAAGCGACAGCACCGGCCCACATGCTCCTAGCAGGAATCCTCTTGAAGATGGGTGGCTATGCCCTCTTGCGGATGAATGCGGGAATGCTCCCTGATGCCCATGCCCTCTTTGGCCCTGTCCTCGTCATTCTCGGTGTTGTCAATATTGTTTATGCAGCTTTAACATCCTTTGCCCAACGGAATCTAAAGCGTAAGATTGCCTATTCTTCGATTTCCCATATGGGCTTTGTGTTGATTGGGATGGCCTCCTTTACGGATTTGGGGACCAGCGGCGCAATGTTGCAAATGATCTCCCATGGTCTGATTGGGGCGAGTTTATTCTTTATGGTTGGGGCCACCTATGACCGTACCCATACCCTGATGCTCGATGAAATGGGCGGTGTTGGTAAGAAGATGAAAAAAATCTTCGCGATGTGGACAACCTGTTCCATGGCTTCCTTAGCGTTGCCGGGGATGAGTGGTTTCGTGGCGGAGTTAATGGTGTTTGTAGGTTTTGCAACCAGTGATGCCTATAACCCAATCTTTCGGGTGATTATTATCTTTCTTGCGGCGGTGGGCGTGATTTTAACCCCCATTTATCTCCTGTCGATGCTGCGGGAAATCCTCTATGGCCCTGAAAACAAAGAACTGGTCGAGCATGAAAAACTGATCGATGCGGAACCCCGGGAAGTCTTTGTAATTGCTTGCCTGTTGATTCCGATCATTGGCATTGGTTTATACCCGAAGGCAGTCACCCAGATTTACGCCTCTACGACGGAAAATCTCACGGCAATTCTGCGTCAGTCTGTACCCAGTCTCCAACAAACGGCCCAGGAAAAATCTCCAGTGACCGATCTAGCGTTGTTTCAGGCGCCAGAGATCCCCCACTAGAGCTAACAATTTTCAGCAAACATATTTTGGCGGTGTGACTGGACACCGTCTTTTTTTGTCCTAAACAAAGGCGATCGCCTACGAATTTTATTGGTAAGGCTCAAAATAACCATTGTTTAAATAAACATGAACCATCCCTATCACCCCCCAGAAAAACGACTACACTGGCTTTAAAGACCCGTTGCAACATCCTTTTGGGAACACCTGACTATCCAAAGGCGGGCATTCATTTGCAGACTAGAATATGGAAACATTTCATTGGGATAAATACTTCGAGACAGGCCTCCGAGAAGTGGATTTTCAGCACCATTTTTTAGTAAATCTTGTAAATGAACTAGGAGAGAAAATCGCTAGTGATTTGGTGAATGCCAATGATATCGAAATTATTTTTAAAGAATTAGCAGAATATGCACATTTCCATTTTCAAGAAGAAGAACGGTTAATGGCAGAAGTGCAATTATGTGAGGAATATATTGCGATCCATAAAAAAGTTCATCAGAATTTCCTGGTTGAAGTGACCTCGATGCACCAGAGTAAATCCTTTGATACCCCAGAAGATATGCAGCTTTTACTGGATTTCTTAACCCACTGGTTGATTTACCATATTTTGGGTGAAGATAAGCGCATGTCACGGCAAATTAAAGCGGTGGAGCGAGGGCTGACTCCCGCAGAAGCCTACGCCATTGAAATCCAAAAGACAGTGCTCGTGGACGATTCAAAAGAAGCATTAATCATCGCTCTGGAAAACTTGTTTCACCAAATTTCCGAGAGGAATCTAGAACTGATCAAACTCAATCAATCCCTAGAGTTACAGGTAGCAGAACGGACAAAAGAATTATCTTTTGCTAATCATCACTTGGATCGTTTAGCTAACATCGATCTAAGTACAGGACAAAAGTTGTATGGGGTGAAACTCTGACCCAAGTAGAGATTGGGGAGAAGCGGTAAAAAAGCGACGTAATAAGTCAAAGCCATAGCGAAACAAACTCCGAGCTCGACGGCCA
>JAYKIK010000212.1:0-4542 GCA_035284725.1 Synechococcus sp.
GGATGGCGAGACTCGAACTCGCAAGGATCGCTCCACACGCCCCTCAAGCGTGCGTGTCTACCAATTCCACCACATCCGCTTGTTTTTGACTTGAACGAATATAGCATACTCATTTGGCGATCGCCAAGAGTTTTTCCGAAAAAAATTGCTATCTCCCTAAAAGTTCCCAAAAACTTAGTTTTTAGATGGATTTTGGGGACTGGGCCGAAACGATAACTGCCGTTGCTGGCTATAAATGGGGCGTTGCTGTTCGATGCGATTGGCTACTTGGATTTGCTGCTGTAGCTGATCTGTAGAAGAAACCAACTGACTGAGGCCATTGACCAAATCAATCAGATTTCTCCGGAATTGCGGATCTCCTGTCAGTTCATCGAGATCGGCTGTAATTTTCTGGGTATTTTCAAAGGTTACCCGGGCCGCATCGAGGGTTTTTTGGAGCATCAGTACATTATTGGGATCATTGAGCGCCGTGGAAATATCCTTGAGATTTTCCGAAGTTGCAGCAGCATTGGCCGTGAGTACGGAGAGATTATCTAAAAGTTCCTGGGTATTGGCGGCGCTGAGATTTTGATTGACGGTATTGAGGGTTGTATCGAAGGACGCCAGGGTGCGTTGCATTTGATCACTGGTGCGCCCAATGCTGTTGAGGGTACCCACTAGGGCCTGACGATTCTCAACAACAAGACTATTAAAATTACCTGTCAGGGTGTTAACCTGTTCGAGGGTACGGTCGAGTTGACTAGAACTAGTCACCGCCGCATCGGTGATCGATTGGGCATTTTCAGAAAAATTATCCACTTCCCCCCGCACTTCCTTGGAGAGGAGGGACAATTCTTTAGTCAGCACCGCAATTTGTTCCGCCGCCTCACTGGAGTTACTCGCTAGGGCCTGGACGATTTCAAAAAATTCGGGATCACCATAGAGTTCACTAAATTGAGCTGTGTTTCGCAAAACCTGCTCAAAGCTGACTCCAATCTTCCCTTCGAGGGTTGCACCATCGCAGAGGATCGCGCCATTTTTGGCACAATCGGGGGCCAGGGGACTGAGGGCCATTTCCGCCTGGGTCAACTCGCTCTGGGGAATAATTTCTAAGGAAGTTTCGCCGATTAACCCCCCTTGATTGGCTTCCACCACCACATCCCGGGGAATAGCAAGATCGGGGGTTTGGATTTCAATTTCAATTTCGACGCCATTACTGGAAGGCTTCACTGCCTTGATTCGTCCTACCTCTAGCCCTCGATAACGAACGATTGCCCCCTCTTGCATCGCATTGGCATTGTCAAAACGAACATTGATTGAATAGGTGCGCTGGCCAAAGGTATTGCCCGTGAGCCAGAGGAGCACCACACCGAGGAGGGAAAGGCCAACAAAAATAAATAAGCCGAGGGAGCCTTCTTTGAGGGTACGCGATCGCATTGGATTCGTGGGTAGAGGGGACGAGGTTAAGTCTTATTGTATGGGGGAGTGCTAATTTTAGCCGATGACCTTAATGGGGCCTTCCACCGCTGCATCAAAAAACTGACGTACGAGGGGATTATCGGTCTGGTCAATTTCCGGCACCGTACCAGTCCATTGGATTTTACCGTCATAGAGAAAAATGACCCGGTCGGCGGTGCGACGGATCGTGCTGTCCTGGTGGCTGACCATCACATAGGTACCACAAACCCCCTGCATTTGTTGGAGCTGTCGCACAAGATCCTCAATCACTGTTGAGGCAATTGGGTCTAGGCCGGCGGTGGGTTCATCGTACAAAATAATTTCAGGGTTATCCTTCGGATTATCGGGATTGGCCATGATCGCTCGGGCAAAGCTGACCCGCTTGCGCATCCCCCCAGACAGTTGGGCCGGATAGCGATCGCCTACCCCCGACAGTCCCACCATATCTAACCGTTCTTCCACCAGTTCCCGAATTCTTTTGGGGGAAAGTTTGGAATGCTGATAAAGGAGAAAGCCAACATTTTCCGCCACGGTGAGGGAGTCAAAAAGGGCTGCCTGTTGGAACACCATACTGATGCCGATGGGATCATTGCCGTCTTCGATGAGGCCTTCCCGTTTAACGCCGTTGATATATATTTCCCCCGCATCCGCCGCCAGTAGCCCCGCAATGATCCGAAGAATGGTGGACTTCCCCGTACCAGAAGGGCCAATGATCACCAGGGCTTCCCCCCGATAAATCGTTAGATCGACGTTTTCGAGGATGATATTTGATCCGAAGGCCTTGGAGATCCCCCGCAGTTCGATCAAGGGTTCGGCTTGGGTGGCAACCATAGGACATCAACAGTAAGGGCAATTGGTTTAAAGATAGCGCTAGATTGGTCGCGACACCGATACTATACGGGTAAACGGCGATATTTGAGGTAATACCCCAGGAAAAGTAGCCCTACAATCGCTAATGTCCCAAGACCGACCCAACTGGGCACCCAAAAGGCTAGTTCTAAGTGATTTAGCTGTCCGGGTTGTAATGTCCAGATGAGGCGATCGCCTTCCTTGCGCGTCACGGGGTTATCGGCGGTGTTGTTATTGATGACCCGCGCTCCCAGGGGCGTTTTCAGGCTCACATCCAGATCGAGGAGGGAGCCAGGACTCAGGATCAAGCTCCCCCGTTGGGAAAGCACTCCCAAAGCCCGTAAATCCACATCCAGGGTGGCACGATTCCGTTCAAACAGGAGCCAGTTTTTTTGCTCAAGGGCGATCGCCGATTTTAGTTGCACAAGATCCAGATCTGTAGCCTGGAGATTTTGCCCCTCCGGATTGAAAAAGTCATTGAATTTTGTGACCAAATCCGCCCCATTGTTAAAGGGAATCCGCACATCCAATTCCTGGGCCGAAAGCCGTTGGACAGAACCATGGAGTCCCTTGGCCCGCTTTTCAATGCTCCTGAGCCAGTGTTTCGCTTCCTGCTGGTTGAAGTTTGTAAACTCATCCCCCAGGCGGAGGTGTTGGTGGATTTCCCCGTGGTGTTGGTGGTCGAAGGCAATTTCCACATCGTAGTCCACACAACCCGCCAGGCACAGGACACACACACAACACAGACTCAGCAATCGGATCAAAGATTTCACAGGCATCATCGCTCACAATGCAGGGGCAAGTATGGCAATTTTAAACCGCCCGGGACGCAACCCCCAATTTACCAAACAGGATCGCCGGGAGATAGGCACTGCCCCCTACCCACTCGCAGGTATCGCTAAAATCCACCAGATCCGCAAAGGCTTCAAAGATGCTGCCCGCCACCATCGTATTTTTCAGGCGACCGACAATTTCCCCATTTTCTACCTTATAGCCCAGGTCGAGGTTGACGGAAAATTCCCCCGCTAACTGGTTCGACTGACCAGCCCCCAGCACTTGATCAACAATTACCCCTTCCTTCATGCCCTTAATCAGTTCTGCCAAAGGCGTTTGACCGGCCCCCATGCAGAAGTTCACCATGTCAGGGCTCGGACGAGAGAGACCACCCCGGAAACCATTCCCCTGGGCCTCGGCTTTACCCCGGGCTGCCCACTGGCGATCCCAGTAAAACTGCTGGACAATGCCGTTCTGGATAAAGGTTTTTTTCTGGGTGGGGGTACCTTCGTCATCAAAAGGACAGGCAGAAACGCCGATGGTTGGATCTTCGTAAATCGTTAGGCGATCGCCAAAGAGTTGTTCGCCAATTTTTCCCGCAAGGGGCGAGGCTTTTTGCACCACCACTTGACCGGAGAGGATCGTATCAAACAGGCCACCGATAGCACTGAGGGCCGCCCGGGGGGTAAACAACACGGGATATTGGCCGCTGGAAATTTGGGCTGATTTTTCAGCGTTGGTATATTTTTCGATGACAGTGGCGAGAATCTTGTCATAATCAGGTTCCCCATCTTTAGCCACGTCATAACCGTAGGCGTTGAGGAAATCTTCTCCTTGAACGAGGTTTCCCCCCAGGCTGGCGCTGACCACTTTGCTGTTGCGCTCCCCATAAACACCGCCGGTAGTTGCGAGTTTCGTTTGGCCAGAGCGGATGTGGAACCCGGCACTCACGAGAATTTCGTCGTTATAGGCCCGTACTTTTTCGATGAGAGTTTCGCCAATTTTCACTAATTTTGCGGTTTCTGGCAGGACATAATCGCTCTCCGGCACAACCCCCTGGAAATCTTTAGCAAATTCAAAATCTACCGGATCACCAATTTCCGCCGTGGCGATCGCCGCATCCACCACATCCTCCAGGCGGGTCAAATCTGTGGCACTAGCAAAACCCAATTTCCCATCAACGACCACCCGGAGCGCTACCCCTTGGCTCGCTTTGGTTTCTAAAGATTTAAGCCGATTATTCTCAAAATCGATGGGGGTATCACGGCTACTGCGGTAGTACACCTCCGCTTCAATACCCTTTTGCTTGGCGAGATCCAGGATTTGCTCAACTACCATAAATTTCTTGAAAACTCTGAGAATAAAGGCCGCTCCCCATTGTAGAAGATTCTCCCGAACAACCGGGGGCGATCGCCTTGCCCAGAAATCAGCCCAATAAAAAAGAGAGGGAACAATCCTCCCTCCCCACAAGCTTAATTTAGC
>JAYKIK010000213.1:0-18831 GCA_035284725.1 Synechococcus sp.
TGGCTTCCTATTTCAGCGTTCTGGGAGAACCGATGCGTCTCAGGCTTCTTAACTTATTGCGGGATGGGGAGCGCTGTGTGCAGGACTTGGTCAATGCAACGGATACTAGTCAGGCCAATGTCTCTAAACATCTCAAGGTAATGCTCCAGGCGGGAATTTTACAACGGCGTAGTGAAGGCACTTCGGCCTATTATCGTGTCAGTGATGAGCTGATTTATGATCTTTGTAACCTTGTCTGTAATCGCTTAGCGGAACGGATTGAGGAACAAGCAAAAAAGTTCCGGAACACCTCCTTAATTTAGTCCAAGATGTTCAGCTAAAGGCGATCGCCTACCCGTAATCCCTCCCTATCCGCCTGGGATTGCGCTTGCAGAGAATCAAAGCTGTAAACAATTGCGTAAATGACAGACAAATCCCCCAAACTTCTGTGGTCAGTCAGGGGGATGGTGCAAGTTTCGGGATTTAAGGCGATGAAAACTAAGCTTGGGGAAAAACAAGACTGGGATGTAGGGAAGAAGGACTGGAACCGGAAGGTTTTGGGGCCATGGTTTGGAAGATCCCCCAACCAATAAGAGACGCCGCCGCGAGGCCGCCCACAATCCCGGCAATTTTCCAGAGGGGATTGGGAAGAGTTTCCTCCACTAAGTCCTCATCCTCATCGTGGGCATAGCGGTGATAGAGGTAGTCGAGGGCATAGTTGCGCAGCTCCATGTACTTCGGATCATCCATAATCTGGTCGCGGTTACGGGGACGCTCGAAGGGCACTTCCATAATTTCACCGATCTTTGCCCTAGGGCCGTTGGTCATCATTACGATGCGGTCGGCTAAAAATAAGGCTTCATCAATGTCGTGGGTGATCATCAAGACGGTGATTTTGTTATTGCGCCAAATGGCTAGGAGTTCTTCCTGGAGTTCTTCTTTGGTAATCGCATCTAAGGCCCCAAAGGGTTCGTCAAGGATTAAAACCTCTGGATGAATGGATAAAGCGCGGGCGATCGCCACCCGTTGTTTCATCCCGCCGGAAATCTGACCGGGTTTTTTCTTGGCCGCTTCCGTGAGACCGACCATCTCCAAATATTTTTTAACTGTTGCTTCCCGTTCTTCTTTAGACTGGTCTTTGCAAACGGTATTCACCGCCAGGGCAACGTTATCCTTGGCACTTTTCCAGGGCAGTAGACAGTAATTTTGAAAAACCATCATCCGATCAGGGCCAGGTTCAACGATGGGTTCTCCATGGAGCTTCACCGTACCGCTGGTGGGCTGATTGAAACCGGAAATCATGTTGAGCATGGTGGATTTACCACAGCCAGAATGGCCGATGATGCAAACAAATTCCCCTTCGGCAATGGTGAGATTAACATCTTCGAGGACGGTGTAGGGCCCCTTGGGGGTGTCATAAACTTTGCTGACATTTTCGAGGCTAAGAAAAGTCGTTTTGCTCTCTGAGGTTGGTGGAGATACAGTCATCATAGGTTTGCGTCAAAAGGCAACAGTATGTACAGGAAATGGGGGTTAGCTAAAAAAAGGCGATCGCCCTTTGTTCTAGGCTGAAAAAGCTTTTAGGAAGAAATACTTTCGGTGAGGGAAATTTCGCTGGTTCTAAATTCGCGGTGGATATTAAACCGTTTGATATAGCCCACGGGATCATCAGCGGTAAACACCATGCCATCCATTAATTTGAAAGATTGGTGTTCCCCCTGCATATCCGGCCATTGCAACTGACGACAGGCTTCCCCATAGAGATCCGGGCGACGGACGCGCTCAGTGATTTCAACCCAATTTTTCGGGAAAGGAATATAACCCCAGCGAGCCAATTGCGTGAGTAACCACAGCCCCTCACCCCTAGCCGGACAATTGCTCTGGTCATTGTGGAATTGATGGAAGCGCAACAATTTCTCGGGAGGCCGCCCATCACCGTAGTTAAAGGTAGCCGAGAAACCCGCCGCCGCCACCTGGGGATCAAGCTGGAGATTAGATTGGGCTAACATTTCAATAATTTCTGCTCGATGCCGCTGATCGTCGCAATAGGCACAGGCTTCCAGCAGGGCTTTCACGAGGGCAATGTGGGTTTTGGGATTAGCAGCAACCCAGTCTTCCCGGACACCCAGCACTTTTTCGGGATGGCCTGCCCAGATATCAAGATCGGTGGCCACCACATAGCCGAGTCCTTCATAGACAGCTTGGGAATTCCAAGGGTCTCCCACGCAGAAGCCGTCAATCGCTCCGGATTGGAGATTTTCCACCATTTCACTGGGAGACAGGGTTGTGAGGGTCACATCTTGGTCGGGATCAATACCGCCGGAAGCTAACCAGTACCGCAGCAGCAGATTTTCCATGGAGGCGGGATAGACGACCCCAAAGGTGAGGATCCGATCCGGTTGGGTTGCTAAATATTTTTTTAGATCCTGGGGGGTTTTAATGCCGGCATTTAGAAATTCCTGACTGAGGGTGATGGCATTGCCGTTACGACTGAGCACCATGGAGCTAACAATGGGCACAGAGACTTTATTTTGCAGACCGACGGTGAGGGCGATGGGCATCCCGGCAACCATCTGGGCTGCGTCTAGTTCTCCGGCCATAATCCCTTCGGCGATCGCCTGCCAACTGTCATGCTTAATAAGGTTGACCTGTTCTAGGCCATGTTTTTTAAACAGACCCAATTCCTGGGCCACGATAAAAGGTGCCGTATCGTTGAGGGGCAGAATCCCCACGTCGATGGTTGTTTTTTCTGGTTGGGAAGTAACTGTAGGGGTATGGCTAATTTGACCGACTTTCTTGACCCGTTTCTGCTGATTGAGGAAGTAAACAATGTCATGGCGTAGGTGGTAATAGTCAGGATGGTTAACCACCTCCAAACGCTGGCGAGGACGGGGAATCGGCACTTCAAGGATTTGGCCAATGTGGGCTTCGGGGCCAGTGGTCAGCATGACCACCCGGTCAGAGAGTAGTAGGGCTTCATCCACATCGTGGGTGACCATCACACAGGTAATGTGCTTTTCCTGGACAATTTCCATCAATTTTTCCTGGAGGTTGCCCCGGGTCAAAGCATCCAATGCCCCAAAGGGCTCATCGAGCAGTAACACCTTCGGACGGATTGCCAAGGCCCGGGCGATCGCCACCCGTTGTTTCATCCCCCCAGAGAGTTCCCCTGGTCTCCGATTAGCAGCCCGTTTTAGTCCCACTAATTCAATATGTTCATCAACAATGCTTTGTCGTTCCGCCTTGGGTCGATTTTTAAACACCCGATTAACAGCCAGGGCAATGTTCTGACGTACCGTGAGCCAAGGTAACAGGGAGTAATTTTGAAACACGACCATCCGGTCTGGGCCTGGCCCTTGTATTTCGCGCCCTTCCATGACCACACCACCAAAGGTGGGCTGATCCAAACCAGAAATCATGTTGAGGAGCGTCGATTTTCCACAGCCCGAGTGGCCAATTAAGGAGATGAATTCCCCCTGTTGAATTTTTAGTTCAATGCCCTTTAAGGCAATATAGCGATCGCCATTGGGGAGTGGAAAAATCTTATCAACATGATCAACTTTAATAAAATCCACAGCATTAATTACCATAAAACATCACCAATGATTGGAAGGGACAGCGCACTGATCCAACTCGTCCAGAATTATTTACTCGTTCCCGGAACCACTAACTTTTCCAGAAAGGCCATAAAGCGATCTAACAAAAGACCCACAATACCCACATAAATGAGAGCAATAATAATTTCACTCATCAAGGAACTGTTATAGGAATCCCAGATAAAGAAACCAATACCGACACCCCCAATTAACATTTCCGCCGCAACAATTGCCAACCAAGACAGGCCAATACCAATGCGTAGGCCAGTGAAAATATAAGGCACCGCCGCCGGGAAAAGAATGTTAAAGAAATACTCAACCTTAGACAGCTTTAATACCCGGGAAACATTTTGATAATCCTGGGGAATTTGCTGCACCCCCACCGTTGTGTTAATCACAATGGGCCAAATCGCCGTAATAAAAATCACAAAAATCGCTGAGGGCTCTGCCTGTTGGAACGAAGCAAGGGCGATCGGCAACCAGGCCAAAGGGGGAATTGTCCTGAGCACTTGAAAGACGGGATCGAGGGCATCATAGACCAATTTGTTGGCGCCAATTAAAATTCCTAAGCCCACACCAACCACGGAAGCGCCGGTAAAACCAATGGCGACCCGGGTCAAACTGGCCAGGATTTGGAGGCCCAATCCCTTATTCGTACCACCATCGTCAAAGAAAGGATTGAAAATTAATTCCTTCGTATCCTGAAAAACCTGCACCGGACTGGGTAGGTTAGAGTCGTTGCCAGCACAGGCAATCTGCCAAATCACCAACAAAATGGCGATCGCCACCAGGGGACGGAAAATTTTAGAAGCATAGAGAAAATCAAGGGGATTTTTTTTGCGGCGGGCACGAAACCCAACGGTAGAATTAGCCATTATTCAAGTCCAGAACAACAATAAAAAATAGAAAAGGAACCCAAGAATCTTTCCCAAAAGACTAAGGAAAGATTCCCAATCCGAAAAGACCTAAGCCTTAATTGCCTTTAGCTTCAAACTATCCAAATAGGCCTGGGGATTTTCCGGGTCGAACTGCACACCATCAAAAAACGTCTCGACACCCCGAGAAGTACTGGTGGGAATTTCTGAATCTGGTACACCAATTGCTTTAGCGGCCTCACGCCACAGATCCTCGCGGTTAACTTCATCCACAATCTTTTTCACATCTGTACTGGCGGGCAGATAACCCCAACGGATATTTTCCGTTAAGAACCACTGATCATGACTCTTAAAAGGATAGGAAGCAAAGTCATTCCAATATTTCTGCATCAGTTCAGTATTCTCAAAGGGCGCATCACCGTTACCGAAGTCATATAAACCCTTGGAGCGATCGATAATGTCTTCGAAAGGAACCTTAAACCATTCACGCTTGGAAATAATCTGGCACATCTCTTCCTTGTTCTCAGGTTTCTCGCACCACTGTTGTGCCTCTAGCACCGCCATCAATAACGCTTTTGTTGCTTTGGGATGCTTGTCAACCCATTCCTTACGCATACCAAATGCTTTTTCTGGGTGATCCTTCCAGAGTTGCCCCGTGGTAATGGCCTGGTAACCAACCCCTTGGTTTACAGTTTGCAACGGCCAAGGTTCGCCGACACAGAAGGATTCCATGGCGTTGACCTTAACGTTTGCCACCATTTGCGCTGGAGGAACAACAATGGTTGAAAAGTCTTTACCCGGCTCTAGGCCACCTGCTGCCAACCAATACCGGATCCAAAGATCATGGGTGCCACCGGGGAAGGTCATGGCCACTTTAGGGTCGCTTACTTTAGCAAAAGCTTCTTTGAGGGGGGCGGTATCTAAGCCAATTTTGAGATCTTTGTAGTTGTTACCTAGCAGAATCCCCTGACCATTGACATTCAGACGAGCCAAAATGTACATCGGTGTTGGCTTACCGTCGGTCACCGTGCCGAGGCTAATGAGGTAAGGCATGGGGGTGAGAATATGGGCACCATCAATCCCGCCATTTTCGGAACCGAGGACGATATTGTCACGGGTCGTCGCCCAGGAAGCTTCTTTTTTAACGATTACGTCGGGCATCCCATACTTCGCAAAGAAGCCTTTTTCTTTTGCAATAATGAGTGGTGCAGAGTCTGTGAGAGCGATAAATCCGAGGGTGGCAGTTGTGGTTTCAGGGGCATCCTCTGGGGCGATCGCTGGTGCATTTGTGGGGGCAGGGGTCTCACTTGTATTCGAGGCATTGGGACTGGTACAACCGTGGAGGATTGTTGTGCCGATGGCAGCGCCGGCAGCGGTGAAAATGAATTTACGGCGGGAAAGGTTATTCATAGGAGGTTTTTGTCTACTGGAATGAGAAGAAAAACAGTTGTCGTTTTTGCATCCAAGCAATTTGCCTGGGGAGGAAGGTGACCGGTGTCAAAACTTTTTTTCCTAAAGCTTTTGCGTGGGCCTAGCGGCAAGGGGATTGTTGCAATACTGAGGAATTAAGTAACAAGACAAGGGTCGTGCTTATTTTTAGAAAGTTGTGTATTTTATGTAACTTTTTACGGGGGGGTAAATTCTTTTTTTGCGGCAATGTGATGCGAAAAAGACATTTTCTCCGAAAAAATGACACTGTTCAAGGGAGACAAACAGCAAGCTTCCAGGTGAGGGAGTTCGATGACTGGAGTCGCTACAATGGGAAAATTGTCTCGGTGTGAACAGGAGGTCAGTGAAAGATTATGGCGATCGCATTGGATTTTGGGACGAGCAATACCCTCGTGACCCGGTGGAATGCGGCAAAGGGAGCCCCGGAAATTCTGACAGTCGATGGTCTTTCCCTGCAATTTGCCTCGAATCCACCCTTGATTCCCAGTGTGCTCTATGTCGAAGATGCCGCAATGCAAAAAGTAGTTGTGGGTCAAGCCATTGGCGATCGCGGTTTAGACCGGCTCCAGGATCCCCGCTACTTTCGCAACTTTAAACGGGGAATCGGCACAGCGTTCCAGGGTTTTTTACCGGAACTGGACGGCGAAAAAATCACCTTTGAGAAGATGGGGGAATATTTCCTCAACCGCATTTTTCAACAACTCAAAACCCAAGGGGAAAGCCTTGATAGCTTGGTTCTGACGGTGCCGGTGGACAGTTTTGAAGCCTACCGCAGTTGGTTGAGTGGCCTATGTGAGCAGTTGCCGGAACTGGAAAAAATTCAGCTTTTAGATGAACCCTCCGCAGCGGCCTTAGGGTATGGAGCCTTAGCCGAAGATTTAAAACGTATTCTCGTCGTGGATTTTGGTGGGGGCACGGTGGACTTTTCCCTGGTAGACCTTAACCTGACCCAGGGCCAGAGCAAACCGACGGGCTTTATTTTGAAATGGGGGCGGAAATCCTTTGCCGACAGTAAAACCCAAAAGGTGAAAACAGCGAAAGTGCTCGCTAAGGCTGGCAAAAATCTTGGGGGTTCGGATCTGGATAATTGGCTCTTTGAATATTTTCAAGCCAAGCAGAATCTCCCCCAGGATGCTCTGGGTTTAAGGTTAATTGAACGGCTCAAGATTGCCCTATCTCAAAAGCCCAAGGCAACGGAGGTCTATTACAATGAACAAACCTTTGAAAGTTACGAGTTAAGCCTCAGTCGGCCAGAATTTGAGCAAGTTTTAGAAGCCCAGGGTTTTCTGACGCAACTGGATGAGCTGATGGGCCAGGTCTTGCAACAGGCGCGGCGCAATGGGGTTGGAAAAGAAGATATTGAAGCGGTGCTATTGGTGGGGGGGACGAGCCAAATTCCCCTGGTGCAACGGTGGCTTGAGAGTTACTTCCCGGCGGAAAAGATTAAACGGGATAATCCTTTTGGGGCGATCGCCTGCGGGGCATTGCAGTTGGCCCAGGGGTTTGAACTGAAAGATTTCCTTTACCACAGCTATGGCATTCGCTATTGGAACCGCCGCTATAACCGCCACGATTGGCAAGCGATTATCAACCAAGGGCAACCCTACCCGATGACAGAACCGATTGAAATCACCCTGGGAGCCTCCATGGATCAGCAGCCCAGTATTGAACTGATCATCGGTGAACTGGGGGAACAGAGCAGTGGTACGGAGGTTTATTTCGATGGCGATCGCCTCGTGACCCGACAACTGGGAGCCAACCAAGTAAACGTAAAACCCCTCAACGACCGGGATGGGGCGCGTACCGTGGCTAAGCTGGATCCTGTGGGCTATCCGGGGAGTGATCGCATTAAGTTGCAATTTCTGGTGGATGGCGATCGCACCTTGCGGGTGACGGTGGAAGATCTGCTACGGAATGTCACCCTCATTGAAAACCAAAAAGTCGCCGAATTGAGTTAGCTGCCCATCCCCAGGACGACCCTGCTAAAATCCATAGAAGCCCTTCACCCTGACAAAATCGATGAAAACGCCCCAATTCAAACAGGTACGCTACTTTTTCACAAAATGGTATCGACGGGGTTGGACCTTGTTTTTCGTCGGTTTAGTGACAGCCCAACTGCTCCCCAGTCCGGCGATCGCCCTCACCCCCAAAGAATATAACGAACTCGAATTTCCCCCTCTACCAGAAATCACTCTCCCCGACTACGAACGCTACGAACTGGAAAATGGGATGGTGGTTTACCTGATGGAAGATCACACCCTACCGCTGGTGGGCGGTTCCGTAATTATCCGCACCGGGTCACGCCTTGAGCCCGCTGATAAAGTAGGTCTTGCCGGGATCACCGGTACCGTAATGCGCAGCGGGGGCACCCTCAACCATCCCGCCGACACCCTGAATAATATCCTCGAACAGCGGGCCGCCAGCATTGAAACCAGCATTGGTGAGTCCTCTGGGAGTGCCTCCTTTAGCGCCCTCAAAGAAGATTTTGGCCTTGTTTTTGATCTTTTTGCGGAAATCCTCCAGCAGCCCGCCTTCCCCCAGGACAAACTGGATCTGGCCAAACGTCAAGCCGCCGGTGGCATTGCTCGCCGCAACGATGAACCCGACGCGATCGCCTCCCGGGAATTTGACAAACTAATCTATGGTGCCAACAGTCCCTACGCCCGCACCGTCGAATACAGCACCCTCGACAATATTGATCGGACTGACCTGTTCAACTTCTACCGCACCTACATCCGTCCTGACCAGATGATCCTCGGTATCGTCGGCGACATTGATATAGAAGCAACTAAAGCAAAAATTGCCGCCAAATTTGGCCCCTGGCGTAATCCCAGTACGACCCCAAATCTCACGCCACCCGTTGTCAACCAACCCGCCCAAACCGGTGCTTTTCTCGTTGACCAGAGCCAATTGACCCAGAGCAGCATCCTCATTGGTCACCAGGGGGGACGCCTCGATAATCCAGATTATGCAGAACTCTCGGTGATGAATGGGGTGATCAATGGCTTTGGAGGCAGACTCTTTAACGAAATTCGCTCCCGGCAGGGTCTCGCCTATTCTGTTTATGGGGTATGGAGTCCCCGCTATGACTACGATGGTCAATTTGTGGCCGGTGGTTCTACCCGCTCCGATGCTACAGTGCCTTTTATTACAGCAATGAAAGGGGAAATTAAGCGTCTGCAAACGGAACCCATTACCCCGGAGGAACTGGCTTACGCTAAGGATTCGATCCTAAACTCTTTTGTGTTTAATTTTGAAGATCCGAGCCAAACCCTGTCCCGCCTGATGCGCTACGAGTACTATGGCTACCCCGACGATTTCATTTTCCAGTACCAGAAAGAAGTGGAAGCAACAACCATTGAAGATGTCCAACGGGTGGCCCAAAGCTACCTGAAGCCCGACCAGTTAACGGTATTGGTGGTGGGCAATGGCGCAGAAATAAAGCCCCCTCTCACGAGTTTATTTAAAGATATCAAAACTATTGATATCACCATTCCTGAGTAGGTCATCCCGATGGTGCAACTAGTACAGGAGCGGTCGGTGCAGTTTCAGGTGGGTGCCGGTTTCTATCGACCTAAAAGTCGCATGGTGCGGGATCTTGGTGTCTTGGCAGCGGCAGTCTATCGGCAAAATAAAGGGCAACTCCAGGTACTCGATGCTCTTTCTGCCACGGGGGTGCGATCGCTCCGATATTACCAGGAAGCCCAGGCGGATTGGGTATGGGCCAACGAGGGTAATCCAGAAATGTTGGAGACGCTCACAACGAATCTACGGCGGATTCCGGTGGCCCAACGGTACATCAGTGTACTTCCCCTGCGGCAACTGTGTTTAGAACGAAACCTCATGGGCGATCGCTTTGATCTGGTAGATATTGATGCCTTTGGGTCGGGGTCAGTATTTGTCTCCGATGCCCTCGGGATCACGACTTTAGGCGGCTTAATTTATCTAACTAGCACCGATGGCAGAACCTACAGCGGCCGGGAACCCCAACGGGCTCTGCGGCAGTACGGAGCCTATGGGCGATCGCATCCGTCGCTACAGGAACAGGGGCTGCGGTTACTCTTGGGAAACCTTGCTCAACAGGCGGCCCAACGCAATTTAGGCATCGAGCCCATTTTTTCGTTTTTTTGGGGAGATACCTGTCGAATTATGGCCCGTTTAACCCGTAAGCCCACTCTCACGGACATAAACTACGGTTTTTTGGGCTATTGTCACCACTGCGGCAACTATGGCCTCCCTTCCTGGCGCAAGCTTTCCCAGGCAATCTGTACCCATGATGATCTCCCTCTGACCCTTAGTGGAGCGATGTGGCTTGGTCAACTCCATCACCCAGATTATTTGCAACAGATGTTAACCCTGGCGCAACAGTGGGACTGGCAAGATGTGGCAAAAATATTAGAAATTATGGGCCTTGAAAACCATTTACCCCCCTACTTTTTCCCCCTCAAGGAGATCGGCTCCCGGGCAAAAATTGATCTGCCGAAACTGGATTGCCTGGTGGACAATCTCCAAGCTCAAGGGTTCCAATGCAGCCGTACCCACATCAACGCCCAAGCGATTAAAACCAACGCCCCCATGGAAACCATCAAGGCGATCGCTACCCAGTTGAGTGCATCTTAAATCTTGGCCATTATTTCTTTTTTCGTTCCCGCACAGAGATTACATTTTGCTCCTTGCGCAGTTCAAACAGATCAATCGCCTCAAACAAACTGCTTAATTTCTTGTAGCCATAATTGCGCGAATCAAATGAGGCTTGGTTCTTGATGTGACCACCGATCAGTCCTAGTTTTGACCAACCATCTTCATCCTGGGTATTGGCGATCGCCCCTCGCAGCAGGTTCATCAGTTTCGTATCTTGCTTTAGTTGATTACCAGGCTTGGGTGTTGTTTGTAGATCATTCTGGTCTTCTGTGGGTGGCGTTAAACTTTCCAGGTACAAAAACGTCGAACAGGCCGAAACAAAGGGTGACGGTGTTTTCTTCTCTCCGAACCCATATACTTTTAAGCCATTTGTCAGCAGACGCATCACCAAGGGCGTAAAATCACAATCACTTGACACAATCGCAAATGCATCCAGACTTTGGGTATAGAGCAAATCCATTGCATCAATAATTAACGCCGCATCCGTCGCATTTTTGCCCTTCGTATAGTCGAATTGCTGAATCGGCTGGATCGCATATTCATGCAAACAATTTTCCCAGGACTGGAGGGCTGGGTTCTTCCAGTTCCCATAAGCCCGTCGAATATTCGCAACACCATACTTGGCAATTTCCGCCAAGATCACATCAATTTTGGCGGCGGGTGCATTATCAGCATCGATCAACATCGCAATTCTAAACTCAGCCTTGGCCATATCCCTTCGATCTTTTATCCCCCATGGGATTTATTCAGCCCCTTTTGCTTTTTTAATTTCTGCTTTGAGTTCCTCAATTTGACGGCGCAAACTTTCAAGATCTTCCTCATCCTTGGCCGCCACATCCACTGATCCCGTTCCAGCTTGGGCATAATGACCCTGTTTAATCTGTTGGTACTCCTCAGACGCTTCCCAGGTGGTAATAAAACTCAAACGTTCCACCGGAAACGGATGACTAAGAAAGGTCCCATTGCCGCCGTTATAAATTAAAAACTTATAGATTTGGTTCAGTTGATCTTGGTCAAGGGCATCATAGGCCTGGGACTGCTGGGTAAATTCTGCTAAGTTCAATTCATGGGCATATTTCAAACTCCCCCCGGCCAATTTCATCATTGTATTTAGAATTGGGTTGAGGTCATCCATCACGAGCAAGGCTGCTCGATCCGCCGAAAGTTCTGCCTTGCGCCGCCATTCATAGAAAGCATAAAGTAAACCCGTCGTAATCACGTTCCCCAGGCCAAGGGTAATTTCCCCTAAAAAAGAAGCCGCCCCCATGGCCCACATTGCCATCTGGATTAAAATCGTGTGGTCACATTTAATATGTCCTAACTCATGGGCCATTACCGTCCGTAGTTCCGCCTCATCTAATAAGTCCAGCAGCCCTGTATTCACTACAATGTAGGGATTTTCATGGCCCAGGGCATAACTATTCACCATTGGGTTTTGGTTCACATACAGGGTCGGATCCGGGGAAATATCGAGGTCATGGACACATTCCCGAAAAATGCCATACAGGGTGGAATATTGCCGGGGGCCAGCCTTGACATTATTGCCCATCAAAAAAACCTGCTGGGGTCGCTCGTAGATGTATTCCACAAAACGACTGGCCAGCAGCTTAAATCCAGGTAAATTACGGAGGGCTTCTTCCGCCTGACGATCCAGGGGATGTCGAAAAGCTTCACTGGAGATTCCGGGATAGGTCGGCATCGCTTCTTCCTCCACCGCCCTCCACCCAAGAGAACGGCCTTACTAAACGGTGGTTTTCTCTAACATTAGCTTAGATGCTTTGATCGCGTCGGGAATATCAATGGGATAGTTGCCATCAAAACAAGCGGTGCAGAAACTAGACGTGCGATCATTGGTCACATCCAGCATTCCTTCTTTACTTAAATAAGTGAGGGAATCCACTTCAATTTGGGTGGCGATATCCTTCAGAGATTTCGTTGCGGCAATCAGTTGATCCTGACTATCGGTATCAATACCGTAGAAACAGGGGTGGGTCACCGGGGGTGAGGAAATGCACATATGTACCTCAGAAGCACCGGCTTGTCGGAGGGCACGGACGATCTTACGGCTGGTGGTACCACGCACAATGGAATCATCAACAATGATAATTCGTTTTCCCTGGAGCACATCTTTGAGAGGGTTTAACTTCATCCGGATGCCCACTTCTCGCATGTGCTGGGTGGGCTGAATAAAGGTGCGACCCACGTAACGGTTTTTGATCAGTCCTTCACCGTAGGGAATACCAGAGGCTCGGGAAAAACCGATCGCCGCCGGAATACCAGAGTCAGGCACCCCCATTACGAGGTCTGCTTCGATGTTGGATTCTTTCGCTAATTGGGCCCCGAGGCGGAGACGATAGCTAAAGAGGGTTTCGTCGTGGACCACGCTATCAGGACGGGCAAAATAAATCATCTCAAAGACGCAGAGTTTGCGGTCTGGTTTCTCGGCCCATTGTTGGGCAGTAAGTCCTGCTTCGGTGATCCAGACCATTTCACCGGGTTCTACATCCCGGAGATATTCTGCCCCAATGATATCAAGGGCACAGGTCTCGGAAGCCAGTACATAGCGGGTATTCCCATCTGCTTCAGTGAGAGTGCCGATGACGAGGGGACGCACGCCCTGGGGATCCCGGGCGCCAATAATCCCTTCGGGGGTGCCAATCACAAGACTATAGGCCCCGGAGCAAAGGTTAAAAGCAGCAATGGCCGCTTCAGTCCAGTCTTTGCCCTGATTCACATAAATGGCGATCGCCTTAGCGATCATTTCCGAGTCGGTGGTGGTCTGAAAATCAAGGGTATCAGAGAGGGAGAGAAGCTTTTCCTTTAATTCGATGGTGTTGACCAGGTTACCGTTGTGGGCGAGGGCGAGGGTGCCAAGGCGCGTTTCTTCGATGGCGGGCTGGGCGTTACATTTGTGGCTCGATCCAGTGGTGGAATAACGGTTGTGGCCCACGGCCCAGATACCAGGCAATTCCTTTAGTTTTTCTTCGCTAAAGACCTGGGAAACAAGACCCATCCCCTTGTGGAGATGCATTTGGATCCGGTCAAAGGTCGCGATCCCTGCGGATTCTTGACCCCGGTGTTGGAGCGCAAAGAGTCCGAAATATGCCAATTTTGCCACCTCTTCCGTGGGAGCATAGATGCCGAACACGCCGCAGTATTCCTTGGGCTTATCGGGGAGATCGTTGGCATGGACAGTTTGGGGAACAGTCATCCTACAGGTTGCACTCCTAGTCGTGGGTGAAAGTAAAAGAGGGGGACTCAGCGGTTACGATGGCTACAATACCATGTCGACGTGGGCCTTGATATGGTGAAATCCCCAAAGATTTTAACCCCACTTAATCTGGTTTTAATCGTCAAGGCAGGATTAAGGGGGCTGATAGACAAGAAAGTATTCCCTGGGGTGAGTTTATTTTACGGCAGAAATTTGCTAGGTGGGGATCAAAGTTTGGGAGATATCCGTTAAGCCCTGGGGTTAGAGTCGTTGCTGGAGACTCCGGCCGTGGGTATCGGTACCGCAAGTCAACCACAGGTTATGGTCACGACCCAGGGTAACCATTGGTTCTGTATGTTTCTGACTGGGTACCCAGGGTTTGGGATTGTCATAGGCGTAGTAGGCTTCCACACCATCAATGCCTAGGGAAGCTGCTGCTGGGATCAATTCCACTGCGGGACGACGGTAACGGGCTGGGTGAGCCAGAACCGCTAGGCCACCGGCTGTGTGGATCGCTTCGATAATCACTGCTGCCGCCGCACAATCTCCTTCTGGGATTAGTCGTTGGCAATAGTTGCTGAGGGCTGGGTGGGCCGGATCAAAGCCATAGGCCAGAATATGCACCGTGGTTTCCAGGAGAATGCCGTTGATTTCGATGCCTGTCCATAGGTGGGGGAGAGGTTGGTCTGTGTGATGACGGTGACGGTCGAGATACCTTTGGGCTTCGTGGTAGCCGTTGACGGTGTGGTGGTCGGTGATCGCAAATCCCTTTAAACCGAGGACGATCGCCTGGTCAACAATTTCTCGGGGGGTAAGCTGGCCATCAGAGCAAACTGAGTGCATGTGGAAGTTATATTCCTGGGGACAACTGGTTGCCGTTAGACTGCGCCAAGCTTTTTCGAGGGCTTGCAAATCCTGAGCTGCACCTGGAATAAACAAAGTAGAAGTCATGGCGGTGGCGATCTATGGCGATCGCAAATCTAAAGGGCGAGCGGAAGAAAAGTTTTAAGGGGACAGTAAAAAGAATTTAAAGAGAAGTTTAGATATTACCAATTGTTACAAACAAGATAGCAAAGATTTTTCCCCTTGGACGGCAAAGGCCACAAATTAAAAATCCTCCCCATCCCGGTATGTCGGCGCTGGAGAGGTATGTAATTTTGGAAAATTTAACCTGAGGATGCCGGAGACGATCGCCTAGGAAAGCCCTGCATGACCCATAGCTAAGCCGGCTACTAACATTCCCAACACCAAAAAGGGCTGGGCGCTAGCTTGGTATTTCACGTCATTTTTTAGGGGATCCCGCAGGAAGTACATATCCTGGAAGGTAATCTGGGGAATCACCAGGAGCAGCAAAATGGTGGCGTAGAGCTGTTGGTGGATACTCACGAGATAGCCCGCAATGCCCACTTGGAAAATATCAATCATCAGGACACAAATCCAAGCAGCCGTCCCGACCCCAAACATCACCGGTAGGGATTTTAAACCGAGTTGGCGATCGCCTTCGACGCTTTTGAAGTCATTGACCACCGCGATGCCCAGACCGGCAAAGCTATAGACTAGGGTCACCACCATCACCGTCGGCGTCAGGGTACCAAACAACGCATGGCCCGCCCACCAAGGTAAGGCGATATAGCTTGCCCCCAGGGCGTAGTTGCCGAGCCAACCATTTTGCTTCAGCTTCAGTGGGGGTGCCGAGTAGATATAGGCGATAAAGCAGCCCACCACCGTCAATACCAACATAATTGGAAAATCATGGCCGGCCCATAGATCTAACAGATAGCTTAAGCTGATCCCCGTTCCCAACAGCACCAGGATTTGAGTGACCACCTGGGGTACAGAAATGGCCCCCGACGGGATTGGGCGGTAGGGTTCGTTAATGGCATCAATTTCCCGGTCGTAGAAATCATTGAGGGTTTGGGTATAGCCCGTGAGCAAAGGCCCCGATAAGAGCATACAGGTCATGGCCTTGAGAAAATCTTCGCCCCCCCACACATAGCCACCGGAGGAAGCGGCCCCACAAACAACCCCCCAAATGAGCGGGATCCAGGTAATGGGTTTCATCAGTTGGAGGCGAATTTTCCAGATGGAGGTTTCTCCCCCAGCGGCGCCTTTCATCCCGAGGAGTTGTCGCGCTTTGGAACCTTGTTCTTCCGTTGATGTCGGAGATGTTGCGTCTGGATTTGGCGTTTCTGTCATGGCTGATGGAAGTGAGTGTTTTTTACAAAGTTTACAAGGGATAACCGAAAAACCATTCTTGATTGGGCATCTTACGCTGCAAGGGGTTTATTGTAACCTAGCCTTTCGGGGGGATTTTGCGAATGGGTGACCCCAACCGAAAAAAATCCCAAACGCCGTTATGCTGGGGAGTGATTTTTCTCGTGGAAATCTCACTGCAATTTAGATTTAGATAAAACAACGACTGATGCAAGATACTGTGATTGTGCCCCTGGATGTGCCGGATCTGCCAGCGGCGATCGCCTTGGTGGAAACCCTACCGGATGTAACCTTCTGGAAAGTGGGCCTAGAGCTTTTTGTCGCCACAGGGCCGGATATTTTGCGCTACCTCAAAGACCAGGGCAAACGCATCTTCCTCGACCTCAAGTTCCATGATATTCCCAATACGGTGGCGGGAGCCTGCCGTTCGGCACGGGCTTATGGTGTCGATCTATTGACAATACACGGGGTAGCGGGTTCAGTGGCCCTCAGCGCCGCGAAAGAAGCCCTCGGGGATGCCCCCACAAAACTCATTGCCATTACCGTCCTCACCAGCCTCAGCCCCGACCAGTTGCGGGATGACTTAAAAATCGACCTGCCCCTCGAAGCCTTTGCCCAACACATGGCAAATCTTGCCAAAACTGCCGGTTTAGATGGTGCCGTTTGTTCTCCCCAGGAAGTGGCAATGTTACGCCAGAGCTGCGGGGCTGAGTTCACCTTAGTTTGTCCAGGGGTACGTCCCACCTGGGCTCAATCAGGAGATCAACAGCGGGTCATGACCCCCCAAGCAGCCATTCAACAGGGCGCAAATCACTTGGTTATCGGTCGTCCGATTACCCAGGCCGCCAACCCGAAAGAAGCTTGGCAAAAAATTCAAACCGAATTGGCGATCGCCTAAATTCCAGTTCCTGACCAAATCCATAGGCGAGGGACTAAAGATACAATGACTAAAGTCTTCCTGCTTACATTAAGGATTTAATCAACACTGACACCTATGGTTAGCTTATCGGCAGTTAAAAGCTCCATTGAAACCCACCTTTCTGAGGCTCAGGTTTTCGTAAAAGATCTTACCGGCGGCGGCGATCACCTAGAGGCGATCGTTGTTTCCCCCGATTTTGCCGGACAATCTCGGGTACGCCAACACCAAATGGTTTATGCGGCTCTCAAAGAAGATCTGGCCACGGAAGCCATTCACGCCCTCGCCCTACGGACTTTTACCCCGGAAAAATGGGCCGAAGTAGGTCAGCCTACCTAAATGGCGTAGGTCATAAACCTGCCGCCAACAATGTCAACCCCTAACATTACGAGGAAAAATCCATGTCTTTAACCCCTGAAACCCGCGAAAAAATCGACCAGTTGGTCAACAGCAGCAAGATTTTTGTGTTCATGAAGGGCAGTAAGCTGATGCCCCAATGCGGTTTTTCTAACAATGTCGTGCAAATTCTCAATAGCCTCGGCGTCGATTACAACACCTTCGATGTGCTGGAAGACTATGACGTGCGGCAAGGGATTAAGGAATACTCCAACTGGCCGACCATTCCCCAGGTTTATGTCAATGGCGAATTTATCGGTGGCTCTGACATCATGATTGAGCTGTACAACTCCAGAGAACTCCATGAAATGTTAGAGGTTGCCCTCGCCTCCTAAGGGCCTTGAAGCTTGCAATCCCAGGATCTCAAGGGCAGAAATAACCCAGGAAAACAGCCTCTGGTTCCATGCGAATCATGCTGTTCCCAATTCTTTTAATTTGCAGCAAGTATGATTAGCCCCGAACTCTACGATCTGCTGCGACGGGGAAATAAGCTTGCGGCTGAACTTCCCTCCCGGCGGGTCGGCCATTGTCGCTATATTACTGTTCTCGGCGTCAAAAGTATTCCTGCCCGTGATCCCAAGTTTGGTGCGATGCCTTGGCGTTTCCGGGTCAGTTGTTACGAATTACGAGAAGAATTCCTCGATGAGTATCCTTGCCTAGAAAATCTTCGGGATTATCGGACTGAAGTAGTTGAGGAAGATAGGCTTGAAGAAACGATTACACACCTGGCTGGCCATGCTGTGACCCTACAACCAGCGGCCTTTGTTGATGCTCCCTATTAAAAAGTTAAAATCATGCTCTAAAGGGAACCTCGATTAATTACTTACGTTCTTAACGATTTTTTGAGCCTGAAACAACGGGAATATGGTGCTGATCTAGCAAAATTTTGAATTTTTCGAGGTCCCCTAAATAAAAATTGTTGCTTGTTTAGTTCCGAAAAAGCTTGGATCTTCCTTTCGTATTCTGGATACGGCTTAAATCCTAGTCTTTAGTAGTAGAAGTCCGTTTCTGTCTGGGTTTGGGGGTAAGCGAGTTCGAAGTTGGATGGATCCCGTAAAAAGCGAAAAACTTCCTCCTCTAACCGGTGGATTTTGTAGACTTCGAGGGCCCCTGTATGGTGAAGACAGGCAATATAGCCATCCATGTACTGACGGATGTCTTCGTAACGTTGACCCCTGCGCCACAGTTCTACCATGGCGTCCGTGAGGCGTTGGTAATAGCGGATGGTGAGACTGTCTTGGAGCATAGTCACGGAAAGTTGGAAAAACGGTAGAAAAATTGGGAAAGAGCAAGGGTGAATATTCCCTAGGGCGACTGCTCATCCCGGCTTAAATTTTATTTTACCGACTTTTGGGGATGGGGGGTGGCTTTTTTATTCCCTAAGACCGCATTTTTTCCGACAAAATCAAAATATTCGGGCTATTATGCTTAGAGGCTGTTTATAAAGTAAATCTTTAGGAAGCTAACCGATGTAACATCAGACGACTCATCGAAGCATAAATCGCGGCCTCGGATACTTCTGATAATTGCTCATAGTCTTTACTGAGACGACGA
>JAYKIK010000214.1:0-5325 GCA_035284725.1 Synechococcus sp.
ACAATCTTGCAATAATTCATCAATCAGAGCATCAGCTCTACTGGTCTGTTTCTGTTTTTTCATGACTCACGGTCTCCTTATTGATTTATTGATTTTGACCGCTTACACAAATTAATTTACATAACCCTTTTACCTGGACTTCTCCGATACCTGTAGTGACTGACCGTTCTGGCAAGTAGCCATTGCGTACCACCATTTTTCGTCTCGTTGGTCTTCGTACTGAGCCAGAAAATCCTGTAACCCTTCTTCTACTGCTTGGGTGATGAGTTGACGAGCGCCTTTCCGTTAATGTGTCTTGGAAAGTTTCTGTTGCTTCTGGTGATGGCAATGAAATCAGATTATCTTTATCCATGGGTGCATCCTTGTTGGTTTTTGCTTAATTCAGCAGGATACGCTTTTTCTTTCCTCTCCTCCATACACCAGAAATAAACATAACTCAACAGTTTCGTAATTGTGTCAGCACTTAAGCGCTACTCCTTGGCTTTCTTTTCCTCCAATTTAGCTCCTAGATGGGAAGCCCCACCAACCCTTCCCTGCTTGAGAGGGGTTGGCTACGGATCACGGCATTCCTGGGGTAGAATGAATCACGCTCAACGCCAGTGCTACCTATGTCCCTCAGTCTTTACAATACCCTCCATCGCCGTTCTGAACTCTTTGAACCCCTCGAAGCGAATCGAGTGCGAATGTATTGTTGTGGGATTACGGTCTATGACTACTGTCACCTGGGTCACGCGCGAACCTGCTTGATTTGGGATGTGGTGCGACGGTATTTGCAGTGGTCGGGCTATGAAGTGCGCTACATTCAAAATTTCACCGATATTGACGACAAAATTCTCAATCGGGCTCGCCAGGGAAATACTTCTATGGAGGCGATCGCCGAAAAATTTATCGCCGCCTATTTTGAGGATATGGAAGCCCTGCATATCCAGCCCGCCGACGAGTATCCCCGGGCAACCCACAGTTTAGACGGCATCCAAAAGCTAATCCATGACCTAGAACAGCGAGGTTTTGCCTATGCGTCCCAGGGGGATGTGTACTATGCGGTGCGCAAGTTTGACGGATATGGGAAACTCTCAGGCCGCAAACTAGAGGATATGCAAGCAGGGGCCAGTGGTCGCGTCAATGAAGACCCCGATGCCCCGAAAAAACAAGATCCCTTTGATTTTGCCCTCTGGAAAGCCGCCAAAGCAGGAGAACCAGCCTGGGATTCCCCCTGGGGTGCTGGTCGTCCCGGTTGGCACATTGAATGTTCGGCTATGGTGCGCGATCGCCTTGGGGAAACCATCGATATCCATGTGGGGGGCAGTGACTTGATTTTCCCGCACCACGAAAACGAGATTGCCCAATCGGAAGCCGCCACTGGTCACCCCCTCGCCCGGTACTGGCTGCACAACGGCATGGTGAAGGTAGAAGGGGAAAAAATGTCTAAATCCCTCGGCAACTTCATCACGATCCGGGATCTATTGCAAAAATATGACCCGATGGCGGTGCGTCTATTTATTCTCCAGGCCCACTACACCAAGCCCCTTGATTTCACCGACGAAGCCCTCACCGCCGCCACCAAGGGCTGGGAAACCCTTAATGATGCGCTGCTATTTGGGGCAGAACATTTGGATACGAACAATATCGCCGCCGACAAGGGGATCCTGGCAAAGTTTAAAGCAATTGTTGACAATGATCTCAACTTTTCCGGTGGACTGGCAATCCTCTTTGAACTGGCGAAGGAACTGAAAAAAGAGAAAAATATCCTCGTCCACGAAGGCAAACTCCAGCAAAATCCCCAAATTCTTGCGTCCCTCTGGCTCACTCTCCAGGAATTGGCCGATATCCTCGGTTTTGTCCCGGAAACAAAGCAGCAGGCCGATAGTTTAACCGACACCGAAATCGAAAGCCTGATCCAACAACGTAAAGACGCCCGCGCGAATAAAAACTATGCAGAAGGCGATCGCCTCCGGGATTTACTCGCGGAAAAAGGGATTGTCTTGGTCGATAAACCAGGGGGCATTACCGAGTGGCACCGGGAGTAAAATGCTCTCCTTTACAAAGGGGGATTTAGGGGGCTGTCCATTCTCAAACCTTTACTGAGGCAAAAACCCATGACTGATTTCTTTGCATTCGAGCAGGACTTCATTGCATCCTTGCGCTGTATTCCGATGATCCTACGCTATAAGCTCGATACCTGTGGCGTCAAAATGAAACTCGACCACTGGCAAAAATTCACCGAGGCCGAGAAAACCCAGTTTATCCACATGCCCTGTGAAACACCGACGGAGGTCGAACTTTTCCACGCCACCCTCCAAGCCCTAATCACTGAAAAAACCGGTGCCCCCGCAAAAGTCCTAGACATTGATCCCCACCCCCCCTGGCGACAAACCGAAATTCCCGCCCAGGTGCTTGAAAAGGCCCAAAGCTGTGAGGTCATGATTAGCCCTGATCAATGGCAGGCTCTAAGCCCCCTGCAACGGTTTGCCCTGCTGAAACTCAGTCGCCCCAGCCACGAAAATCACAATTTCGTCCCAGCCTTGAAGGAGTTTCAGATCATCGCTTAAATTCTTTGTAAGTAATATCCCAAAGAAAAATCTATCAGAAATGAAAGGAGATTCTTATTTCCCATGAGTGGGTTTTCAAAGCCTCTCTCCTTGCAAAATCGACCTAATTTATTTTCCCAACCGCGATCAGAATTTAAGTTTAGCTCTTCATATAGAAAAAGTCTCAAGTAAGCATTGACATAGGTGACTTGTTGGACTCTAGTTTTCCCTAAAGCTTTTTGAGAGAAAAACAACTGGTTATTTGTGATTGGCCTTTTGTTCTTATTTTTCAGAAAAACCTGATCATCTAAAACCATCCTGTAAAATTTGTTTTTTTTATTACCTGTGTCACCTTCTCGAAAACCAATGGGAAGTCGGAAAGCAATGTTGACTTTATGATTTTCTCTTTCTTTAGAAAAAGTAAGGTCTATACAGGAGTTGCTTTTGTTTTTGCCAAACAAGAAAACATTAGAACTGATTTTGATTTCTTTTATGCTTGAATCAAATGACAAAATTCTCTTCCTGGCTTGGAGAATCAAGTCAAAATCATAGTTCTGGCATTTAGACAAAGAGTTCATTAATGCTCTTGATGGTGGATCAATAATAAAACCCTCTCCTTGAGCTGTGGCAATAGGAATCGCTTTAATTTTGATTTTTCTATTATCTTTGAGATCTTGAAGGTTTAGTCTAAAAGAAGGCTCTTCAGTAATTAAAAATTTAATCAGTTGAAAAGACAATTTATGATACAGGCAGTCAATATAATTGTCCTTGTGAAAGATAGGAGAAAGGATTATCAATCTAACTGGCTTATTATAGTTAACTTGGTCTGCAAAGGGCTTCTCTTGTACTAGAGCATGATAATATCGTGTAACTTGTTGGATGACATATCGATCTTCTGTGTTTTTGAGTTCGATAATTACTAGCGCTTTGTCTTGAGAGATTGCCAAGATATCGCAAATATTATTGTCGATATAATACTGTCTTTTGAGAGGAGTGAGAGAAAAAATATCTTTCAAATTATTCCAGATAAAATTTTCTAATTCTGTTTCAGTCTCAAAATGCCATTTCTCTCGCTTTTTGATAAGACGATAATTTTGTTGCATGGGGAGAGAAAAATATGCTTAAAATTAAAGGACTAGAAAGTTTTTTGATATTGTTTATTTTATTTGAAATCTGTAGTGCAAGATCCCCAATGGCTTTGGCAAGAAGTCCTAACGAAACTCGAACAACAACTGAGTCGCCCCACCTACGAAACCTGGATTCAGCCGACGACCCTCCAACGGTGGCAGGGAGATGAGATTATCCTCTGTGCCCCTAATGCCTTTGTCCTTAACCACATCCAAAAATATTATGGTGCCCTGATCACCGAAACCATCGCCGAACTACTGCAACAGCCCGTTAAGGTGCGTTTGACTTCACCAGAAGGAAATACCTTGGCCGCGACCCAAAGTTTCTACAGTTCCCGCAGTGGACAGACTACTCGCCCCGGCAAAAAGACCCCGGAACTAAACTCAAAATATACCTTTTCCCGCTTTGTGGTCGGCCCAACAAATCGGATGGCCCATGCGGCGGCGTTGGCAGTGGCGGAATCCCCCGGGCGGGATTTTAATCCCCTTGTGCTCTGTGGGGGCGTCGGTTTAGGAAAAACGCACTTGATGCAGGCGATTGGTCATTACCGTTTGGATACCCAGCCGGATGCAAAGATTTTCTATGTTTCCACGGAGCAATTCACCAATGATTTGATCGTCGCCATTCGCAAAGATAGCTTGCAAACCTTCCGGGAACATTACCGCACCGCTGATATTTTATTGGTGGACGACATCCAGTTTATCGAGGGGAAAGAGTACACCCAGGAGGAATTTTTCTATACCTTTAATACCCTCCACGAAGCGGGTAAACAAATTGTCCTCGCCAGCGATCGCCCGCCGCACCAGATCCCAGGCTTGCAACAACGGCTGTCTTCGCGCTTTTCGATGGGGTTAATTGCCGACATCCAACCCCCCGACCTGGAAACTCGCATGGCCATTCTCCAGAAAAAGGCCGAGGCTGAAAATTTAAACCTTTCCCGCTCGGTGATTGAGTACCTAGCCACCCACTACACCGCCAATATCCGCGAACTGGAGGGGGCATTGCTGCGAGCCGTGACCCACATTGCCATTTCTGGGCTCCCGATGACTGTAGAAAATCTCGCTCCTATTTTGAACCCCACCGTGGAATATGCTCCCGCTGCCCCAGAGGTGATTTTACAGATTGCCGCCGAAGCTACGGGGGTGAGCATTGAGGATCTGAAGGGGGCGTCCCGGCGACGGGAAATTAGTACAGCCCGACAGATTGCGATGTATCTAATGCGCCAACATACGGATTTGAGCCTGCCCCGCATTGGGGAAATGTTCGGCGGCAAAGACCACACTACGGTGATGTATAGTTGCGACAAAATCGGCCAGTTACTCACGAAAAATCAAAAAATCTCGCAACTAGTCAGCCAGATTAGCGATCGCATTAACCACCACCACCAGAATCTCTAGGCTTCAACAACAGGCCTCATCACTTTGATGGACGGGATTTAGCTGGCCATGGTCGCTAGGGTCTGATCCAATAGGGCGATCGCCTCATTGATTTCTGCTTCCGAGACAATGAGAGGGGGTACAAACCGAAGTACCTTCGGGCCAGCGGGTGCTAGCAATAAACCGTTTTCCATGGCCGCTTTCACCACTTCGATGGAAGTCAGTTCGAGGTCTGCTTTAATTTCCATACCGTTAATCAAACCCCAACCCCGCACATCGCTGAAGTAGGGATA
>JAYKIK010000215.1:0-6962 GCA_035284725.1 Synechococcus sp.
CCGATGTAGGGTCGCAATTGGTCACGAATTTCGCTAATCTGGCTCATGAGGGTTTGCTTGGTTGTATGCTAACTCCTATCAAACCCTCTCCCTCTATTCTTTTCAAGTTTTTGTCCTGTACTGAGTCCTAAAATACCTGCAACAGGTCAAGATGAAGATTTACTGATTCCTATCGAAGAACTTTTTGATGCTGACATTGCTGCCTTTGCAGTAGAACTGACTAATGCTCAAGGACTTCCCGGAACCATTGAAATCAACAATGGTTTTAATTTAGACTATCCTAATTTGACTGATATTACTGACTTAATCTTCGATACAAGTTTAATTAATTTAGCCCAAGATCTGCCTGACACTTCCTCTCGACCGGGTGGTGTTAATCTTTTTGCTGGTCTTGATGATGCCCAAACACCTGTAATTCTCCAGGCCTTTCCCACAACTAACTTATCTGGCTTATTGAGCGATGGAGCCTCTTTGGCTGAAGGAGAAACTGTTTCTACAGCAGCCCTTGAATCCATTGGTTTTTCTTTCGGCGATATTATTGAGGATAATGGAGTTCCAACAGTTTCTCCCCTTGAAGTTACAGAATATCCCGGTGTAAAATTTGCTCGTCCGGAAGATCCGATAGCCGGGATTAGAGGTTTTGAAAATCTCGATTTATTAAATGTATTGGTCAACCCGGACTTGGAAGGTGATGATTATGATCGCAGTTACCTAAATTCTCTCTACTGGACTCTTTTCCCCCGTGCTGCCCGCATTGACAATAGCACTTTGAAAACTGACATTAACAAGACAGATTGGTACCAGCTATATGTTACCCGTCCCCATAACCGGGGCCTTTTGCAATATAACACTAATGAGACAGCTTCAGTAGAATATAGTGAAGTCTTCTCAAATCCTGGGGTATCTCTCACCATCGCAGAATGGGGTGAAGAAGTTGATGGCTCCCAGTCTTTGAATGCCAGCTTAGGTCTTCTCATTGGTGGCCTTTTCAGTTTAAGTGATGGCAATGGTGTGCAAGAGGCGCTTGATGAAGGCAAAGAGAAATTTGCAGCAGGGGAAGCATTTGGCCGACTCGATGTGAATGATGAAGATAGGGAAGTTCTTCAGCAAGCAAACCAGCGGTTGAACAAGACTTTGGTGTATTCCCAGGGAAATTCTAGGGTTCGACAAAATTCAGGTCGCCTAACCTTTAATGCTTACGCAACATCAGACAAATCCGGTGTATGGCAGTTAAGAACAGGTCTGTATCCCCGTCGAGTGCAGCAAAACACGAATACAATATTTAAAACAAGCAACGGAGAAGCTTTTTTCTCAAAAGTTGAGACTTCTCAATTTGGACCTCTAACTTATCAAGGCCTTCCAGTACCAGAAGATTTCTTGAGTAGTGGTGCTGAACTGGCAGAAGGAGGAGATTCAACAACAAGAGCAGATGTGATCTTAACTACTCCGGGTGGAGAGAGATTTCTAGCTCGTTTTGAAGGCATTCCACTGGGTGTTCGTAGCGCAGATATTGCTTTTGACAACATCAGCATCTCACGGATTGATGAATTGGAAAATCGATCTCAATCCTATGAGGGTCTTTTATTTGCACCGACTGTGGAGCTGACCTATGCTGGTTCTTCTGATAAGTGGACATATGCATTAGCTTCAGGTTTATGGGCACTTTTGGACAAAGACTCTGCTCCTGGGATTGATGATGATTTTGAAATTCCTGACAACGAAGAAGATACTATTGGTGCCTTCATCAAAGGTTCGGCTAATGCGTTGCGAGATGTTCCTGTTTATAACGACGAAAATACACTCGTTTCCGTTCGTACCTATGGACCTTCCTTTGGTGCGGCAGTAGATACTAGTGGAGATCTCAACCTGAACATTTCCTACCAATATGGTTCGAAAACGAGATCCTTTGGTTGGACAATTCGTCCCAGCATCTACTATGCCCAAGGTAATGTGCGAGGTGACCAACGCTATGATGATTTAACTCCAGTTCTATTTGGGCAACTAGGCTGGCAGAACGGGTTTAGTCTGATTGGCAATTTTGAATTCGGCGATGATACTTTTGCTAATATTGTTGCTCAGCAAAAGCTTGCTGAAGGAGTAACCGCAGGGTTGTATTATCAAAGTTTTAATTTCAATACAACAGGTCTACGTTTTAGAGAAGATGGATATACTGTTGGTGGTTTACTGCGTTACTCTCCAACAGATGACAGCCGAACTTATTACGAGACTAGAGTTGGTGGAGGAGAAAGTGGTTTAGATATTGACTTCCGGAGCCGCTTTACTTTCTAGATTGGTAATTTCTTGCTTTATATCTAGTCTTTGATCAATTTTCTCTATGAACTGTCCCCTGTGCTATGGGGACAGTTATCTTTTACCTGGATGAGGTGGTTAGCATGAATTAATATTTATGCTTGAGAAATTTGGCATAAACAAGGTACTATTGTAAGCTGTGTCGATTTATAGAAACTTATATGCCTAAACTAAAGACCCGTCGTGCGGCCGCAAAGCGATTCAAGCTGACTGGCAGCGGCAAGAAGATCGCCCGTCGCAAAGCGTTTAAGAATCACCTTCTGAACCACAAGAGCGCTGAGCAGAAGCGTCGTCGTTTGTCTGGGATGGCCCTGGTGGACAAGACCGATGAGAAAAATGTGCGTCTGATGCTCCCCTACGCCTAGGGTGTTGCGGGGCACTTGGATCGAGTCGTCACACACTAAAGTTTTATTTTTACTGAGATATATAGGTAAATTCCATGCCAAGAGTAAAGCGCGGTAACGTCGCCCGTAAGCGTCGTAAAAAAATCCTTAAAATGGCGAAAGGGTTCCGGGGTTCCCACTCCAAACTCTTCCGCACTGCTAACCAACAGGTGATGAAGGCCCTCCGCAATGCCTATCGCGATCGCCGCAAGAAAAAGCGTGATTTCCGTCGTCTGTGGATTGTGCGGGTCAATGCCGCTGCTCGGATGAATGGTCTCTCCTACAGCCAACTGACCGGCCAACTGAAAAAAGCGAACATCGAAATTAACCGGAAGATGTTGGCGGAATTGGCCGTCGTTGATCCCCAAGCTTTTGCCCGTGTGGTGGAAGTTGCGAAAAGTGCCTAGGCTATAGCGCCATTGAAGCAAGCTATTTAGAATAAGCAAAGAGCCCCTGAGAATCTCTGGGGTTTTTTGTTAGGGAGGGCTAGTGATGGGATGGTTTTGGCGGTGGGCGATCGCCTTTGGGTTTTCTGGGCTGATGGTGTTACCCGGGGGGGCGACTCCCCTGGAAACAATTCAGAGGCGGGGGATCCTCCGGGTGGCGGTGAAGGAAAATGTGCGTCCCCTGGGATTCCGAGATGCAGCGGGGAATTTACAGGGTTTAGAGATTGACATTGCCCACCAACTGGCGGCGGAATTGTTAGGCGATCGCCAAGCGGTGGAACTGATTCCCCTGACAAACCAGGAACGGTTAGATGCTGTGTTGACGGGGGAGGTGGATTTGGTCATTGCCCAGTTGGGGGTGAATGCCTCCCGCCAGAGACTGGTGAACTTTAGCCCCTACTACTATTTGGATGGGATAGGCTTTGTAACAGGGGATCCTGCCATTCGCTCTCTGAATCAGATTACCAACCAGCAGGTGGTTGTCCTAGAAAGTTCCGAGGCGATCGCCGCTGTGCGGGCCTATTTTCCTGGGGTGACCCTCGTCGGTGTGAAATCCTACCAGGAGGCTTTAAATCACCTCGAAAACCACGAAACAGCCCTCTTCGCCGGAGATCATGCCATCCTCACCGGTTGGGTACAGGAATATCCTGACTATCAGCTCCTACCCGCCTGGCTCACAGGAAATCCATTGGCGATCGCCTTTCCTAAGGGGCGACAACACCAAACTTTAAATCAAGCCCTCCAAACAACCATTACCCACTGGCAAACAAGTGGTTGGTTAACGGAACGTATTCAGCACTGGGGGCTGCCCCAATAATGCCTCAGGGGTCATTGATGAAGTGAATCAATCCCTAGAGATCCCCCACATTGGGGGGCCGGGGGCTTGTAAACAGGCTCTTAGGGCTGATTATTGGTAGGAGTAGACTGTCGACGGATACCAGTCACAAAAGGACTATTGGGCTGACCGGTGCTAAAGGAAACCGTGAACCGGTCATCCTTAAAAGTCCCTGTATTAAATTCATATTCATCCTGGCTCCAGCCCAGAACCAGGCTAGGACTGTTATAAAACGGGCCAAACTTAATCCCTGCATTGATCCCATACCTCGCAACAACACTGTCCTCATCAAAGGGTGTGTAGTAACCGGAGAGAGAGAAATTGTCTCCCAATCTTGCCCCAAGGCTGAGGGTCAAACTACTTTCATCGGAATTGGGGAGCAGCCCGCCAAAGTTCTGGTCGGCAGCAAGGGTCACACCTCCGAGTTGCGCCGCGGCGCTCACCGTTGCTCGGCTTCCCGTTGACCCCACAAAAATATCACCAATATTTTGGTCTTGGTCGATGGCATAGTCCAAACCCGCCGCTAAAGTGAAGGAGTTGCCGCTATTACCGGAGAAAGTCTTCGCCACGTTCCCCCAAAGGCGACTGTAATAATCTTTGTCAGGGTTAAGATAGCCGATGCCACCTACTTCCGCACGCACCCCAGAATTTGTGTCCTGATAGCGATAATCACCGCCCACGTAGGCCTTTAACCAATCTTGGTTATCTTCGGCGGTGTAATCAATCAAGGCCCCTAGGTAGTAGCGAGTACGATTACGACTATCGGTTCGGTTGCCTGTAAAGCTGAGGTGGGGCACATAGTTCGTCCGCTCACTGTAACGGGTTTGAATAATTTGGGTTGCATCCCGCTCAAAAAAGGCTAGGCCAATTTGGGTATAGGCATTCTGGATGTCATCAAAGTCTAGTAATACCTGACTATCAACTCCTCCAACGCTATTCAATAACGTTGCTGCCACCTGGGCACTCAGGTTATCCGCTGCTTCGGCACCTCCTTCCCCATAGGCGGCGGCCACCAGACGCGGGCCACTAAAATCTTTGAAGCGACTGCCATCCTCTAGGATGTCGATTTTACGGTCAACTACCGGCGAAAGACCGACCCAAAAACTGTTGGACGTTGCCGCAGGAATTTCCTCCGGAGGCGTACTCAAATCTTTCACACTTTCTGCCCGAGAAACGCTGGCTTGGTAAGCAGTAAAGCTATTGGCCGGGAGTCGAGAATTATTTGCCGCTGTAAATAGGTTGGCATTTACGTTTGGGTTGGGGGGCGCATCGGTTCCTTCTAGGTCCGGGTCTACATCCGGCAAAATCAGTGTTGCCAATTGGATGGCACTATCAACGCCTAAATCCTCATCATTGGGAATCGCTGCAAACCCGCGCACAGTCCTCCCGAGCACTGCTTCTTCCGCGTTCTGCTTCAGGACTTGCCGTACCGTAGAAATCCCGACACTGTAAGTGTTGTCTAAATTCTCAAGGCGGATGGTTTGTCCCTGACGACCAGTTTCTGGCCCAACAGCAACAATCCCAGAGTTTGGTACATTCAGCTCAATGCCGACCTCTTGACCTGGCAATCCCCGTTGGAAACCTGGTTGTTTAATAAACGCAAGGTTTTCTTCGGAAACAACACCCCCAAAGGCAACTCCTGAATCCAGTAATCGACTTGGAATCAAGGTATCTGGGTCATAGCTAGTAGGGTCAAAGGCTACCGGAGGCAGAAAACTACAGATTTGGTCGCTATTTTCCCCAGCGGGGTCAAGTATGTCGCAGCCCCCCGTGAGGGTAAATTGATAAAGATATCCACCAAGGGTGACGGGTTGATCAATATTAGTTTCTACTTCTCGATCCTGGGGAGCCGACCGGAGGCGGAGGTAGGTACCACGAAAATCTGTGATCGCCACATTGTCCGAGGTAGTACCCTGCCAAATGTCAGAATCCAAGCGGGCAAAACCATCAACATCCACATCACTGGTGGTGGAATCAGAGATCACGCCAGAGGCAGCGATTTCCCAATCGGAAACGTGGGAAATGGGCACTCCATCTAAAACCTGGGTGGTTATCTGGGGACTGAGGAAGTTGAGAGGAGTCTTCCTGAGGTTATTAACCACTGGTTCCTCCCTAGCATCGGTTTCTGCTTCTCTCTCCGGTGCCGTAACCGGGATTTGGGCCACATCATCTTCAGGTTCAGCAATGGGTGAGGTTGGAGATCGACTGGGAGTTGTGGCAATAGTTTCCCGGGGCTGCGTCGGTTCTAGGGGACGAACGGGGGGCTGAGAATTAACAACACTTTGCTGCTGGAGCTCACGGATTACGCTTCTAATGGAACTCAATTCCTGCTGAATGCTGTTGAGTTGTTCCTGGAGCGCAGATAAATCCCCTAGGCTAGACAGCAATGTTACAAGCTGTAACAGTTCGGCATTAGAGAGACCCGTTGCTGTGGGGCTGGCCCCCACTGTGGGAACCTGGGCAATTAGAGCTGGGAAGGTCTGAGGAGAAGATAGGGGACGATTGGCTTCCGTGGGGGAAGTGGGGAATCCGCTGTCGGTATTCGGCGAGGCCGTCGTCACTGGGGGGATCGCTTTTGCGATTACCTGGGCCGCTGGCGCAGCGGTTAATGCCGGCACTTGCTGGGGGCTGTCCTGTTGTCCATCCCCTGGCAGCAGATACACACTTCCCCCCGTTGCCTCAAATGCCATTACTGTGGTGGCCATTTGTCATAAGTACTAAACTTTGGTGCTCTACAGCCACCCAAACTATGCAATCAAATCCCCAGGGTATTACTGTTTTTTTTCAAAAAAGCCGTTGCTTCTGGAATACTAAGTTTTTGGAGCTTACTCTTACTATGAAAAAACTTTCCCTCGCACTGGCCGCTGCTGGTGCTCTCTCCATCGGTCTCGCTTCCACTGCCCAAGCTGGCGAAGGTGGTCTTGCCGCCGGTGCCGCTGCAACTTTCTTTGATGATGGTTCTGTTCAGAGTCTGTCCGTTGCTGCCGC
>JAYKIK010000216.1:0-4942 GCA_035284725.1 Synechococcus sp.
AAGCCGCAGTTCTCCTCAACATGAATCAACCTGTGCTTGCTGGTACCCCAGAAAGTCCGGCTGTCCCTACGCCCGCTGCACCAACACCAGCGACTCCAGACGCAACATCCCCCACCCTAGTGCCAACGATGACGACTCCTCCAGGCAGTCTCACCAACACGGAAATCATCCCCACAGCCCCCCCTGCAATCCCGTCGGTCAATATGCCTCCCGCCAGTATTTCCGTACCAGGCGGCAACCCTGTAGTTCAGTGATCGTGCAATAAGCACAACCAGATAACAAAAAATCCCTACTTCCACCAAGGATATAGGGACTACCAGTCATATCAAAAATCAGGGCTGAAACAAATCTTTAGACCTCAGCCATCGCCTCCGGTTTAATAGCTTGCTCAAGGAGTACCTGGAGTTCCTCCCCTTCAATCACCTCCGTATCAAGGATTTTCTGGGAAATAGTTTCCAAGAGGTCACGGTTAGCTCGCAAAATGGCGATCGCCTGATCATGGGCCGTCTCGACGATTTCTTTCACTTCCGCATCAATGGCTTTGGCGGTTTCATCACTAACCATCCGCCGGGGATTCATCATGCTGTCCCCCAGGAAGTTATTCTGGGAACCCCGTTCATAGGCCAGGGGCCCTAACACCTTACTCATGCCGTAGGTGGTGACCATCCGTTCCGCCAGATCTGTCGCCCGTTGTAGATCGTTGGCCGCGCCAGTGGTGATCGACCCAAAGACAATTTCTTCCGCCGAACGCCCCCCCAGCAGCGTTGCAATTTGATCCCGCATTTCTCGCTCATCCATCAGGAAACGATCTTCCGTGGGCATCTGCAGGGTATAGCCCAAGGCCGCCATCCCCCGGGGCACAATGGAGATTTTCGCTACCTTGCCGCCCCCAGGTAACAGGGCACCCACCAGGGCATGACCCACCTCATGGTAAGCAACAATTTTCTTTTCTTTATCGGATAAAACGCGACTTTTCTTCTCTAAACCAGCCACCACCCGTTCAATGGCCTCAGCAAAATCTGCCTGGGTCACTTTCTCTCGTTTATTGCGTGCTGCTAACAAAGCGGCTTCATTCACTAAGTTCGCTAGATCTGCCCCGGCAAACCCAGGGGTTCGAGTGGCAATTTCCTTGAGATTAACTGCCTCGTCAAGTTTCACCTTGTTGGCATAAATTTCCAGGATCTTCAAACGACCCCCTAAATCCGGGCGATCCACCAGTACCTGACGGTCAAAACGTCCGGGACGAAGCAGAGCCGGATCGAGGGTTTCCGGGCGGTTCGTTGCCGCAAGGACAATTACCGTTGCATCCCCCGCTGAAAAGCCATCCATTTCCGTGAGGAGCTGGTTTAGAGTTTGTTCCCGTTCATCATTGCCGCCCATCATCCCACCACTAGCTCGGGACTTGCCGATGGCATCGAGTTCGTCAATGAAAATAATGCAGGGGGCTTTTTTCTTAGCCTGCTCGAACAGATCCCGCACCCGGGCGGCCCCAGCACCCACAAAGAGTTCTACAAACTCCGATCCGGAAATACTAAAGAACGGTACGCCCGCTTCCCCTGCCACGGCCTTAGCCATGAGGGTTTTACCAGTTCCCGGAGGGCCAACGAGCAACACACCCTTGGGAATTTTGGCACCGATCGCCGTGTAACGTTGGGGCGTTTTCAGAAATTCAACAATTTCTGTGAGTTCGGTTTTCGCTTCCTCAACCCCAGCCACGTCGTCAAAGGTGATTTTTGTTGCTTCTTCTTCGACGTAAACTTTCGCTTTGCTGCGGGTGAAGGCCAGGGCACCACCAGCCCCATTGGCACCACCGGCACCGCGGCCGATGAAAAACTGCCAGATTGCCACAAAGATAATCGGTGGAATCACCCAACCGAGGATATTACCGAAGAAATTATTTTTTGGGGGCGGTGCGGCAAATTCAACGCCACTGGCTTCTAGGCGCTTGGGCAGGTCGAGGTCAAAAATAGGGGTTGTCCGCAGGATCGTCCCCTGTTGGTCTTCGCCCTCGGCTTTGAGTTGGTAACGAATTTCACGATCGCCTACGGAAGCCCGGGCCACCTGGCCATCTTCGACTTGATTGATGAATAGGCTGTAGGGCACCTGGGGCACTGGATTCCCAAACAAGTTCGGAAAAAAAGCATTCACCAGGAAAAATAACCCTGTCAGCCACAGAAGCAGGGAACCGATTTGCCTTGGTCGAGAGGGGGGTTGATCTTTAATGCTCATGGCAGTGTTATCCGCAGAAAGCTATATTTCCCCATTGTAGAGATTGGTACATTTACGCCACAACGTGGTTATCCGTAATGGACAATTCGGTCAGGACTTGGGTATTTTCGCAGACGGACTAGGCAAAATTTTTTGGGAGTTTTCCCACAGTTTAGGGGTGCTCTTTTTTGTGGAGTAGAAAACGGTAAACGGGTTCCCCTTTGTTATAGGTGGCCACTTCCCGTTCCGTCGGCACCGGAAAAATATTCTCCCCCAACCAAAAGGAGTCATGGGCGAGGACAAAACTCTCATGTTCAAGGAATTTTTCCCGCATTTCTAAGGCCACTTCCTCAACGTCCGATTGACAGAACAAAATCAGACTTTGGGGTGTATGTTTCGCCAAAATATCCACCAAATCCGGTTGCACAACGCGACGTTTATGGTGCTTCTTCTTAAACCAGGGGTCAGGGAACTGGATCGTAATCCATTGCAGGGTATCCGGCGGTAGAGACTCTAGCAGCACCTGGAGGGAGGTATTGATATTGGCAAAGAGGTAATGGAGATTTTTCAGCCCCAGTTCATCCCGAATCTGATTCGCATCTTCGACCAGGGGTTCGCGAATTTCCACGCCGACAAAGTTTCGCTCCGGAAACCGTTGGGCCATCTCCAGGATAAACCGTCCCCGCGCACAGCCAATATCAAGGTGTAAAGGTGCTTGGGGAGCCGCCAGAATTCCAGACCAGTCCGGCATCTGAAACACCTGCTGATATTTATCCGTTAAAGGATTAACATGCTGTCGAACGCGCGATCGCCCCACGAATTATCTCCTGCAAACTTGGCTAACGAAAAAATTGTCACCCCATTGTGCCATGTCCCCCACGCTAAACTTCGATGTGCTTAAATGAAAAAGAGCAAAAATCCTTTGCCTTGCGTGAGACCCTTCAATTTTTCGGCAGATTATGGCAGAAACTACTGATCCCAAGCCCAAAGCAGCCCCCGCCGCCGCTAAAAAAGAAAAGCCTCCAGCAGTGGAGGACAAGCCCTTTACAGAATTCATCGAAAACCACTTTATCCCCGATCTGCAAACTGCTCTGCAAGAAAACGGGATTAGTGATATGGGTCTGAAATTTGTTGAGACGAATATTCCCATCAAAGGTCTCGAATCCCAAAGCTGCTGGCAAATCCAAGGGAGCTGGCTGAACAATAAACGTCAGTTCATTCTCTACTTCATTGATGCCGATATCAAAGGTCAAAAAGCCTGGTCTTTTGCCACTGATGGTTGCCCCCACAGCACCCTAGAATCTTTCATGATCGACGAACGACGGGTGAGCTTGCCCCTGATGGTCGGCTATGTGCTCCAGCGCCTTGATGGCCAAAAGTGGCTGGCCCTTAATTAGATTCGCCATTAACATCCGCTAGATTTATCCATGAGCGATCCCGAGGCCCTCAAACAGCTACTCGAATTTGTTGCCCAAGGTCGCGTTAGTCCCCAAGCTGCCTTCACTCAACTGAAGGATTTAGCTTTCGAATCCGTAGGTGATTTTGCCAAAATCGATCACCACCGTCAGCTGCGCACGGGCTTCCCCGAGGTGATTTGGGGGCCTGGTAAAACCCCAGCACAAATTGCCAAGATTATGCAGGTGATGGGCGATCGCCATCCGGTTGTGATGGCTACCCGCATTGACGTAGACACCTACCATCAACTGCAACCCAAAGTTCATAACCTTACCTACTACCCTGAAGCCCGTATCTGTGCCCTGATTCAGGAAATGCCTCAGGTGCGTTATGGGGGGACTATTTCGATTCTGACGGCGGGTACTGCCGATCTCCCCGTGGCTGAGGAGGCCGCGGTCACTGCCGAATTATCCGGTTTTGCGGTCAAACGTCTCTGGGATGTGGGGGTTGCCGGAATTCATCGTCTTTTGAGCCACCGCCATGTCATTGCGGAAGCCGATGTGTTGATTACCGTTGCGGGTATGGAAGGAGCCTTACCCAGTGTGGTGGCTGGTTTAGCAGATTGCCCAGTGATTGCAGTGCCCACCAGTGTGGGGTATGGGGTTAGTTTCGGGGGGGTATCGGCCTTACTGACAATGCTCAATTCCTGTGCGGCGGGCATTGGTGTGATGAACATTGATAATGGCTTTGGGGCGGCGATCCTGGCAGGACAAATTCTCCGGACGGCGGCAAAGTTACGCTAACTCCCCTAGAGGGTCACTCGAAGTAGAGAAAAGTCGTCATCAAAATGATTGCTGTGGAGGCGATCGCCCAGGGTTTGGATCAGTGGTTGGAGGGAATTCCCCTGAAATTGCTGGAGATAATTCAAAAAACGCTGCCACTGTTCTCGTGGTTTTTGGGATTGCGGATTTTCGTAGGCACCGTCACTGAAAAGATAAAGCTGGGAACCAAACGGTAGGTAGATACTATTTTCTTCGTAAGCACTTAAATCTGGCGGTAAGATTCCGACGGGGAAACCCCGGCTCTTAAGCAATTGGGGCGGTTCATTAGCACCGGATTTGACCAGTACGGCCGGTGGGTGACCAGCACAGCCATAGGTGAGAATGCGATCTTCGATATCATAAACGCCGTACCACATGGTGAAATATTGTTCGAGAGTATCAAGTGAGTAATGATAAACGCCAGTTGCGTAGCAAATCAATGCTGCCATTGACTCTAAATCTAGCAAATAGTGCCATGGTCAAGTCCACCATGTGAACTGATTTGGAAACAACCTTCG